>JAFYEE010000146.1 GCA_017544405.1 Lachnospiraceae bacterium
AATCTGGAGCTCGAATATGCCCTGCAATATCTGGTGGACGAGCTGACGCAGCGCGGGATGGCGGATCACACGCTTTTTGTGCTGGCTCCGGATCATATCCCGTACTTTGATATCGATATCATCGAAGAGCTCACCGGTCGCAGCTACGGGATCGACACGCTGCAGAGTCTGGACGAAAAAGCGGCAGACTTTGAAGTCTACCGCAATACTCTGATCATATGGTCTCCGTCCATGACAGAGCCGGTACCGGTCTCCGCCGTCTGCTCCCAGATCGATATCCTGCCGACCGTCTCAAATCTCATGGGGCTGGACTACGATTCCAGACTCCTCGCCGGGCGGGATATCCTCTCGGACGCGCCGGACCGTGTCGTCATCATGGCCTCCAAAAGCTGGATGACGGACATCGGAACCTATCGGTCCTACGGCAAAAAGTTTACGCTCCGCGATCCGGATGGACCCTACGCCGCATGGACAAAGGAAGAAATCGACACCTATGTCAGCTCCGTGAACCAGCTGGTCCGAAGCCGACTGAAGGCATCGGATCTGATCCTGAGCGAGGATTATTACCGTTTCCTGCTGGATGCGCTTCCCGATCTGGCCGCGTCGCATGAGCCGCAGCTTTTTGATCATTACGCGCAAATCCCGGTGCTTACGGGCGAGTGACGGACCGTCTGCTTATCCCTGCAGGGTCTCCTTGTCCAGAAGCCCCGCAAAAGCCTCTTGCGGGATCGGCTTATAGAAATAATAACCCTGAATCATCTCACAGCCCGCATCCTGCAGGAAGGCCACCTGTTCCTCGGTCTCCACGCCCTCGGCGATGACATCGCTCCCGATGTCATGGGAGAGCTTGATGGTGGAGCGGATGATGGATTCCGCGATGCTGCTCTTTCCGATTTTCCGGATAAAGCCCTTGTCGAGCTTGACGGTATCGAATGCAAAGGTCTCCAGCGTGGACAGGGAGGACATTCCGGAGCCATAGTCGTCCAGCAGGATCTTGACCCCCATTGCCTTCATATCCCGCAGGAAACCGATCGCGCGCTCCTCGATGTCCGCATAGGCCGACTCCGTCACTTCGAGCTTGACCATGTCGGCGGGCATCGTCGAGGACGCGAGAAGCGTCCGTATATCCTCAAGAAGAAGGGTATCAAAGAAATCGATCCGCGAGAGATTGACCGACACGGGAACGATATGCTTTCCTTCCGCAAAACGGCCCGACTGAAAGGCCTCGACGTTTTTCAGCATGAACGTATCGAGAATGGGGATCTTCCCTTCTTTTTCGAAAAGCGGGACGAATTCCGCGGGCGGGATCAGCCCGAGGCGGCGGTGCTCCCAGCGGATCAGGGACTCGGCGGTCACGATTTTCCGCGAACGCGTGTCAACGATCGGCTGATAATAGGTCTTGAATTCTCCGCTTTTTACGGCATCACTCAGCTCGGAGACGAATTCTCCGTTGCGGGTGTAGATCTCCAGGGTCTTCGCCTCGAATTTCTCCCAGTTTCTGGCCGATTCATCGCGAATGTTTTTCTCTGCCATGCGCGCGCGGTCGATCAGATCACTTCCCTGCTCGTCTCTCGAGAGTATCCGGGCCAGTCCGCACCGGATCGTAAATGTGTATTTTTTATATTTCTCGGTATAGGTGAGCTGGGCCAGACTCCGGAACTTTTCCTCGGAGATATGGCTGTTTTCCACGAGAAGGATAAAATGGTCATTCTCCAGACGGCCGATGAAAACCGGATCAAAGGCTTCATACACGGCATCCTTCTCCGTGAAGATAACCATGTCTCCGGACTGCTGTCCGAAGAGATCATTGATCGTCTTGAAGCCCTTGATGTTGGTGTAGATCAGGGAATAGCGCGTCGGGTCTTCCGTCTCGCTCAGGAAGTTTTCCAGCTCCCGGATGAAGCCCGTGCGGGAAAAAATATCTGTCATCCAGTCCCGGTCGATGGCCTCGGTAATGTTGAAAATGTATCCGAACAGATTGTCTCCGATCCTCCGTATGCGCAGATCCGCGGAATTGCGGACGCTCTTGCGCATGAAGTGCACGGTCCTCGAAAAAGAGCCAAATCGCGCCACTTCCCCTAAGATGCACTCCATCGACGTCTGGTCGATGACCGGCTGCTTCTCCTCCTCCACCACCAGACGCTCCGAGAGGATCCGGATCAAAGCCTGGAAGTCCCGGATCTTAGCCGGAGAGATGCCGATCTGCTTCAGGAAGGGGCTGATATGTTTGAACTCGATGCTCGCGGTCTCGCTGTCCAGAACAAATGCGCACCCGTATCCCTGCGCCATGACTGCTTTCCAGATCTCCGGCTCCACCACGGAGGAGATCCTGCGGACCGCGCCGTCTTCTATGATCTCGCCGGTCCCGTAAAATTCGCAGACACCGTCATCGATCAGAAAGTAGGAACCATCGTCGATGAAGTAGATCCGGTTTCCGTGGCTGAGCGGAAGCAGGATGTCATCGTAGTAGGACTTGCCATCCAGGGTCAGCGTGCGAAAATACGCGGCATGCGGGACGATATGCAAAGAGGTGATGCCAAGCCCCGGAAGATGCACCGGGAAAGCGGGATCCAGGCTTTCTCCCGGAAGTTCCGGAATCTGAAGGGTCTCGTCCGCCGCATTGAGCGCCCCTGCGGAGAGACCGATGAACAGTCCCTGATAATCCTTCAGAAGCTCCCGCAGACCGATCTCGCCGATAAACGCATTTTCCGTGGGCGCATGACCGCCGGAGAGATACAGAACGTTTGCCTCCCGGACGAGCTGCGCCGCACGGCTGCTGTTGCTCCGGTCGAGGATCGTCACATCCTCCGACAGAAATCCGCTATCCGTGAAGGCTCCCACGACCTGCGCTACGGCGCGCTGCGTCTGGACCGCATCCTCCGGATCCGACACGATGAACAGAAAATGCGCATGCTCCGGCCAGTATTTTTTCAGATTTTCCCGAAAGCCGTTTTCATCCATGAGCGGGGTCTTTTTTCCCGGAACCCGCGTATAGGGAATGAAAGAGCTTGTCAGAAACGCCACCATTTTCTTTTTCCTCCGCGCCTGAAGTTATGTCCTACTTTTTCGCTTCGTTTTCAGGCCCTACCTTATATCATAAGGGCAGCCGGCCATAATCGCAATCTCAGAATCTTATTTCCCCTGCGTCTTTTTTTCTTCCGCATATTTTCAGATCAAACGAAAAGACTCCTTCGAAATCACTCTTCCGAAGGAGTCTTTGTTGTTTAAAGGTTGGATCGCATTTTCATGCATCCGGCCGGATTCAGAACCAGCTTAAAATACTCTTCAGAAGCTTCTGAACCGGTTTGATCACAGGCTTCAGGACCGGAATCACCCGGCTGATGGTCGCAAGCTGTTTGCAGACCTGCTTTACCACCTGCTTCACAAGGGAAGGCTTCTGCGGCTTCTCGGGCTGGGTCGGAACGTCCGGGGTATCCGGCGTATCCGGCTCGTCGGGCTGGTCGATCACCGGAGGCTGATCCGGGGTATCGGGATCGTCGATCACCGGAGGCTGATCCGGGGTATCGGGATCGTCGATCACCGGAGGCTGATCCGGGGTATCGGGGGTATCGGGATCGTCCGGCGTATCGGGCGTATCCGGAGTGTCGGGATCGTCCGGCGTGTCAGGATCATCCGGAGTGTCGGGATCGTCCGGCGTGTCGGGATCGTCCGGAGTGTCAGGCTGATCCGGGGTGTCGGGATCGTCCGGCGTGTCAGGATCATCCGGCGTGTCGGGATCGTCCGGAGTGTCCGGCGTAGCGTCGTCGTCCCGGAAAAGGTCGTCGCTTATGTCGGCACCGTCATCGCCGATCTCCCCTTCTTCTCCTGCATTTCCCGCAACCAGATCAAGGGTTACGTCGCGGAAGAGGAAGGTCAGGTCTCCGGTTGCGCCGCTGTTGCCGCATCCAAAGACAAAATGTACATTGGGGATCGTCGCATCTGCGGTAAAGGTCCGGGTATAGGTGACAAATCCGTCCTCGTCCGCCTGTGCGGGATCATAGGTCAGCTGATGCTTATCTCCGTCGAAGACATGCCAGCTTCCCGCATTCTCCTGGATGATGTACTCGAAGGTCCGGTTGGAAGAGCCTTCCATCTTCACCTTCATGCTGAGGGTGTACTGCATTCCGGCCGTCAGTCCGAAGTCGGGCGAAATGATCTGAGGTGCATACCAGTTGCCGCCGCTCACGATGCCGGAGAGGCTCGTGGTGCCCTGATCACTGCTCAGGGAAAGTCCGGTGCCGGCTCCGTTGTCTCCGACCCATACGGCGTCCGCCTTCAGAGGATGTTCCTCCACGGAAGAGGCCTGATGGGCACCTTTCATAAAGACATTGTCCAGCTGTACGACAGAACCCTTGGCAAAGGTGATGACCAGCGCAGCCTGCTGCGCATCCTCTTTTGTATCGAAGGACAGGTGGAGCTCTTTTACGCCGTCCGCCGCCTTGTAAGCAGCCTTCGCGCTTCCGAGCTCTTCGCCGAGGACGCCGTTCTCACAGGTATAGATGGACGCCTTGACATAGGTATCCTCCGCACTGTAGAGATCAAAGCTTACCTGGTAGGTATCCGCATTCAGTCTCAGATCCGGCTGGAAGATGCGGGGTGCCTTGCCCTCCGCGCCGCTGATCTGTGCTCTGCGCTCATAGTACTTGATGCCGCCTTCCAGCTGCTCGGGCCCGGTGATGGATGCGACATCCTTGACCGAGACATCGCCGTCCGCAAGCTTTTCGGTGGTGTATCTGGGAACCAGAGCGGTCGTGCCTTCTGCCACGTTCCAGTAGCCAAGGTGCTCCCGGCCCTGATCAAAGCTGCCGTTGTAGATCAAATTGCCGTTGCCCAGAGGTGCGCGTGCTCCCTGGCTCTCACCGAGCACGGAAGGATCCACGATCTCCACACGGGTATTGGAGATATACACATGTCCGGAGGCCGATGCACCGAGATTGAACTCGATCCGGCAGTTGTCAAAATCCTCGCTCTGCGCGAAGGTGTAGGAATACGAAGCAGGGCTGTCGGTCAGCTTCACGGACTGGATGCCGTAGGTGCTCCATCCTGCCCATTCCTTGGAATCACAGTTCACATTTTTTCCGACCAGCGCACCATCGGCATATGCGTCGAAGGATACGCGATATACATAGCCGGCCTTCGCATTGTAATGGCCGATCAGCTGTACGGAATAGTCCTGTCCGCCGGGGGTGTTGACACCCACCTTCGCCCAGGTACGTCCGTCCGCATCCGCGAAGCGCTCGAGGGTTGCATCGGTCGCATCGCTCTGGTAGGACAGATACCATTTCGAAGCATCGGAGGCGCTGTCGTTCATGCCGCCGCCTTCGCAGACAGCCAGAGCATCCGCAGCGATATCCGCGATCTGGTTGACACCCGCGTAATCCGCCCAATCGGCAGCAGCATCCCCGGAAGCGCTGCGATCCGCGGTAGCAGGATATCCTTCGCTCTTCTGATAGACGCGGACATAGTCCACGTACATGTTGATATCATCCCGGAAAGCAGCCTTGTTTGCTGCTCCGCCGAACTGACCGCTGTCCACTGCCAGATTCAGCAGCATGTAGAACGGTGCGTCAAAAGGTGCATCGTAGCTCAGGGAATCGGAAGCTCCGCTGATGGCGCTCTCCCAGTTGCTGAGCGTGTAGATCGGCTCACGGTCATAGTACCAGGTCATTTTGCCCGGCTCCCAGTCGACCGCATAGGTATGGAAGTACGTAAAGTCGGAATTCAGATCCACATAGCCGCTTCCCTTGTACACATGGGAAGGAACGCCCCAGTGGAGGGTGGAGCAGGCATCCGTCAGACGGTTGCCGCAGGTCTCCAGGATATCGATCTCACCGGATACCGGCCATCCGCCGTAGATGCTCGTGCTCTCGGGCAGCATCCAGAAAGCGGGCCATGCACCCTGCGTTGCGGGCAGGGAGATACGGCTCTCGATATAGCCGTAGGTCGTGGTAAACAGGGTCTCGCCGGGCTTCGTGGTACGGATCCGGGCGGAGGTGTAATTCTTGGCACCTTCGCCGGCGTATACATAGCCGGGCTCGTAGGAGGCGGTGATGCGAAGCAGTCCGTCCGCCTGTCCGTCTCCGGTCAGGTCCTCGTTGACCGAGATGTTCTTCCGGTTCTTTGTATAGGACTGAAGCTCGTTGTTGCCCCAGCCGTAGTTGCCGCAGTCGGTGGTACCGTCGCCGAGCTGATACGCCCAGTTGTTCAGGTTCAGTCCGGTTTCGGCGTCCACTTCCGCGCCATTGTAATTGCCGTCAAACTCGTCGTTCCAGACCAGCGTATAGCCGTCTTTCGCAAGGCCCGGATCCGCAAAATCGCCTGCGGTATTGTCTGCGAAAAAATCATACTCTTTTCCGATCTCGGCGGAGGGCTGTTCGGTCGCACCGATCTCGGCGAGGTTGCCATCCGCATCCCGGATCACGAGATTCTCGATGGTGATCTGTCCGCCGGTGGCTACCTGCTCACCCGCCATCTGACCGAAGGCGAAGAACAGGAAGGGCTTTGCCGCGTCAAAGGTCCCGCAGTCTACGGTCTTGCTGTAGTGCAGGGTCTCGCCCGCCTTCAGCGTTACAGCCTCCGCGATGAAGCCGACCACATCGTCCAGCTTCAGGAAGAAGGATTTGTCCACATCGGCCGTCGCATCAAACGACACCGTATAGGTGGTGTTATCCTTGAACCGAATGTTCTTGAGAATGTACTGGATGGCCCACTCGCTGTTGGCCCATCCCAGGTTGGCCGCATTCAGGACCGCGCGGGTTCCCTGCTCGGTCATGGTCGCCGAAGCGCCCGCCCAGTCACTTCCGACATAGAGCTCGGTCTCGAGCTGTTCAAAATCGATGGCGTCCTCCACACCTTCCGTCTGGCCGCCCTGACCCGGCTCCTGCGGGTCTTCAGTCTCCGGATCCTCCGGAAGCTCGGGAGATACCGCATCTCCCGGAAGGGTCACCTGTCCCTCGGCAGGAGCCGAGAGCTCTCCGTCCATCTGACCCTGAATGGAAACCTGATAGGTCTTCCCCGGCTCATAGCTGCCGGTCAGAGACGGATAATTGTGGTAACCGAGGAGCTGATCCGCCTGCACGTCCTCGTACGGATCCGTCGTATCCACCCCACGGATGGTCACGGTGTACGCGGAATATACCCCGTCCGCGCCCCACACGACACCAATGGTATCCGTATCGGCATGGTATTCCACTACCTGTCCGAAGGGTACCTGTTCGGCGCCTGCTGCCGCTGCGTCCAGCGGAGCCGCCAGATTCACGGATGAGAAGATCATCAGCAAACCCAGCCAAAGCGCCATGATTCGTTTCGACACTTTTCCTAGTCTCATTTCCTTTCCTCCCCAAAAGAGATTTTCAGTTACGCTACCATTATCATCGGGGAGCGGAAAAGTATCGACGTACTTAATTTTAGTTTGGTGTGCTTTTTTATATTTTGTTAAGATTTGGGATTTTAGCGGGTCAGATCCTGTACCCATTTGTACTTGCGAAGGCGCAGCATCACCCAGGGGAGCTTGCCGACTTCGTCCAGACAGGTGCAGGCATAGACACACAGAACGGGCCAGTGGAAGACAAAGGCCCCGAGAAGTGCCAGCGGGATCGCGATGCCCCACATGCATACGGCGAGGCTGTACATGTCAAAGATCGTATCTCCGCCGCCGTCCAGGACACCGTTGATCGTCACGGTATTTACACATCTTCCGATCATGTAGACCGACATGATCACCATCATGCCGGTGAGGTACGCATGAGCCTCATCGGTCAGCAGGACCATCCGGTGGCTCAGCGGGATCAGCGCGAGGATGATGCCCGTGGAGACAAAGCCGATGACCCAGGAGATATTTTTCAGCTTGATGCCGTAAGCCTTGCCCATCGCGAGATGTCCGGCCCCGAGCTCATTGCCCACCATGATGCCGGCTGCGGTACCCACGCCGTTGCAGGCGCAGCAGATGAGATCGCGGATCACCGCGGCCACGGAATTGGCAGCCGCCGCATCCGAACCCATATGTCCCACGATCGCGGTGTAGGACGTAAAGCCCACGCCCCACAGAAGCCCGCCTCCGAGCAGAGGGAAGCACTGCTTCAGAAAATCGCGCATAAGCAGCCGGTTCCGGGAAAACATCCGGTTCCATGCCGGCTTCAGATAGTTCGGTCCGGCGGAAAGGATCAGGCACAGCGCCAGCTCGATCACGCGGGCGAGGGTCGTGGCGAGCGCCGCCCCGGCCGCCTCCATTCTGGGGACGCCGAGAAGCCCGAAGATAAAGACTGCGTTCAGGCCGATATTCGCCACCACGGCAAAGGAGCTGATGAGCGCGCAGGGCGTGACATGATCCGATACCTTCATCATCGTCAGGTAGCTCTGGGAGATCCCGGTCAGAAGGTAGGACCAGCCGGCGATCCGAAGGTAGGTGCAGCCGATCCGGATCAGATCCGGATCCCCGGTAAAAATCTGCATCAGCGCCCCGGGCAGAAACTGGCAGGCAGCAAAAAAGAGCAGACTGATCAGAGCGCAGAACTTCAACATCAGGTTAAAGATCTCGCGCATCGTATCATGGTCGCCCTTGCCAAAGTATTGTGCGCCGAGGATCGCGCCCGCAGCCGTGACCGCGGAGAGAAACATGTTCTGGACAAACTGGATCTGGGTTGCAAGTGACACGGCCGTCATCTGATCCTGGGCGATCCGCCCGAGCATCAGCGCGTCTCCGGCCGCCACGGAAGCCAGCATGAGGCTCTGGAACATAATGGGAAGTGCCAGCGCCCACAGGTGCCGGTAGAACACTTCCTTATCTATTTTTGTCTTCGTCATAGTCATTCTTCCCGGAAGGTCTTGATCCATTTGCCGCTCTTTAAACGGAAAATGCACCAGACGGATTTAACGATCTGATCGATCTTGAGGAAAAAGTAGATCCAGAAGGCGTCGAGATGCCACACGAGGCCGGCCAGCGCGCCGAGCGGCACCGAGAGGATCCACAGAAACAGAATGTCCGCCGCCATGAGGAACTTCGTATCCCCTCCGCCGCGCAGCACCCCTTTCGTGAGAATGCTGTTCATGGACTGGAAGACGATGATCAGCGCGATGGACTGCATGAGCTGCTGCGCGATCGCCGCTGTCTCCTCCGTGATATTGTAAAGTCCGATGATCGGGCCGCTGATCAGGAGGATGATCCCGCCGCCGACGAGTCCGATCACCATGGACAGTCCCAGGAAGGTCCAGGCCTCGTCGATCGCCTTCTGCCGGTGTCCCTCACCGAGGGTATTGCCGGTCACGATGCAGCTCGCCTGACAGATGCCCTGAATGAGCACCGTGCTGAGCTGCTGCGTCACGACCGTGATGGAATTGGCAGCGACAAAATTCTTGCCGATGCGTCCCATGACCATGGCGACCGCGGAATTGCCCAGCGCGAGGAGCGTATCGGAAACGAGGACGGGCAGACTGATGGTGATATAGGTGCCCAGCAGATCGGCGCAGGGGCTCAGAAAATCCCGAACGCGATAGCCGATGTGCTTGTCGACCAGGAGAATGTACCCGCAGATCGTGCTAAATTCAAAGAGCCTGGAAATGAGCGTTCCGATGCCCGCGCCCTCGATCCCGAAGGCGGGCAGGCCCAGCTTTCCGAAGATAAAAATATAATTGAAGAAGATGTTGATGAAGAAAGCTCCGATCGAGGAGATCAAAGGGATATTGGCCTTGCCGACACTGCGCAGCACGATCGTGCTGGTCAGCGCAAGCCCCTGCAGCAGAAAGCAGGGAACCATCCACTTCAGATAGCGGATCCCCTCCGCCACGACGGCGGCATCCTTCGTGTAGAGCTTCATGATCCCCGTCGGAACGAAGATCGTCGGGATCGTAAAAAACATGATGGCAAGGACGGCGCAGAGGCGCAGCATCAGGGTCAGGGCCTTTTTCAGGGAGCCGATGTCCTTCATCCCCCAGAAGCGGGCCGTGAGAACGCTGGCCCCCATCCCCAGACCCATGCAGCAGATCTGAAAAATGCTGACAAACTGATTGGCCAGTGCCGTGGCGGAAAGGGTTGTCTCTCCGAGGGCACCGACCATCATGTTATCTGCCAGATTGACTCCGATGGATATTACGCTCTGCAGCGCGATCGGAACAGCCAGAGTGGCAGCCTTGATATAAAAACTTTTATCTCTGACAAACAGTTTCATGCTCTGTGGTTTTATTCTTCCTGCGCATCCGATCCGGGTGCGGCGGCCGGGAGCGGATCCCAGGTATGCGTCTCCTTATATTTTGCCTTATTCTCGTACATCGCCCGGTCTGCCTCACGGATAAAGCGTTCCAGAGGATAATCATCATCCGGCACATGTACGACATAGCCATAGCTGACAGACAGCGGGTACGGTTTGACCTTCGACTGATTGAAGGCATCGAGATCCCGCAGGATCCGGGCAATGACTTCCTCCGCCTTCTCGGCTGCATTCTGCGCGGCAAATGCCACCGCAAATTCGTCTCCGCCGAAACGCGTGAGGATGCTCGACTTGTCGGCCGCTGACTGAAGTACCTGCGCCACCTTGGAGATCGCGAAATCCCCCTCGGCATGACCGAAGGTATCATTGGTATGCTTGAGCCAGTTCATATCGACGGAGATCAGGCAGAGCTCCTCCCCGCGGCTTCTGGCTCCCGCGATATAGGCTCCCATATGATTGTAGAAGCCCTTGCGGTTGAAGAGCCGGGTAAGCTGATCCGTGCTGTAGAGATTCATCTGATCGATCCGGTACTTGTGCATCTGGATCACGTTCCGCAGATTGATCACGAAGGAATACAGCATGGAGAATTCAAAGCCTTCCGGATCGAATGCGGAGACCGCGTATCCCACCGTACTTTCCTGTACATAGAGCGGCATCAGGCAAAAGAGCGTGCTCCGGCTCATGGCCTCCTCAAAATCCGGGATCAGCTCTTCTCTCGTGATCACATTGCCGGAGGTGAATTGCTGATTCACGCATTCGACCGGGATCCGAAGCTCATCGGTGTAATAGTGGTGCGGCGTCATCTGCCCGAGTGGGCGCAGATTCGGCCAGAGATCCATCTGCGGACTCAGGAAATCCACATTCAGCGCCAGCCAGAAATCCCCGCCGAAAAACTGGTTGATGTAATATACCAGCCAGTCCCAAATCATGGGCAGATTCTCGAAGTGCCCCAGCTCGTAGAATTTGGTGTACATCTCCTCCACACGGCTGATCATGATCTTCTCATGCTTGGCCACATGGAAGAGCTTCTGGCTGATCTGGTCGACTTCCTCCAGCGCCACTTCCTTCCGGTGGCATCCGCAGGACTGTCCGGCGCGGAAGGTGCATCCCAGCATGTATTCCGGCTCGATCTCTTTCCCGTCAAAGATGTTTTTGAGGATGGTCACGACCATCTCCGCCATCTTCGCATTGTCCACATAGGAGGTGCAGAGCCTCGGATAATGATATTTTTCCAGATCCACACCGTCAAATCCGGCGACGATGACATCCTCCGGCACGCGCAGTCCGGCCTCCTTCAGCTTCCTGCACACCTCCATCGCCATGAAATCGTTCGCGCAGATGATGGCATCGATCGGCTTGCCCGAGGCCAGAAACCGCTCCATTACCTTGTCGGTGGGCTCTTCCCAGAAATCGCCCCAGTCGATCCGGTCTCCCTCCACGCGGATATTGTTCTCCCGCAGGACCTTCTTGAATACTTCCAGTCGCTGATCGGAGAAAATATTATTCTTCAGGCCGGCGATAAAGTTGATATGCTTCGGCTTGTGTACCTCGACGACGTGGCGCACCACTTCCTCAAAGGAGTCCTTGAAATTGAACCGGATGTTGATGCACCCTTCGATCGGACGGACCAGGGAAATGCACGGCACACCAGCCTTCCGGACGCGCTCGGCGATCCGCTCGGCGATCCCGTCCCGCTTAAAGGAAAGTGAGCTGATGACCACCGCGTCAAATTTCTCCGGCTCCATCAGGCTGTAGATCTGCTCCTCCGCACGGTCAAACACATTTTCAAAATAGAAATCCTCGAGAGAGGAAAAGATAAACATTTTGAAATTGTTGCGCACACAGACCTTATGGAAATCGGAGATGAACTCCGTTTCCTCGGAATTGTTGAACTTCGCCATGCATACCGCGATCACTTTGTATGGTTTTCCGTCGGAGTATTTCATAAATTCTCCCTCAGTCGCACAGGTCTTGTGTCATTATCCCCTCATCCTGGCGTAATGTGTGCGTTTTTAGCCGACATCCATCAAATTGTAACGCCGAATCCGAGAATGGTAAATGCTTTCGCCTCATCTTTCAGCACGACTTCCAGAACGTGCTCGGCGGATTCCTTCTCATCAAACATGATCTGCGGATTGCAGTGGGCCCAGCCGACCTCGAGCGGATCGATGGTCTTGACGACGCGGCCGTCCACAAGGAAATCTGCCGCTCCGAACGCGGGATTGCCCGAATCCTTCATCACGAGGATCAGGTTCTTCGCACGGATCTTCATCCGGAAGGAGTTCGCACAGGGCGATGCCTCCTTGGCCCAGACATTCTCGAAGACCTTCGTCACGCTCAGATCCATGTTCCGCTCCACCGCCTGCAGCTCACGGTCCTCCCCGTCGTATCCGGTCGCCTCGATCTCGCAGTATTTGGAGTAATTGCTGCGGTCAAAGAATTCCAGATCCTCAAACTGACCGCCCAGCAGCGCTTCCTTCGCAAAATCGACATCCGTGTCGGAAGCAGGTGCCGCATCCGCCCGCCGAAAGAGCTCGATCAGGCAGTCGGCCATCACCCGGTGTCCCTCGTTGGAGGGATGGAAGATATCGTAGAAATACTGGCGTTTGGTGATCACGGTGTCCTTCGCGTACTGGGGCACCACGGCCTGACGGTCGGAGACGATGGGCAGATCATAGTGCATTCCCACCGGGACCAGGCGCTCCTCCAGATTCCAGTCGTTCATGAATACCGCAAAATTCAGGATGATCGCCGGTGCTTTCGGGCTCTTCGCGATCATGCGGATCAGGCTCTCATAGCAGACGCCCTTCGTCTCATCGCCCTCGTCGTTGACGGCAAATTCCACGACCACGAGGTCGGGCTCCGTCGCGCCATAGGAGCGGACATCCTTGTCATAACGGACCAGGCCCAGCTCGGAGGGCGTACCGCCCACACCGGCCTTGACATAGGTGACATGCGAAGTATCGCCGCCCGTGAAGAGGTCGCAGAAGCCGCGGTAGGACAGATAGGTGTAGCAGTGGTCGTTGATCGGTTTCGCGCCGGCGCCCTGGGTGATGGAGCCGCCGATGTACGCGATCACGATGTCCTCACCGCGCCGCGCCTTCTCGACCACACGCTTCAGTCGGAAGGTATTGCCGACATTCAGGATGGAGCGATCCAGCGCTTTTTGATAGTTCGGCGAGGTAAAGTCCACGGGAGGATCCACCTCGATCGCCGGGGCATGGTATCCGTCATTTAAATAGAACTTCAGCGTCACCTTCGCAAAGGTTTCCTGCCCGGTGAAGGTAAAGAGGAAGGCTCCGATGATGTCATCCTCTTCGGTCAGTCCGCACTCTGCGAGCGGGATCAGGACCTCCTCCCCGTTCAGGGGGCAGTCCACGGTGATATTACTCCCGGTGTTGTATTTGTCGGTCTTGCCGTAGAACTGGATCGTGAAATCCAGCGACTCGTTCTTAAATTCCTCGTGGCCGGCCGTGAAGCTCACGCCGATGCTGTGCACGAGCCGGACCAGCGTATCCGCATGCTCGGTCATGTCCAGGATCTGCGGGTCGATCTTGTCGCAGATGCCGACGATCTGGCTGCGCATGCGCCCTTCCATGAAGTTGATGTCGCTGATCCGACCGTCCGGTTTGGGCGTTCCCGCAATATCCCGGTCGATCATCAGATAGATCTCTTCTCTTTTTTTCGTAGGGTCCTTCGGTGCCTTCGGTCCGCGAATGTTCATTTCCTTTTCCTCATCTTTCCTTCGGATTTGGGTTACGGCGTAATTATACTATAATCCGCGCGAAAGCAACTCCCAAAACGGTGCTTATATCTGTCAAATCGTGCCATTTCCTCACTGCTGCAGACGACGGAAAACCTTGACCGCCGTATCGGTATCGGTCTTGCCCACATCGTCCTTGTGCCCGAGGATCGTCAGGATGCACTCGGCGAGGATGCGCGCCTCTTCCAGCGGATTGAACCTGCTGGCGGAGAACAGGAGGGAATGCACCATCCCGAGCTTCAAAAAGTCGGAAAGCTCCTCGCTGCGCTCGAAGCCCTGGGCATTTCGCACGATGTTAAACGCGCGCGAATCCATCACGATCGATCCGTCGTTCTTCTTGGTGAGTGCGGACTCCTTATTCATGGACTCCTTGCCGACCTGGGTCTCCATCATGATCTCGCGTCCGTGATCGATGTTCTTCAGGACATCGTTGCCGGCCTCTCCGTAGTACTGGTAGATCATCTGATCATCCGCCATGCACTTCCAGATGAAGTCCGCCACATGAACGGCTTCCTGGATAATCTTGTCCAGCTTCGGCACGGCTTCGACATATTTTGCCGCAAATTCTCCGAGCTGACCGACACCGGCGAGGATCTTCCGGCCCTGATCGCTCTTGGTCAGCGAGCTTCCGACGCGCAAAAGGCCCACATTGTCCTTCTGTGCTTCCCGGATCAGCTTCAGGTCAAAGCGCTCCGCATCGATGGCCTCGATCTTCTGATCATCGCCGGCTTTGGCCTCCTTCGCCTCCGCCGCTTTTTTGTTCATTAAGCGGATATTCTTCGCAGCGGTCACGATGCCGCCGAAGGTGTTCAGAACCTCCGTAGCGCCGCTCAGATATGGTACCACGGTCTTTAGCTTTTCCTCGCTGGCCAGAACCGTATCCATCACGTCCGTCAGCGCCTTACGGACATCCTCGGGAAGCATGGCATTCTGGATGATGTCCATCTTCTCGCGGACCCAGAGCTCCTTCTTGTCGTAGGATTCCGCAATTCCCTGCGTGCTGATGAAGCCTCCCAGATAGGATTCGATATAGCCGTCCACCTTCTCGAGCAGATCGGGCTTGTTCAGGAGATATTCGTCGAGCATCTCCTTGACACCCTTCGCCTTCTCGGCGTAGGTGAGGACCTTGTCCAGGGCCTTGCTGCCGGTTCTGCTCTCGGGGCGCTTCTCGACTTTGATGCCCTTGATCTCCAGATCCAGCGCATCCTTCAGCTCTTCCTCTTCCTCCTCGGCCTCGCCGAACCCGAGCATGTCCTTGACCACCTTGTAGGAATCGGTCACATTGGTCGCCATGTCCTTGAGCATCTCTTTC
>JAFYEE010000147.1 GCA_017544405.1 Lachnospiraceae bacterium
AAAAAATTTTGATACAAAAAAAGCTTCTTCGGTCCGAAAACCGAAGAAGCCTTTGGTCATGCATCTATAGCTTACTATACTTACCTTGTTTCCTTTGCCGCTTACTTGGCTGCTTTCTCCTGCGCTGCCTTGCCGCTCGGGCGGACGAAGACGAAGCACAGAACCAGCGCGATGATGTACATCACCAGCGTGAAGTAAAGCACATTCTGATAACCGACCGGGTTCACCTTGTTGCCGTCGACCTCGATGAATTCACCGGTGTGGTTGACGATGTAGGTAGCCACCTGGTTGCCGGTCAGACCCGCGAAGGCCCAGGCCGAAAGCGTGATGCCATGGATCGCGGAGATGCTGCCCATTCCGTAATGGTCGGACAGAAGCGTCGGAACATTGGAGTATCCTCCGCCGTAGCCTGCGTTTACGACCATGATCAGGCACAGGGTCAGCGCGATCAGCAGACCGTTGCCGTAGCCATTCTTGATACCGCCGGTCACCATCACCAGTGCGGTGAAGGCGATGGACAGGATGAAGATGATCTTGTAGATCGTATTGCGGTCCTTCTGGTAATCCGCCCAGGTGGAGAATCCGAGACGACCGCCCGCATTGAAGATCGCGGAGATCGAGGAAATGATACCGGCGGATGCCACGAGGCCGATGCACTTGACGATCGGCTTCTCCTGAGAGATCAGCGCCAGACCGCAGGTGATATTGATATAGAACATCAGCCAGATACCGATGTAGTTCGTGATCGGCTTCGTGCGAAGCACCTCCAGGATGCCCGGCTTCTTCTCATCGCCGCTCGGCTCATGCCAGTCGGCGGGCTTCGCCAGGATCAGATGACCGATGAACATCATGACAAAATACACACAGCCCAGGATCCAGAACATCTTGTAGACACCGCCCTCGGACGACTTCAGGATGGAGGTCATGATCGGGCTTGCGATCGCCTTTGCAGCGCCGAAGCCTGCGACGGCGAGACCGGTAGCCAGTCCCTTATTGTCCTTGAACCAGAGCATCAGCGTCTTGACCGGGCTCAGATATCCGGTACCCAGACCTACGCCCATGATGAAGCCGTAACTCACATAGATGCCGACCAGCGCAAGTACGCTTCCCTGATGGCTGCCGCCGTACCAGATGAAGAATCCGGTCAGGATCATACCGGTGGCAAAGCAGATGGTCGCGATCAGCGAGGACTTGTGGATGTCCTTCTCCACCACGTTGCCCAGGAAGGCCGCGCTCATGCCCAGGAAAAAGATGGCAAAGCTGAAAGCCCATTCCACGGAGCTCTTGGAAAATCCGATGTAATCCGCGATCTCCTGGCTGAAAACGGACCAGCAGTACACGGTACCGATGCTGCAATGAAGCAGCAGTGCGGGAATTGCGGCGCGAATCCATTTATTCGTGCGCCATCCGCCTTTTTTCTGTTCACTCATAACAAATCTCCTTACACTTATGTCAATAATTTGTGCATCACACCAAAGAAGTATTGTACCACAATCCCTATGGATTCCACAATCCCCAGCTTAATAGAACGAGGAATCATCAAAGGGACTCAGCGGGTGGTGCTGCTTTCCTACCGCGGACAGACGCAGCATGGCCCGCGCCACGGAAGCCTTGGAGACCTTGTACTCCTGGATGCTCTGATCCTGGAGAAGCTGCTCCTGCGCACGCGCCAGAGCCTCCCGCGCGCGCGCCTCATCGATGTCCTGGGGGCGCTCGATCGAGTCCACCAGCACGACGACTTCCTCACGGCCGATCTCGGTAAAGCCGAGGCCGGCGACACCGATCAGCGGATATTCCTGTTTTTCATCCACGCGCAGCTGCACCAGGCCTTCGATCGTGGCGACGACCATAGGCTCATGGTGCGCCAGGATCTGCATCGAGCCGTCGACCACGGGGATCGTGACACTGACGGCTTCCCCTTCGTAGAAGACCTTGTCGGCTGCCAGTATTTTCAACCGGAAGCGCTCACTCATGACTCTTCTGTCCTCTTCATGCTCTCCGCCTTGGCCAGCACATCCTCCACCGTACCCACGTTGAAGAAGGCTGCCTCGGGGATCTGGTCCAGTTCTCCGTCCAGGATCATCCGAAAGCCCCGCACGGTCTCATGCACGGGCACGTATTTGCCGGGAACGCCGGTGAATACCTCCGCGACATGGAAGGGCTGGGACAGGAAGCGCTGGATCTTGCGGGCACGATAGACCGTGACCTTGTCCTCCTCGGAGAGCTCGTCCATGCCCAGGATGGCGATGATATCCTGAAGCTCCTTATAATTCTGCAGCGTCTCCTGCACTCTGCGGGCGGTCTGATAATGCTCCTCTCCCACGACATCCGGCTCGAGGATACGGGAGGAGGAAGCCAGCGGATCCACCGCCGGGTAGATGCCCTGCTCCACGATCTTACGGGACAGAACCGTCGTGGCATCGAGGTGCGCGAAGGTCGTCGCGGGCGCTGGGTCGGTCAGATCATCGGCCGGGACATACACCGCCTGCACGGAGGTGATACTGCCGCGCCGGGTGGAGGTGATGCGCTCCTGAAGCTCTCCCATCTCGGTGGCCAGCGTCGGCTGGTACCCCACCGCGGAGGGCATGCGCCCAAGCAGTGCGGAGACCTCGGATCCCGCCTGCACATAACGGAAAATATTGTCGATGAACAGAAGCACGTCCTGGCCCATCCGGTCACGGAAGTATTCCGCCATCGTAAGTCCGGTCTCCGCCACGCGCATTCTCGCTCCGGGCGGCTCGTTCATCTGTCCGAAGACCAGGGCGGTCTTGGAGATGACGCCGGATTCCTTCATCTCACGCCAGAGATCGTTTCCCTCGCGGGAACGCTCCCCGACACCGGTAAAGACGGAAAATCCGCCGTGTTCTGTCGCGATATTGGTGATCAGTTCCTGGATCAGCACCGTCTTGCCCACACCGGCGCCGCCAAAGAGGCCGATCTTACCTCCCTTTGCGTAAGGTGCGAGCAGATCGATGACCTTGATCCCGGTCTCCATCATCTCGACCACGGGGCTCTGCTGCTCGAAGGAAGGCGGCTCGCGGTGGATCTCCCAGCGCAGGTCGCTGTCGATCTCGTCGCCGTCATCGATCGTCTGACCGAGTACATTGAAAAGACGCCCCAGTGTCTGACGACCGACGGGCACGGTGATGCCATGTCCGGGCGCGTCGACCTCCATGTCCTTGGCCAGCCCCTCGCTGGCTCCCAGCAGAATGCAGCGCACGACGCCGTCGCCGATGTGCTGGGCGACCTCCATGACCAGCTGCTTTCCGCCGACCTCCACGGTCAGTTCATCCTTGATGAAGGGGAGACAGTCCTCCCCGAATTCCACATCCACGACCGGTCCCATGACCTGGATGATATGACCTTTTCCCACATTTCCGGGTCCTGTCATTTTCTGAGGGCCTCCTTTTGCTTTTGCATCTTCTTTTTCTTCTGTGCCTTTGCCCCGGCCACGACCTCGGTAATCTCCTGTGTGATCATCGCCTGACGCGCGCGGTTGTACTCCACGGACAGCTCATGGATCATGGTCTGACCGCTGCGGCTCGCCGCGTCCATGGCCATCATGCGGTCATTCTGTTCGCTGCAGTAGGAGTCCACGAGGGCGCTGTACACGTAGCCGACCAGCAGATCGGGAATCAGGTGATCGAGGATACTCTTCACGGAGGGCTGGAAATTCAGCTCTCCCTCCTTCTGATCGTCCATCCCCGGAAGCCGCCCCTTCACCTCCTTCGGATTTAGGGGAAGCAGATGCATGACCTGCGGCTCGCTGGTGATGGCATTCGGCATCATCGTATAGACAATGCTGACCTCATCCACCTTGCCGGCCCGAAAGTCCGCCAGCAGCGTCTCGGTGATGACCCTCGCCCGGTGCAGGGTCGGGTTCTGTGCCGTGTAGCGGAACTGTCCCGCCAGATGAATGTGCTTCGCCGCAAAATACTGTCTGCCGACCTCGCCCACCACATAGAGCCGGTGCTTCTCCGGCCCCTGCATCTCGCGTTCCACCAGATGCAGCACGTTGTGGTTGTAAGCGCCGCACAGCCCCTTGTCCCCGGTGATGACGATGATTGCTTTGGTCCGCTTGCTTCCGGTTTTCTCCGGGCGCAGGTCGAGAAATTCGTGATCCGTCATCGGCAGCTCCGTCAGAATATGGGCCAGCATGCGCTGCAGATAGAGAAAGTACGGGGAATTCCCCTCCATGTCCTTCCGCGCCTTGCGGAGTTTGGTCGAGGAGATCATGTACATGGCATTTGTAATTTTCATGGTATCCTGCACGCTTCGGATGCGCGCGGATATTTCTCTTAAATTGGCCATATGCAGTCCGTTCCGGCCTTAACCTTCCGCCTTTTCGTCCGTCTCTTCCGCCTTGCTTTCGGCAAGGTAGCTTTCGGCAAATTTCGACGCATGTGTCACAATCCGGTCCGTCATCTCCTCGCCGAGCGTCTTCGAGATCGCGATATCCGAGAGGATGGCGGGAGCGTTCTGTGCAAAATCATCCAGCATGCGCATCTGGAAATCCTTCACCTGCTCGGGCCCTATCTGCTCCATGACATGGTGATTGGCCGCCACCAGCGTCACCACCTGCTCCGCCATGCTCAAGGGTCTCCCGAGGGGCTGCTTTAGAAGTTCCATCAGCACGCGCCCGTGATGCAGCAGGGACTTGGTCGCCTCGTCCAGATCCGAGGAAAACTGGGTAAAGACCTCCATCTCACGGAACTGCGCGAGATCGATACGGATACTGCCGGCCGCCTTCTTCATGGCTTTGGTCTGCGCCGCTCCGCCGACACGCGAGACGGACAGACCGACATTCACCGCCGGACGGGTGCCCAGATTGAAGAGCTCGCTCTCCAGATAGATCTGACCGTCGGTGATGGAGATCACATTGGTCGGAATATAGGCGGACACATCCCCCGCCTGCGTCTCAATGATCGGAAGCGCCGTGATGGAGCCGTCCCCGAAGGCCTCGGACAGTCGCGCGCTGCGCTCTAAGAGTCTCGAGTGCAGGTAAAAGACATCGCCCGGATATGCCTCACGTCCGGGGCTGCGCTCCAGCAGCAGACTCAGCGCGCGGTAGGCCACGGCATGCTTCGAAAGGTCATCGTAAATGATCAGGACATCCCTGCCCCGGGACATAAAATACTCCGCCAGGGCGGTGCCGGCATAGGGTGCGATATACTGCAGCGGTGCCGGATCCGCGGCCGTCGCCGACAGAACGATGGTATAGTCCATCGCATCGGCATTTTGCAGCGTGTTGACGATCTTGGCCACGGTCGAATTCTTCTGACCGATCGCGACATAGATGCAGATCACGCCCTTGTCCTTCTGGTTCAGGATCGTATCGAGTGCTATGGAGGTCTTGCCGGTCTGGCGGTCACCGATGATCAGCTCTCTCTGGCCACGCCCGATGGGGAACATCGAATCGATGGCCAGGATACCGGTCTCCATGGGCACCGAGACGGGCTGGCGCTCCACGATCGAGGGGGCCGGGCGCTCCACGGGATAGTAGTCGTCCGACTCGATCTTGCCGCGCCCGTCGATCGGCTCTCCGAGCGCATTGATCACACGTCCGAGGAAATCCTCGCCCACCGGGACACCGGCCCGCATTTTCATACGGGTGGCGCGGCTTCCGACGCGGACCTCACGGTCGGAGCCGAAGAGGATGACACCGATGGAATCCTCCTCGATATTCTGGACCATACCCTTGATCCCGCACTCAAAGAGGATGATCTCCCCGTACTGTGCGTGGCTGAGCCCCTGGATATGCGCGATGCCGTCGCCGACATAGGTGACATGTCCGATGCTCCGCTGCTTCGCGGTCAGCTCAAACTCGCGGATGGTCGTGTGGATAATGGAGACGACGTCCTGGTCCTCCGTGACCGAGTCACGGATCTTGTCGAGCTTCCGGCGCAGCGCCGAAATCCTGCCCTCGGTACTCCAGTTGTAGACCTCGTTGCCGACCTGAAGGATGAAGCCTCCGCCGAGGGAAGTGTCCTGCTCGGAAGTAAAAAGGATATCCTCCCTGCGGTAATCCTCATCCACATATTTTTCATAGACAAACTCACGGATGCCCTGCAGCTGCTCCTCTGTGGGAGGCGTGACATAGAGCAGGGTAGCCGCCAGTGTTTTTCTCTTCTTGCTCAACTTTTCCCTCCGGCCAAAAAATGGCTACACAAGCCGGTTATGTCCGGCTTTTCTATGCCTGCTCCTCATCGCGCTCCGCCTTTGCCTTCTCCAGGAAGCGGTCAAAGAGCGCAAGGTCATTCTCCGCACTGTCACTGCCGGTCACCAGCTTGGCCGTGCCCTCTGCCACCAGATTGGTGATCTCTTCATTGGCCATCTGGATGCGGCGGCGCTTCTCTTCCTCACCGTTGATGCGCGCGTTGGAAATGATGGTCTCCGCCTCTTCCCGCGCGCCCGCCAGGATCTGGGTATACTCTTTGCCTGCCTTCTCCTGCGCCTGCGCCATAAGTCTGGCCCGCTCCTCGGATACACCCTCGAGGGCCTTGTCATATTCCGCCTTGGCGCTCTCGGCCTGTTCCTTCGCCTGCTGCGCGTCCAGGTATTCCTTCTCCACTTCCTCCCGGCGCTGGTCGAGGATCCGATGCACCGGCTTTAAGAGAAATCTCCAGACGACAAAAAGCAGGATCAGGACATTGATGACGGTAAACAGTAAGTTGATATCAAATTTCAGCATGTTTTTTCTCCCATTTTGTCACGGGCTGCCGTGATACCGCAGCTGCCGCTCAAACTCCCATGAACAGAATGATCAGAATACCGATGACAAAGCCGTAGATGGCGGTTGCCTCCGCAAGTGCTCCACCCAGAAGCAGCAGCTTCATGATCTTGCCGTCCGCCTCCGGCTGTCTCGCACACGCTTCACATGCCTTACTCGTGGCGATCCCCAGTCCGAGTCCCGCTCCGATACAAGAAAGTGCCGCAATACCAGCTCCAAGTGCTACCATAATTTTTTCCTCCGCTTCTTTTTATGTTTCTGCGTTGATTTTCGACAGATGTGTCATTTATTCAATACCTTCCCGTATGTACATACTGGTCAGGAATACAAATACATAGGCCTGCAACAGTCCGTCAAAGATATCAAAATACAGGCTGAATACGGCCGGGACCAGGATCGGTACGATGGTCTTCAGAAGCTCCATGATGACGAAGGCACCGACAACGTTGCCGAAGAGTCGCATGCACAGCGACAGGGGCTTGATCACCAGCTCGAGGATATTGATGGGCGTGACCACGGCCATGGGCTGCGTAAAGCTCTTCAGCCAGCCCTTCACCTTCTTGCGGCGGATGGAGGCGATCTGCACGACCACGATGCTCATGATCGCGAGCCCGGCCGTCACGTTCAGGTCCTTGGTCGGCGGCTTCATGCCGAACAGTCCGATCACATTGCCGAGGCCGATAAACAGAAGCACCGTGATCAGGTAGGGAACGTATTCCTTCCCTTCCTCCCCGATCATGCCCGTCACCATATCGTCGAGCTTCGTCACGATAAATTCCGCCAGCGCCTGCCTCTTCGAAATATTCCGCACCTGCAGCCCGTGTGTCAGATACAGGCTCAGCACCAGAATGATCCCGATGACCACCCAGCTGATCACGGTCGATTCCGCGACCGGGATCTCCAGGCTTCCGAGGCGGATGGTAAAGGCCGTCTCGACATTCAGCTGCGCCATCAGCTCCTCAGATATTCTCTCCATTCCCTGTTTCCTTTCCTTCGGATCCCCGCTTCAGATGCTTTTCACTCTTCAGAAGGGACTCCTTTTTGATGCGCTCGAGCGTGCGCGCACCCGCTTCCGTCAGACTGTTCCACAGCTCCTGGGAACGGGCGCTCTGCCGGCGGCGCTTCGACTCTGCCTCCGTCAGGAATTCCGCCTTCATATGCATCGCTCCCAGATCCACCAGATTGCGGATGATCCGCCGCAGCATCCGGATCGTCTCCTCGTCCTGCCCGCGCAGGGTGGAGAGGACCTTGTTGAGATTCCGGCTGCGACCGGAAGCAAATTCGATCAGTGTGTTCGCCTCGCAGGAATCAAAGATCTGATAGACCGTATCCACGAAGCGCTTGCGGTTCTCCTCATCCTGCCCGAGGATCCATTCGTTGACGGCCAGGTCGATCGCCTTGGCGCGCGGATCGATCTCGCCCTCACGGACGAACTCGGCCCCCTCGATCTCCCATGTGTAGGGATTGTGCTGGGTCAGACCGAAGCTGTTGCTCTTGATGACCTCGTAGCGGTCATCGATCTCCATCAGCATCCCCACCAGACTCGACTGGGGCAGGAGCTTCACGATCCGGTCCCGGATCTCAAGGTACGCCCCCTGGCTCAGAACCTCCCTGCGAAAGCCCGGTCCGTCCATGGAATAGATGAGGCGGATCCGCTGCCGTACCTCTTCCTCGCAGTGCATGGCGCTGTATACGGAGAGGTTCCCTCCCTTGGAATGTCCGCCGACGAGGAAATCCCCCTCGAAGGTCCGCGCCACCTCATTCAGATACTTCACGGCGAGGATCTGGGCCGGCACCACGTCCATGAAGGTCATGTTGAAGTCTTCCTTCCAGCCGACCATATTTTCATCGGTTCCGCGGAAAGCCACGTAGATGACCCCGTTCGGAAGCAGGAAGGTCACGGCGGAAAACTGTACCTCCGTGTCGTGTTCGATGATATTCTCGTAATAGTTCAGCTTCAGTTCCCCAAACCGCCGGCTGTCTGCCATGCGCTCAAAGAGGAGCCGGTTCGGCTTCTCATAGCGAATGTCTGAAAAAAGCCGGTCAAAGTCCGGATGCTCCCGCAGCTGCGACAGACTGACATAATCCTTCCGCTCTTCCGGCCCCGGAACGAGTCCGTCGAATTTCAGATAACAAAACTGCGAGAGGATCAGGCTGTCCACGTCGTGAAAGGGAAGCTCCCCGAAGGAGTCGCCCCCGTATTCCGACAGATATTCCAGTACTGTGCCTGCCATGGATGTCCCTCTTTATCCTGTAGATTCCTTTCGAGCAAAAAACTACCTTGTATTATAGCACAATTCTCTAGGGATAGTTCGATTTGTTATGTTATAATGATTTTTATGAGTACATCCGGCATTTCCCACCTTACAAAGGAAAATTACATACAAAAATACCCCCTCAAGACCGGGCTGTACCTGCTTCTTCTGGCAGTGCTTCTCTTCACCCGCTTTTTCCGGCTGACGGATCTCCCCTACGGGTACAATCTCGACGAGGCCGGAGCCGGGTATGACGCGCTGTGCCTGGCCGGCTGGGGCGTGGACCGGTATCTCAAGTCCTGGCCCCTGTACCTGACCAATTACGGCTCCGGGCAGAGCAGCCTCTACGCCTTTCTGTGCGCGGGGCTCTTCCGGATCTTCGGCTATCACAAATTCCTTCTGCGCCTCCCGGCCGCGCTTTTCGGGATCCTCACCTTTGTGTGCGGCGCAGATGCTGCAGAGCGCTGCTTCGGAAGAGAAGGATACCACGGCCTGATCACGGGCTTTCTGATCGTGATCTGTCCCTATTTTGTCCTCGCCTCCCGCTTCGCCTACGACTGCAATCTCATGCTGGGAATGTCCGCGCTTTTCCTCGATCTGCTGATCCGCGCGGGGAACCGGGCGAAGGAGGCGGACCGTTCCCCTTTGCTTTGCTTCCCGGTAATCGGTCTCATCGGCGGTCTCGTGCTGTACACCTACGTGCTCTCCTACGTGATCCTGCCGCTCTTTTTGCTTTTTTTGCTCCTCTACAGCCTCGCGGCAAAGCGCTTTTCCCTGCGGGAATGGCTGCTTATGGGGTTTGTGCTTCTGGCTTTGGCCCTGCCGCTTGTATGGATCCAGCTGACGAATCTGCTGGACCTTCCGGAAGCAAAGCTCGGGATCTTTACCCTGACGAAGCTCGCGCGCTACCGCGGAAGCGAGCTCGGGGTGCCCTCCCTGCCTAAGGTCGGAGCCATGCTGCGCCATCTCCTGATCGGGGATGATCTGCTCTTTGATTCGGTTCCAGGCTTCGCGAATCTGTATCTGATCAGTCTGCCGTTTCTGATCGCCGGTTTCCTGCGGGAGGTGATGCGTCTGGCCCGGTCCGTCCGGCGCCGCTCCTTCGCGCCGCACTGCATCGTCCTGCTGTGGCTCCTCTCGATCCTCCTCTTTGAGAGCTGCATCGAGACCCATACCTATACCTTAAACAGTGCCTTTTTCCCGCTGGTTTTCCTCACGGTAAGCGGACTGGACGGTCTGCAGCGGCTCCTGCGGGGAGACCTGGCCGTCCCCTTTACAAAGGCCGCGGAGCTGACCAAGTACACGCGCCTTGCCCTTCCCTTTTTCGCCACGGGGATCCTGGTCTGGTACCTGACCTCATCCGCAAGGTTCTTCCTGTATTATGAGCGTGATTTTACGCGGGACACCTACCCGCAGATGTACTTCGGCTATGAGGTGGCGGATGCCTTTGCGTTCGTAGCGCAGTCCCCTTCGCTCGCAGGGCGGCAGGTCTACTGCTCGGAGCCTGCGATCTATTACCTTCTGGGGAGCGGCACATCGCCCTTTGCTGTCGAGGATCCCGCTACCTTCGGCTATCACAGCTCCTCCCACCTCGGCAATTACCATTTTGTCTCGGTGCCGGGCATCGACCCGCAGGCCTGCTACATCTTTGCCTACGGCTCCTACGCGGATTATGTGGAGGATCTGAAGGAGGCGGGCTTTGCCGAGCAGCGTTTCTCCGAAGCCGCGCTGTATTATCTGCCGGAAGAACAATAAAAACGGGACCCTTTGTCCCGGATGGGAGATCATTTTGAACACTGTAATCGAACAACTCAAAGCGCTGGAAGCGCAGCTTGCGGGTTCCGGCGATGAAAAAAAAGACGAGGCTTCCTTCTTTTTCCGGGAAGGGCGGATTCCCATTCTGGTCTCCGCACCGCACGCCGTCGATCATTTCCGAAACGGAAAGCGCAAGTGGGCGGATCTGTACACCGGCGGCATCGCGCTGTATCTGCACGAAGTCACCGGCTGCCACGTGATCTGCTCTACCTGCGCGGATACATCGGATCCCAACTATGATCCCTACGAGCAAAACCCGTACCAGCAGGCCCTGGCCGAATATGTGGAAGCCCACGGCATCCGCTTTGTGATCGATCTGCACGGCGCCTCGGCGGAGCGGGAATACGCCCTGGAGATCGGTACCGCGCCCGATAAAACTGCCGACGGGGAGATCGTGGGCGAACCGGACCCTTCGCTGCATGAATACCGCTTTGTCCCAGGCCTCATCGAGGGGATCTTTGAACCGCTCTTTGCAAAAGCAGATGCTCCTTACCGGGACGTTGTAAAAAACCGGATCTTTGATGCCGGCTCGCAAAATACCGTCACGAAGAGCATTACGGGCAGAACCGGCGCCGCCGGCGTGCAGCTGGAGATAAACCGCGCCTACCGGGATCCGGAGTAGGAAGAGAATCTCCTGCTTCTGCTCGAAGGATTCGAGGCCCTCATCGCACAGCTCTCGAAGTCCTGCAAGCGTCTCAAAACCGTCGGAGCAGCCATCTGCCCGCTCCGGCCCTTCCCGTTTGTACGTGCGCTCAGCCGCGAGACCGGTTGTGAGACGGTGCGCGTCTCTTCGGGCCGGAAGTCTTCCGGAAAAAAGACTTCCGAAAAAAAGCGTGCCGGGAAAAAGCCTGCCGTTTTGGTCCTGCTTAACACCGGCGACTGCAAGGGCCGAAAAGCCGTCCTTTCCCTCTCCGGTCCTTCCGAGAGCAGCGCGTTTCTGGAAAAGCTGACCACCGGCCTCTGGGAATACACCTTCGAAGATTACACCTCCGCATGCGTTCTGGTGCGCCCCTTTGCCCCCGATCCCGGGCTTTCGGAGAAGCTTCCTTCGGAAGCGACCGGTCCCGATACCGCTGTTTTGCAGCTGACCCTGGATCCGAGGATCCTGGGAAAAACCGAACCGGAGAAAGCCTACCGGGAACGCACCGTCACGGCGCTCCGAAGGCTGCTCCATACCTTATCCGGCATGGACTGGCTCTCCGAAAAATGCGAGGTATACCGCATTTTTCAGGCTGCGGCCGGTTCCCAGATCCCGCAGGACAAGATCGAAGTGCCGGCGGAGGATACCTCCTTTTCACCGAATGCCTTTCTGCACCTTCTCTCCTACAACGGGAGTCATGAGACCGTCCGGTGCTATCCGATTTCGAAAGCCTCGGGAAAGGAGCTGGAAGACTTTTTATCCGAGCGAAAGATCCCGCTTCCTGCATCGGATTTTGTCATGCTGACCAACCGTATGATCGAGCTTCTCTACGGCCGCGAATGGTATGAGCACACGGAAGAGACGCCGGGCCTTTTCGGAGCCCCCATCGTCGTCTATGAGTCCCGGCAGGAATCCTATGATATCGGGATCCCCAAGGCAGATCAGGTACACCGGGTGCTCCTCTCCACTTCCCTGTACCGGGAAAAGCTTCCGCTGAGCAGACATTATGAGTATCTGATCTTCAACCCCTATGCCGATTCCCGCATGTATTTAAACCTCGAAAACGCCGATTACGGGGACAACGGGCGCGTGAAGGATAAGCGCGGCAACCGGGGTGCGCAGAAGGTGATGCTTCCCCGCTACTACCGCCTGATGATGGGGTATCTGGAGAAACCGTTAAAGTCGATCCGCGCGGAAGAATACCGGAGGATCTGCGACCGGATCACGGACCCGGCCCTGCAGAAGGATTTTGACACCTGCTACGAAAAAGTCTCCGGGCAGGCGTACTATATGCTCCGCGACACCTTTGAAAGCGAGGAACGCAGGCAGATCTTTGAAAGATCCTGTGAGCGCGTGACCCGGCATCTGACCGAGATCGGTGTCTACTCCGGGATCCAGCTGATCCGCATTCCGAAAAAGGAACGGAAAAGGAAGACGCTGCGCGAAAGAATACGCGCCTTCCGCACCGGCCTGCGGGAAGCGGTCTACCGCAAGGCCATCGGCCAGGCCGAGTACATCCTGAAGACCTGCTGGGCCGGCGATACCGATGACAAGAACAATGTCGTCAGACTCAACAGCAACATGATGAGCCTGATCGGCGTCTCCGAGAATGACAAGATCCGGATCCGCTTCGGCCCGCGCGAGATCACGCTGCGCATCCTGTCCCGGGAGGACCTGACGGACTACGAGATCGGGATCCCCGCCTCCGGGCGAAGGGCACTTGCCATGAACAGCATGAATGACATCGTATCCGTCTCCCGCGACATGGAGCATACCTTCAAGCGCCACTCCCAGGAGCAGACGATCGCGATCCTCGGAACCGTGCTGGCTGCCGTTCAGGTGCTGACGGCCTTCGACTTTTTCACCGCGACGGTCTGGGGCGTTCTCACCGCAGTCCTGATCATCCTGCTGGCCATCGTCTCCATGCTGTATTTTGCGCTGAGCGAGGAACGGGTTAAGATAAAATAAAAACAAGAGGAAAGAAGCAAATGGAAGACAAGGAAAAGAAGCCCCCCGTAAAAATGACACCCAAGCGCATCGCAGCGCTCCTGGTGGTGGTCCTGCTGGTATGCATGTATCTGATCACACTCATCGCAGCCCTCTTCGACCCGAGCAGCAGCGGACGACTCTTCGCCCTGTGCCTCTTTGCGACGATGGTGATCCCGATCATGGCCTGGCTGTACATCTATATGTACGACCGCCTGAAGGGAAAGCCGACCATCGGAGATCCGGTACTGCCGCCGGAGGAGGAAGGCAGCGCTTCCGAGGAAGACGGGCAGACGCAGGCCGCGGAAAACACCGACAGAGAGGACTGACGAACGCATACGCTTCGAAGGTCGGAAGCATCCCTACCGGATTTGTTATCACACAAAAAAGCAGGACCCGCGGGTCCTGCTTTTTATGTACGCATATGCCGAAGCGAGGCACTCCTTTAAACTGTCATACGGTCACGAGGCTTGCGATGTCCGCCTCGGCCTGCTCCTGCGTCGTGAAGACGAAGGCGTGGAAGCCGCAGCCAATTGCGCCCTTTACATTGCGCTCCATGTCATCGAAGAAAATGCACTC
>JAFYEE010000148.1 GCA_017544405.1 Lachnospiraceae bacterium
AATAAATATCATAGGATCTCTCGCCCTTGCTGGTCTGTTCGATGACATAAGGCACTAAACTCATATTTTTACTTCCTTTCGCTTTGGTATTCTCTTATCCTGACAAAATCCGGGGTCCGTTCGTCACAGGTCCGAAGATTCTGCTTTTTGTCAAGAAAGGAGTGACGATGCGGAAGATTCGTTCGGCATCATCACTCCCTATTTTACTTCATGTCACGGGAAGTGCAATAAACCTGCGGTTAAGTTTTCTTAAACTCCCGAGATTATTTCTCAACAGCGGCATCGGTGATAAACTCCAGCGCCTTCTTGATGCGGACATCATCGGTCACCTGCTTGATGCCTTCCTCGCCGAGCATCTCCTTCACCTTGTCCGCCTCAAGCGCATAGGCCTCTGCCATGGTCTTCAGCTCGGAATCAAGATCCTCATCGGAAACGGTGATGTTCTCCTTCTCCGCGATCGCCTCGAGAACCAGTCTGGAACGGATCCGGGACTCAGCCTGCGGCGTCATCTGCTCCATCATCTTCTCTCTGGTCATGCCGGTATACTGCAGATACTGGTCAAAACGAAGGCCCTGGGACTGAAGGCGCTGCGCATAATCGTTCAGCATGCTGCGCTTCTCGGTCTCGAGCATTGCCTCGGGGATCTCGAGCGTCGCATGCTCGATGACCTTGTCCAGAACGGCATCCTGCTTCGCGCTGTTCGCTTCGCTTACCTTTGCGGTCTCCAGCTCCGCGCGGACATTCTCGCGGTAAGCCGCAACGGTATCAAAGCCTGCATCGCCCGCAAAATCATCATCCAGCTCCGGAACGAGCTTCTGCTTGATCTCGTGCACGGTGCACTTGAAGACAGCTGCCTTGCCGGCCAGCGTCTTCTCCTGGTAGTCCTCGGGGAAGGTCACGTTGACATCCAGCTCCTTCTCGAGCTCTGCGCCTACCAACTGCTCCTCGAAGCCGGGGATGAACTGGCCGGAGCCGATGCCCAGACTGTAATTCGTTCCCTTGCCGCCCTCGAAAGCCACACCGTCGACAAAGCCTTCAAAGTCAAGGATCACCTGATCGCCATCCTGTACGGCGCGATCGGTCACGGTCTCATAACGGGCCTGCAGGTCCAGATTCTTCTTGATCTTCTCCTCGACCTCTTCGTCGGAGACTGCGGTCTCCACCTTATCGATCTCGATGCCCTTGTACTCGCCCAGGGTCACAGGGGGCTTCAGCGCCACCTCCGCGGTAAATACCAGATTCTCTCCGGCTTCCGCCTTCACGATCTCGATCTTCGGGGAGGATACGATATCCTCACCGCACTCGTCATAAGCCTTCTCATAAGCCTCGGGAACCGCCTCGTTGATCGCCTCCTCGTAGAAGACCTCCTTGCCGTACATCTTCTCGATCACGGCGCGGGGTGCCTTACCCTTGCGGAAGCCGGGAATCACGATCTGATTCTTCTGCTTGTGATAGGCCTTCTCGATCGCCTTCTCGAAATCCTCTGCGGACACTTCGATGGTCAGCTTCGCCATGCTGCCCTCTAACTTCTCAACCTGTACGCTCATCTGCGTATCCTCCTTCAAATACTAACTCATAAAATGCACGCCGCAGGGGCGTTTTCTATCTTATGGTCACAATCGCAAGATATTGTATCAAATTCCTCCTGCGTTTGCAAGAAAAACCCGCTCTTCCCCCGAAAAAAAGGACCATACCGGCAGCTGCCGGCATGGTCCTTTCTCTGTCCTCACAGGATCGATCCGCATTTGGAATCTATGGATTCTCCGGAATCGGATCAGCGGAAATAACCGATCGCGTCTACCAGTCTGCCCGCATTGGACTGCGTCGAATCGGAGCTGACAGTGATATCGTTCACGGACTGGGCGATTCCGGTCAGGGAAGCGCTGACTTCCTCGTTGGAGGCTGCATTTTCCTCGGAGATGGCACTCAGATCCTGAACCGCCTGAGCGATCACATCACGCACCTCATCCAGGGACTTCGCATTTGCAGCAACCTGATGGATCTGCTGAAGCGATGCCTCGATCTCTTCGTTGAGCGTGCGGAACTTCTCCTGCGTCTCGCTGATGAAGCCCTGCTCCTCGCGAATGGTCTCCGCAACGGTTCCGGAGAGCTTGACGGACGCTTCGGATTTCTCGATGATCTCCTCCACGATCGTCTTGATGTCGGAAGCGGAGCTGCTCGACTGGGTCGAAAGGTTGCCGATCTCGGTCGCGACGACAGCGAAGCCTCTGCCCGCCTCTCCTGCTCTGGCCGCCTCGATGGAGGCATTGAGTGCAAGGAGATTGGTCTGGCCTGCGATGGAAGTGATCATCTCCACTGCGTTCTGGATCTTCTGTACCGCTTCATTGGTCTCGGTGATCTGACGGGAGATGTCTCCAACTGCCTCCACGCTCTGCAGGGAGGAACCGGACACCTTATCGATGTATTTCTGTGCCTCGGTATTGGCATTCTTGATATTCTCGGAGGATACGGACAGGGCGGAGGAGCTCTCGGTCAGGGAATCGATCGTCTCCGACATATGCACCACCTGCTCGTTGATATCCTGCACATTCTCCGCAAGAGAGGTCGCGCCGTTGGCGAGATCCTCCATCGTGGTGGAAATCTGACCTGCATTGTCCGCACTGGTCTCGGCCAGCGTATGGACATTCTGGGCATCGTCATTGAGCTGCATACTGACATTCCGGATCGTTCCAAGGATCTCGGAGAGCTTCTCATGAAGCGTACCCGAAGCGTGGATGAGTTCCTTCGTCTCTTCGATATGGGACTGTGCATCCACCTGCACATTCAGGTCGCCACCGGCGATCTTCTCCAGCGTATCCGCACAATCCCGGATGGGATCCGACACCTTCCTGGCCAGGATCAGGCACAGTACGATGAACAGGATCAAAAGCACCGCGGAAATACCGAGCGTCACCAGTGCACTGCGGTTAACCATCGCCTGTACTTCCGCAGTGGTCCTGCCGGCGAAGGCCATGCCGAGGACTGCACCGGAAGCATCCTTGAGCGGAACATAGTACACATAATAATGCTCGCCGTTGATGACGACATCGTCCGAAAAATAGGTCTTCCCCTCCTGTATAACCTCACGGATGACCGCATCGGAGGCTTTCGTTCCCTCGATCCGCTTTCCGCTCGCGTCCTTGATGGAGGTACAGAACCGCGTATCCCCCTTGAACATGGTAAGCTCCACGCCCTGATCCTTCAGGTGATCGATGTAGTCCGTCTCATATTCAATCCATCCATCCACCAGATTTTCCTGATTGTTCAGGTCATAGATATAATATTCATACAGATCGGTCGCGGCGACCTGCAGCGTGTTCCTCACCTGCGTTCCGAGCGCACTGCGCATGTAGAGCATGTTGAACACCGCAAGGACCACGATCGCGGTGATCAGCGGAACCATCGCAAAGAGAATGAGCATTTTCTTCAGTGTGAAATTTTTCATGAGTCCGTTTCCTTTCGAAGTTATTCTCGTGCCTGCAGACAGCGTCCGCGCTTCTTCCGTCCTCCCCCGAGGAACCTCTCAGAAAAAAGGGGAAACAAAAAACTTCCCCCAGGGAAGTCTCTGCATAACAGCTGACAATGAATTACACAAATGTCTTCCCCATAAACCCCGATACCTGATAAATCCAAATGACAAATCTGTCTGTATTCCGTTATTTGTATCTATTTTCCTTCCAAATGGAAAAAATGTCAACGCCCCGCGCAAAAACGCGGGGCGTCCGTTTCCATTTTCTTCCGGAAGATTACTCGCCGAAGACAGCCTTGTAGTCTGCCTGGAACTTCTCAATGCCGGCGGTGGTCAGAGGGTGATTCACCATCTGCTTGATGACACCGAAGGGAACGGTGGCAATGTCAGCGCCTGCAAGTGCGCAGTCCGTCACATGGATCGGGTTGCGGACGGATGCGGAGATGATCTCGGTCTCGATATCGGAGACAGCGAAGATATCAGCGATCTCGCGGATCAGATCCACGCCGCGCTCGTTGATGTCATCGAGTCTGCCAAGGAAAGGAGATACATAGGCAGCGCCTGCTCTTGCAGCCAGAAGCGCCTGGTTTGCGGAGAAGATCAGGGTCACATTGACCTTGATGCCCTCGGAGGACAGAACCTTCGTAGCCTTGAGGCCTTCTGCGGTCATGGGGATCTTGACGACCATGTTGGGATGGATCTTCGCGATCTCGCGGCCTTCCTTGATCATACCCTCAGCGTCCACGGTGGTAGCCTTCACTTCGCCGCTGATCGGTCCGTCGACGATGGAGGTGATCTCCTTGATGACCTCGTTAAAATCTCTGCCTGCCTTTGCGATCAGGGAGGGGTTCGTGGTAACTCCGCAGATCACACCCATATCGTTGGCTTCACGGATCTCGTCTACATTTGCTGTGTCAATGAAAAAACGCATGCTGAAATCTCCTTTTCCTGTGTAATTATCTATTGCCCGGAAATTCTTTCCGAAATGCACCAAAAACAGTATAGTCGGATGGCCTTTCTTTTTCAATGAAAAAAACGCCTCATTCCGGCTCATTTTTTCTTCATTTTTCGGCAAAATCCACCGATACGTTTTCGGCCGAAGCTCCGTCAGCGCACATTTTTCGTGTAGGACACATCGCCTTCCGTTCCGTATCTTCCCGAAAGGCGCGCATTCGCTTCCTTCTCCATGCGGCGGTAGTCCCTCGGGGAAGCGGTCACGATCTCCATCAGACGCTCCAGCACGCAGTACATGTCGGGAAGGCGCTCCTCCCCCGCGGGCCGCAGGCAGTCCTCCAGCAGTAGCTCCAGGCAGGCGCTGAACCCGGGATCTATGGTGCGCAGCGGCTCCGGCTCCGCGTAGAGCGGGTTCTCCCCGGTGATCAGATAGTGCAGGAGCCGTCCGAAGGCATAGACATCGCTGTAGGTACCGGTCTTGCCATCATCGGAAAGCTGCTCGGGCGCGGCCGCTCCCGGCGTTCCGGATCTGGAAAAGGCCGCCTCCTCGAGCATGCATGCACTGCCAAAATCCACCAGTCGCACGTTTCCGTCCGGCTGCAGGATCAGATTCTCCGCCTTCAGATCGCGGAACAGGATCTTCCCGTCCTGCTCCTGAAGCCAGGCCAGGCCGTCCGCGACCGACAGTCCGAGACGCACGCCGTCGGTCTGGCCGAAGCCCCGCCGGCGATCCAGCACGACGTCCAAAGGCTCGCCCCAGATGTATTCCATGAGGATGTAATATTTTCCGTCTTCCGCCCCCGCATCCAGACATTTCGGGAAAAGCGGATGCTCCGCCAGGGACAGAAAACGCTTCTCCTGCTGCCAGACCGGCTCATGCTCCGTCACCTTCAGTGCCTGCACGGCGCCGCTTTTGCGGTCCTTCACGCGGTAGACCCTTCCGAAGGCCCCCTCGCCGATGAGCACCGGCGGTTCAAACTGTTCTTCAAACTTCATGGACTGACATATCCTTTCCCCGCCCGCACGGGCGCTACCTCACCACCAGAAGGATCGCGTTCTCCGGCGCCGCCCCACCTGCATCTTCCGGTGCCCCTGCCGCGGCCAGCTCCCGCAGAAACGCTTCAAGCTCCTCTTCCGCGTCCGGCACCGCCCCCTCGGCGATCCGCTCCCGGATCTTCCGGTCCAGGGTCCACCGCTGCGGGCACAGGAGCAATTGATTCCTCTGGGACAACACGATGCTCAGCCGCTCGCCCTGTCCCGCTCCCGTCAGGCCCGTCAGGCGCGTCCGGCCAAAGACGGAGAGGATCTGACACAGCACCTGGTCTTCCGCGCTGCAAAGATATGCATTTTCCCCGGCGCAGAGGGCAAAACAAGTGCCTTCGGGCAGCTGGGAAGCACATTCCTCCCCGAGGAGAAAGACACGCTCCGCACCCTTTCCCTGCAGCTCCGGCACCGCCCGGTTCCGGAACCAGGCCGAAAGGCGGCGAAGCTCTGCCGCGTCCTCCCGTGGCAGGATCACGCCCAGAAAAACGGGGACCCCGAGGCTTTTTATGGTCACCTGCTGCAGCAGGATGCGTCCGCTCCCGCCGATATGGGCCGAAAAATAATTCATAACCATTCCTATCTCAGAACCCGAAGACATTGCGCAGATCGTTGAAAAAGACGACCACCACGAGCACCATGAAGAACATCATGCCGACAAAATGCACCATCGCCTCCTTCTCGGGCGGAACCGGCCTGCCGCGCAGGATCTCGAGCAGGATAAAGATCAGGCGTCCGCCGTCCAGCGCGGGGATCGGCAGAAGATTTAAGATCCCGAGATTGATGGTCAGCATCAGGGCGATATTGAGCATGTTGAGGACGACGGTGGACATCCCGTATTCACGCGTCTGCTCGTAGGTCTCACCGACGACATTGACGGCGATCCCCACCGGTCCGGCCACGTCCTGTCTGGATACCTTGCCGCGGAAGAGCATGCCCAGGCTTCCGTAGGTGGCCTTCAGATTGTAGCGCACCTCATACCAGGTGTAGCGGAAATAGTCCGCTCCTTTGAGCTCGATGAAATCCGCGTTGGAGATGCCGAGCATGTAGCGTCCGTACTCCGCGCTGTACTTCGGCGTCAGGGTCGTCTGTGCCGTTACCCCGTCGCGCTCGTAGGTCACCAGCGCAGTCTTGCCCTCGTTCAGGACATTGAAGAGCGTGATGTCCTCGTAGAGACAGATCCGGGTGCCGTTCAGCGCCAGGATCCGGTCCCCGGCCTTAAGGCCCGCCTCCTCCGCCGCTCCTCCCGGAAGCACTTCGGTGGCCACGGGATCCCGGATGGCCATGAAATTCACCATGATGAAGGCGAGCAGAAAGCCGAGCAGCACATTGAAGAAGGGGCCCGCCAGAACCGTCGCGAAACGGCTCCAGACACTGGCTTTGAGGAAGGATCCTTCCCCCTGCTCCTCCCCTTCGATCATGCCGTCCTGCCCCTCAAAGACGCAGGCGCCGCCCAGCGGCAGGAGCTTCAGGGAATACCGTGTGCCCCCTTTGTCAAAATGAAACAGCGTCGGCCCGAAGCCCACGTAGAATTCCATCACATGGATCCCGCTCGCGCGGGCGATGATATAGTGGCCGAACTCATGCGAGATGACCACCACGCTGAAGATCAGCAAAAACCAGATCAGTGTTGCCATAAATCATTTACCTCCGCCTCCGCGGCGAGGATCTCCTCCACGGAAGGGTTTTCGATATTTTTGTGCTGCTCCATGGAGCGGCGGATCATCTCGTAGATGTCAAGGAATCCGATCCGGTGATCCAGAAAGCGCGCCACAGCCAGCTCGTTGGCGGCATTGAAGACGGTGGGCATGCTTCCGCCGATGCGCCCCGCTTCCAGCGCCAGCTTAAGCCCCTCAAAGGTCTCGGGATCGGGCCGCTCAAAGGTAAGGGACGCCACTTTGAACAGATCCAGGCGCGGCGTATCCATCGGGCGCCGGTCCGGATAGAAAAGCGCATATTCGATGGGCAGCTTCATGTCGGGGGTCCCCATCTGACCGATGACGGCGCCGTCGACGAATTCCACCGCCGAGTGCAGTATGCTCTGCGGATGCACGAGCACGGTGATGCGATCCAGATCCACATCAAAAAGCCACCTAGCCTCCATGACCTCGAGTCCTTTGTTGACCAGGCTTGCAGAATCGATCGTAATCTTGCGCCCCATGCTCCAGTTCGGATGCTTCAGGGCATCCTCGGGTGTCTTCCCCGCAAGCTGCTCCCGGCTCATTCCGCGGAACGGTCCGCCCGAAGCCGTCAGCAGGATGCGCAAGATGCGCTGCTTCGAGATCCCGGTCGGAACCCCGCTCTCGCTGCGGGCGAAGGCCGCGTGATCCCCGCCCTGAAGGCTCTGGAAGATCGCCGAATGCTCGCTGTCCACCGGCAGGATCCGCACGCCCCGCTCCCGCGCCAGCGGCATGATGATATGCCCCGCGGTCACCAGGGTCTCCTTATTGGCCAGCGCGATGTCCTTGCCTGCCTCGATCGCGGCGATGGTCGGGCGGATGCCGATCATGCCGACGATGGCTGTCACAAGCACGTCCGCTTCCGGCAGCACGGCAAGCTCCAGCAGGCCGTCCATCCCGGATACCACCTTTACGTCCAGATCCCGCACGCGCGTCCGAAGATCCGCCGCCGCTTCCTCCGAAGCCATGGCGACGAGACGGGGATGGAACTCCCGGATCTGCTTCTCGATGAGCTCTGCGCTCCGGTTCGCGGACAGCGCCACCACCTCGAGCTCCTCCGCATGCGTGCGCACGACCTCGAGCGTCTGGGTGCCGATCGACCCGGTAGAGCCGAGGATCGCAATTTTCTTTTTTCCGTTTTTGCTCTGCTGCATGATAGTCTTCTCTTTCCCCGGCAGGCGCCCTAGATCAGCAGCACCACCAGCAGGAAGGTTGCCGGCGCCGTCACGATCACACTGTCAAAGCGGTCCATGATCCCGCCGTGTCCGGGGATCAGCCGGCCGTAATCCTTGATGTTCTTGTTGCGTTTGATGGCGGAGGCCGCCAGGTCTCCGACCATGCTCATCACCGCTCCGACCGCAGCCACCAGCGCGATCAGAAGGGGCACGGTCATGCCGGTCTCCCCCAGCACCCGGTTAACATAAAATACCCCGTACAGGAAGGCGATCAGCGCCGCTCCCAGAACGCCTCCGATGCAGCCTTCCAGCGATTTGTGGGGGCTGAGCACCGGGAAGATCCTGCGCTTTCCGATGAGCTTGCCCACACAGTAGGCGCAGGTGTCGCATCCCCAGGAGCTGATCAGCACCAGCCAGACCAGAAACGACCGCCCGGGAAGTTCCCGCAGCAGATAGAGGAAGGAAAGCATCACCGGCGCATAGAAGAAGGAAAAAACCGCTCCCGCGATCCGGTCCGCGTCATAGGCCGGGAATTTCAGCACATAGGCAAAAAGCTCTGCCAGGACAAAGACCGCGGTCAGAACCGCCCAGTATCCAAGCTGTGACAGGACGGCCTCCCCCATTGCTCCTGTCGGATGATAGGACAGAACCGTCAGGACATAGTAGGAGGCGACCGCGCACAGTCCGATGACATCCGGGGCCGACGGGCGGTATTTCTCCTCACCGGCCAGCACCTTCGTAAGCTCCGTATAGGCGATGAGCGATATCAGCAAAAGCAGTCCCGCCAGCACATAGCCACCGAGCGCGATGCCGGCGATGGCGACGACCAGCAGCACGATGCCGCTTGCAAGTCTCTTCCAAAACATGACTGTTCCTCACTTTGCGCTAATTTAGCGTTCGGATCCTCCGATCCGAAGCACGCCGGATTCAGTGGACGGCGTTTTTCAGTCCTCCGAAGCGCCGCTCCCGGTGGTTGTAGGCATCGATGGCCTTCTCGAGCTCCGCCTCGTCAAAATCCGGCCATGCCACCTCCGTAAAATAAAACTCCGTATAGGCCAGCTGCCAGAGCAGGAAATTCGAGATCCGCTGCTCTCCGCAGGTGCGGATCAGAAGATCCGGATCGGGAAGGTCGCCGGTATCGAGCGCTGCGGAAAGGCGCTCCGCAGTGATGGACTCCACAGGCTCGCCCTCCGCCAGGACCTCCCCCGCCACCTTCCGCACCGCGCGCACGATCTCGTCGCGTCCGCCGTAATTGATGGCGATCTGGAAATGAAGTCCGGTATTGCCCGCCGTGGTGCGCTCCAGCTCCGCTATGCTCTCCTGCAGATCCGGCGCGAGGGCGGTCTTGTCCCCGATCACGCGCACGCACATATTGTTCTTCATGGCGCGTTTGATACTGTTTTTCATGTATTTGCGCAGCAGATCCATGAGGGCATTCACCTCATCCGCCGGCCGGTTCCAGTTCTCCGTGGAGAAGGCATAGACCGTAAAATAGCGGATTCCGTGGTTGTACACGATCTCGCACATATCCTCCACGACTCTGGCGCCCTGTACATGACCCGCATTGCGGGGCAGCCCCTTCGCTTTGGCCCATCTTCCGTTGCCGTCCAGAATCACGGCCAGGTGATTCGGAACGCGTATTTCCTGTGTATTATCCATGCTCTTTCAACCTCCGCGAAGGATGCGCCCTGCACCTGAGCTTTTTTGCGACCCTGCTCCTGCCCCGGTGTAAAAATCGAGTAGGAGAAACCTATCCCCTACCCGATTTTACAAAAGCTCTCATTCGTTTACACGGTCATCAGCTCTTTGGTCTTCTCTTCCATCGCCTCGTCGACTTTTTTGATAAACTTATCGGTCAGCTTCTGAAGCTCGTCCTCAAGCTGCTTGATCTCATCTTCGGAAATCTCGGTCTTGGACAGCTTCTTGAAGGCATCGTTGCCGTCGCGGCGGATGTTCCGGATCGCCACCTTGCCTTCCTCCGCCTTCTTCTTGACTTCCTTGACCAGATCCTTTCTGCGCTCCTCGGTCAGCTCCGGGAATACCAGACGGATCACATTGCCGTCGTTGGTCGGATTGATCCCGATATCGGAGGTCTGGATGGCCTTCGAGATCTCTTTTAACATATTTTTCTCCCAGGGTGCGATCTGGATGATGCGCGCCTCAGGCACGGTGACATTGCCGACCTGCTGGATCGGGGTCGGAGTCCCGTAATAGTCCACACGCAGCTTGTCGAGCACATGCGGATTCGCGCGTCCGGCACGGATCGCCGCATAATCGGACTCGAGGAAATTCAATGCCTTCTGCATCTTCTCTTCATAGGGCTGTATTCTGGCGTCCATAATTTTTCCTTTCTCTGCCGCTTGCGGGCAGCCCGGATCAGTCTACCAGTACCTTGGTTCCGTTGAACTTGCCCTGCAGGGTATTCACGATACTGTCCTCTTCATTCAGGGAAAATACCCGCATCGGCATGTGATTGTCCCTTGCGAGAATGGAGGCGGTCATGTCCACCACCTGAAGATTCTGCGCAATCACATCATTGATATGGATCTCATCATAACGCTTTGCTTCCGGATGAACGGCCGGATCGCAGTCGTACACGCCGTCGATGGACTTGGCCAGCAGGATCTCGTCCGCATCGACCTCCACCGCGCGCAGCACCACGCCGGTATCCGTGGAAAAGTAGGGATGTCCCGTTCCTCCCGCGAAAAAGACGACCTGTCCGTGCGCAAAGTATTTATTCGCGCGATCCTTGGAAAAGAGCTTCGTGAAGGATCCGACTTCAAACGGGGTCAGGATATTGGTCATCATCCCGACGCTGCGGAAGATCTCCGAAACATAGATGCAATTCATGACCGTGGCCAGCATACCGATCTGATCCGCCTTGGTGCGGTCGATGTGCTCGCTGGTCCGTCCTCTCCAGAAATTGCCTCCGCCGATGACGATGCCGACCTGGGTGCCCGCATCCACTACCTTTTTTACCTGCAGCGCCACCATCCGCACCGTATCCTCATCGAATCCGGTCTTCTTCGGGCCTGCAAGCGCTTCTCCGCTGAGTTTCAGCAATATACGCATATCGTACCTGTCCCTCTCCTGTCGCCTGACGGCTGCTTATTTGGATGACTTTTCCTTGTCGGACTTGTCGGACTTGTCCGCCTTCTTCTGCGCGGGCTTGTACTCGTCGAAGAAGGAAGTCGGGCTGACGTCCGCATAGCACTGGGAGCAGTTGCCCTCAAGGGTAGCACCGTTGTTGATCTGAACGGACTTGGACTTGATATTGCCCATCACGATGGCGGTAGAATCGAGGATCACGGGGCCGTGGACATCGATGTCGCCCTTGACCGCGCCTGCGATCGCTGCGCTCAGTGCGGTGATATTGCCGATGATGACGGTGCCTTCGCCGATCTTGATGGCGCTGTCGCTGGTCAGATCGCCGCAGATCTTCGCATTCTCCGCGAAAATCTCACGTGCCTTGGAATTGCCCGTGATGCTGCCGGTCACGTTCAGCTTGCCGCCGACGCTCAGGTTGCCGTTAACCGTTCCCAGAAGGTCCAGAGACCCCTCGGTGGTCAGGTTACCGTCCAGTACAACGCCTCCGGTGATAACGGAGGTCTCCTCGGAATAATTTCTCTCGTCTGAAGAATCCATGATTTTCTCTGCTCCTTTATAATTATTTTCTGCTGAATAAGGTATCTGTGTATCGGTAAGATCCGCCGCCGAGCTCGCAGCTTCCTGCGCCGTCTCCGCCGCTTCGGGCTCCTCCGCGGCGCCTGCCTCTCCGAAGGCTTCCAGATCGGCAAAGGCGGCATCGATGGCATCTCCCATCGCCATCGCGGCCTCCAGGCTCTGCTCCGGATCCTCCATGGGCTTCTGCACGGGCATCTCGTAGGACTCCGCTCCCGTGGCGGCTTCCATCATCTCCGGTCCCGCTGCGGGCAGCTCCTCCGGGGAAAGCATCTCGGACATCACCGACTGCGCATCCTCCCAGGTGGCATCGACATGCGCCGCAGCCTCCTGTGCCTGCTCCTCCATCGGGAAAGCCGGCTCGTCCGCGCTCAGAGGGGTGCTGCCAATGTCAAACCCGGTCCCGGCGGGCGCTTCCTGCTCCAGGGTCTGAACCTGCTCCAAAGGTGCTTCCTGCACCAGCGGTGCATCCTCCCCGTCCGGAAGCTTACCAAGTGCCTCCTCAAGCAGTGCGTTCAGGTCGGTCTCCTCCGCTTCGGCAGGTGCCTGCGCCGGAACCTCTTCCGGAACCGCCTCCGGGAGACCTTCCATCTCACGAAGCAGCTCCTCCCCGGTCTCCGGTCCCCGGTCCTGCAGATCCGCAAATGCCGGATCCTGCGCCTTTCGTTCCTCGGGAAGCAGTTCTTCCACTGCCTGGGACAAATCCTGCTTTAAGTCACCGAAAAATCCCATATCTACCCTCACTTTCGTTTATTCTACGGAGATCTGCCGGACATCGGGAATCTCTCCCGAAAGGGGCAGAAGCTCCGTCCGATCCATTTCCTGAATCCCTTCAATTATCTCAGGTAATGCCAAAACTGTCGAGTACTTATCGCCGGCATCGTGCATCAGCACCACGGCCTTGTCCTTGCCCGGAATCCCGTCCAGTACGTTGCGCACGATGGTCTTGCGCGGCACCGTGCCGCTGACCGCATCCTGCGCCGACACATTCCAGTCGATGTACTCCGTGCCCTTCCCCTTCAGGTAGGCCTCAAAGAGCGTGATATCCAGGTCGCTCACACGGTTGCTGCTCCCTCCCGGAAAACGGTACAGGGTCGGGGTCACGCCGGTCGTCTCCGTAAGGAGATCGGAAAGCTTTGTATAGTCCGCGTCAAAAGCCTCCAGCGAACGATAGATCTCACTGTATTTGTGCGAATAGGAATGCATCCCGAGGGTATGTCCCTCCGAGACGATCCTGCGATACATCTCGAGCGAGTGTTCATCGGTCCGGCCGACGACGAAGAAGGTCGCCTTCACATCGTACGCGGCCAGAATGTCGAGGATATCATCCGTGTAAGTGCTGGGGCCGTCGTCGAAGGTCAGATAGACCTTCACGGTATCCCCGTCCGCTTCCGTATCCGAAGCCGTTCCGGAAGCCGCATCTTCCCCGGACCCTTCCGCATCCGGTGCGTCCGCGGAAGTCTCCTCCCCGTCCGCGAACATGGCCGCCAGGTCAGCCAGGGTCTCCCCGGCAACCGAACTTCCCCGTCCGGAAAGTGCCTCCAGGTCAAGGTCCTCGAGGGTGCGCTGCTGCTTTCCCGGGTCGGAAGCCTCTTCCGAAGCGGCGTCCCCGGGAAGGGAGGCGTCGCCCGCGTCCGATACGGAGTAATACCGGTCACGATAGGCCGTGTCGGGGCCGATCAGCAGACCGGCAAGCTCCCCGGTGATCCTGGGACGGATCCCCAGTCCGTAAGGGTCCTCCTCCTCCAGCCGGATCTCTCCGGGAGTCAGCGCCGCTAGGCGCATGGATTCCGAGGTAACGCGCACATTCTCCCCCATAAAGCCGAACTCGGTCTCCATGGCTTCCATCCGCAGGTTCACCCGGTGCAGATAGACGGCGGAGAAGATCGTGAGCAGAGCAAAGGCGCCCATGCATGCAGTTAAAATGATCCAAATCTTTTTATTCACTGTCCGCTATGTCGTAAATCAGCTGTTCGGTGGCTTCCCAGCCCAGGCAGGGATCGGTGATCGACTTGCCGTAGACACCGCCGCCCACCTTCTGGTTGCCTTCCACAATGTAACTCTCCACCATCACGCCGCGCACCAGCCGGTGCAGTCCGGGATTGAGACGGCGGTTGTGCAGGATCTCCTTCACGATGCGAACCTGCTGCTCGTACTGCTTGTTGGAATTGGAATGGTTCGCGTCCACGACGACGGCCGGATTGACGAGATCCATTTTCTCGTACATGTCCAGGACACGCACGAGATCCTCGTAGTGGTAGTTGGGAGTATTGTTGCCGTGCTTATTGGTAGCGCCGCGCAGAACCGCATGTGCCAGCGGATTACCGGAGGTATTGACCTCCCATCCGCGGTAGATAAAGGAATGGGGATGCTGCGCCGCGTAGATGGAATTCATCATGACGGAAAAATCGCCGCTGGTCGGATTCTTCATGCCGGCCGGGACATCAAAGCCGCTGACGGTCAGGCGGTGCTGCTGGTCCTCGACGGAACGGGCACCGATGGCCACGTAGGAAAGAAGGTCGGAAACATAGCGCCAGTTCTCGGGATAGAGCATCTCATCGGCCGCGGTCAGACCGCTCTCTCTGGCTGCGCGGATGTGCATATGGCGCATGGCGATGAGGCCTGCCTTGAAATCGGTGGATTTCTGGGGATCGGGCTGGTGCACGATGCCCTTGTAGCCCTCTCCGGTGGTGCGGGGCTTGTTGGTGTAGATGCGGGGAACGAGGACGAGGCGATCCTTCACCTTCTCGTTCACTTTGGCAAGGCGGTTCACGTAATCGACGACCGCCTCCTCATTGTCCGCGGAACAGGGGCCGATGACGACCAGGAACTTATCGCTCGCGCCGGTGATGACATCGCGGATCTCGGCGTCGCGCTGCTCCTTGATCTTCCGGACCTCCTCGGGTACGGGAAGCTCCTCACGGACTTCATCGGGGGTGGGAAGCTTTCTGACAAATTCGAAACTCATTTTTTCCTCCGGGCCACCGGGGTGACCTTTTCTCCTCTTTCTCTATGGGGCTTTTTCTGCGAGCCCTGAAAGAACATTATAATCCATTTCTACCACTTTATGCAACCAAGCGGCAGGCATCCCCCGCAGGGATCCTCCACCCGGATCACCCTCTCGGATGGGCAGCCCCGTAGACGGTGCGGAGCTCGTTCTGGCCAAGCTTTGCATAGATCTGGGTAGTGGAGACATCGGAATGTCCGAGCATCTTGGAGACGCTGCGGATGTCGGCACCGCCGGCCATCATGTGCGCCGCGAAGGAATGGCGCAGGGTGTGGGGGGTGAGATCCTTCTCGATCCCGGCCTTCTTGCCGTAGGCCTTGAGCAGCTTCCAGAAGCCCTGACGGCTCATCGGCTCCCCGAGGCAGCTCGGAAAGAGGATATCGGACTCCTTGCCCCGAAGCAGGGCGCTTCGACCGGACTGCAGGTAGACGCGGAGCGCGTCATGCGCATGGGCGCCGTAGGGGATCGTGCGTTTTCCGCAGGTCAGAAGATCCTTGCGGCGGTCGATGTCCGACACCTTCAGGCCGATCAGCTCCGATACGCGGATCCCGGTCGCATAGAGAAGTTCGAGCATCGCTTTGTCGCGCAGGTCCTTCGGCTCGCTTCCCGAGGGCTGGTCGAGCAGACGGTTCACTTCCTCCACGGTCAGAATCTCGGGCGGGCGCTTTTCGATCTTCGGCGCCTGCAGCGACTCGGAGACGTCCTCCTCGACGAGGTGCTCCCGGTACAGATACTGGAAAAAGGCGTGGATGGACGCCACGCTTCTCGATATGGTTGCTGCTTTAAAGTGTTCATCCTCCAGAAACAGGAGATAAGACTGAAGATTGGACGCCGATACCTGAGCCGGCCGGGTGATCGACTGCTCCCTGCAGTAGTCCTCGAGCTTGCGCAGATCCCTGCGATAGGAAAGCAGAGTATTCTCAGATACATTCCGCTCTGTCACCAGATACGAAATAAAAGTTTCCATTTCTTTCATAGTACAGCCCCCCGAATGATCGTTCGCCCGGGTGACATAATCTCCCCCCTTGAGCGACAAATGTCATTATAATTTGCCCCCTTTCCCTTTGCAAGTTGTCAAATTGTCACAAGATTCCGCTGAAATTTCGGCTCTTTTTGGCAGGCACAAGATATGGGTAACATAAAAAAATCAGCCCCCTACATGTGGGGGCTGAGATAAATATCACCATTTATCCATGTTGATTTTTGTAGAAATAGATCAAGAAATTTTCTCAATTGTTTTTCGCCGCATAGGCCAGGATTCCGGCCACGGTTTTGGCGTCCTGAATCTCACATGCAAAGATCTTCTTTTGCAGCGCTTCGAGGGTGTAGTATTCCACATTTACATATTCATCCTCGTCGAGGTGCTGTGCGCCGTGCCGCTTCAGGCCGGTCGCGAGGTAGATGTCGATCTTCTCATTGCAGAAGGCGACGGTCGTGTAAATGGAGAGAAGCAGCTCCGCATCCTGTGCTTCGTAGCCCGTCTCCTCCTTGAGCTCGCGCAGGGCAGCCAGCTTCGTATCTTCCTTGCTTCCGTCCGGATTACGGTTCAGTCCGCCGGCGGGGATCTCGATGGTCTCCCGCTCGAGGGCATTCCGATACTGCCGCACGAGGATCAGACGCCCGTCCTCATGCACCGCCACGATGGCCGCGGCGCCGTTATGATCCACCAGATCCCAGTCGGCGGTCTTGCCGTCCGGCAGGAGCATGGTGTCCCTGCAATAGGTGGTGATGGCGCCCCTGGCCAGGATCTCTCTTTTGATTCTCCTGATCTGTTCCATAGCTTTGTTGTCTTTCTTTTGGCTGGTCCGCTCCCGGATCCCATTTTCCCGCTTCGCAAAAAAAGCAGGTCAGGCGGAAAGCTGTGCCTTGTTTTCCAGCAGATGCTCCACGGTCACAAGCTTCACGCACAGGACAAAAAGGTCCGTCGCCTGTGCCATCTCCTCGGGCGAGGGGAAGGAAGGCGCGATGCGGATGTTGCTGTCCGAAGGATCCTGCTTGTAGGGGAAGGTTGCGCCGGCCCCGGTCAGGGTGACGCCGGCTTCCTTGCATTTTGCCACGATCTCCTTCGCACAGCCCTTGCAGGCATCGAAGGAAATGAAATATCCGCCGTTCGGAACGGTCCAGCTGCCGATGCCGAGGCCGCCGAGCTCACGTTCCAGAACCTGCTCCACCGCCTCAAACTTCGGACGAAGGAGCGCCGCGTGACGGCTCATGTGGGCAGCGATGCCGGCCGCATCCCGGAAGTACCGGACATGGCGCAGCTGATTGACCTTGTCATAGCCGATGGTCTGGATGGTCATGGACTTGCGGATCCAGTCCAGATTGCGTGCGGAGGATGCCACGGCCGCGATCCCGGAACCCGCCATGCTGACCTTGGAGGTCGAGCAGAATTCGTAGACCATGTCGGGATGTCCCGCCTTCTCGCACTCGGAGAGGATATCGAGGAGCTGATCCTGGTGCGCGGGATCGTCATAGAGATGATGCACCGCGTAGGCATTGTCCCAGAAAATGCGGAAGTCCTCCGCTGCGGGCTGAAGCGCTGCAAAGCGGCGCACGGTCTCATCGGAGCAGGTGTAGCCCTGCGGGTTGGAATACTTGGGAACGACCCAGATGCCCTTGACCGCCGGATCCGTATTCACATATTTTTCCACGACGTCCATGTCGGGACCCTGCGGCGTCATCGGAACGGTGATCATCTCGATGCCGAAGTACTCGGTGATCGCAAAATGGCGGTCGTACCCGGGCGCGGGGCAGAGGAACTTCACCTTGCCGAGCTTGCACCAGGGGGTGCTGCCGCAGACACCGTGGGTCATGGAACGGGAGACGGTATCAAACATGATCGGAAGGGACGCATTGCCGCAGACGATGACATTCTCGGGCTTCACACCGATCATGCCGGCCATCAGGGCCTTCGCCTCGGGGATGCCGTCCACGATGCCGTAATTGCGGGTGTCCACGCCTGCTGCCGTCTTCATGTCACTGTCCGTGTTCAGCGCGTTCATCAGATCCTGCGAAAGCTCAAGCTGCGCGGGACTGGGTTTCCCTCTGGACATATCAAGCTTCAGGCCCTTGCCCTTGGCATCTTCATAGGCCTTTGTGAGCTCTTCGCGGAGCGTCTGCAGTTCTTCCACCGACATGTCGCTGTACTGTTTCATCGTGAACTCCCTTCTATCCTTCCTTTTCCAACACATCTGCATCGCATATCATTAT
>JAFYEE010000149.1 GCA_017544405.1 Lachnospiraceae bacterium
ACGGATGTCCTGGGAATGGGCGATGTCTCGGATACCGAAGGCCTCGATTCTCTGGAGGAGGACATGAACAAGCTCCAGGACGGCTCGGATGCCCTTCTGGGCGGTGCCGGTGACCTTCTGGACGGAGCGGGAGAGCTTCTGAACGGAACGAAAAAGCTGGCAGAGGGAGCCGGAGAACTGACGGATGGTTCCTCCAGACTCTATGAAGGAGCAAAGGAAGCGGCTTCCGGTGCCGGTGAGCTTTCCGCAGGCGCCACCAAGTTAAGCGACGGCGCAGGGGAACTCAGCACGGGAGCTTCCAAGGTAAATGAGGGAGCACATTCTCTCAGCGCCGGTGCCGATTCCCTGAAGGCCGGTGCCGGACAGATCAATGACGGCGCCCATGCGCTCAGCGAAGGTGCCGGGAACCTGAAGGAAGGCATCGCATCTTACACCGGCGGTGTGGACGCTCTGGCAGAAGGCGCGGCCTCCTTAAGCGCCGGTGCCGCTCAGGTCTCCGCAGGGGCCGATCAGGCAGCGGATGGCGCGGATGCATTGAAGGCAGGCATGGAGAACGCCGATATGGTGGCCGGCGCGGCAGCACTTGCAGCGGGCGCAGGTCAGCTGAAGGAAGGTGTGAACGCGGCAGTGTCCGCTCTAAACTCCGTGGCGGAAGCAGCCGCCTCCATGAAGGCTTATAAAGACGCGGCGGCGAACGGTTCCGCAGCTCTGACGGCATACCTTTCCGCTCCTTCCGGAAGCAGTGCCATGGCGGAGATCAACGCATTGACCGAGGCTGTGACCGGTGGAGCCATCTCTGCCGGTGCTCTGGCTACCGCCGAGGACGGGTATCTGAGCGCCATGAGTGCGCTGTCCGATCCTGCCACCATCAATGCAATGATGGCAGATCTTGCAGCCGGCGGACATATGTACAGTGATACTTTGAGCGGTCTGAACACCGCATCCTCCACCATCGGTGCAGCAGCCGGTGCGCTGCAGACTTATGCGGGTGTGGCAGCTTCCCTGCCCGCAGGCGGTGATGCCGCATCCCTCACGGCTCTGACCCAGGGGGCTGCATCCGTGGCAGACGGCGCGGCCGCTCTCTCCGCAGGTGTGGCCGGTGTCTATGACGGCGTCAGCAGCCTGGATGCAGGCCTCGAGACCCTGAAGACCGGTGCGGGCACGCTGGCAACGGGTGCGGGGGATCTTTGCAACGGCGCTAATACGCTTAAGGCAAATTCCGAGCAGCTCCGCGCAGGTGCGGAAGCCCTCAGCAAAGGTACTGGTGATCTGGCAAGCGGTACCGGATCGCTTCTGGAAGGCGCAAACAGCCTGGCAGGCGGCGCCGGAGAGCTTGCAAACGGCACACAGGATCTGGCGAACGGCGCAGGCACCCTGGCAAGCGGTGCGGGCACGCTGGCAGGCGGCGCAAGTAAGCTTAGCAGCGGCATCGGTTCCTTAAGTGATGGCGCTGGTCAGCTCCTAAGCGGCATGACGCAGCTGCGGGACGGCGCCGTGAACCTGAATACCGGTGCAGGCCGACTGGATGAGGGCGTTTCTACGCTCCGTGACGGACTCATCACCTTCGACGAGGAAGGGATCCGGAAGCTTTCCGGAGCATTCTCCGGGGATATCGAGTCCCTGAAGGAACGTGTGGATGCGGTCCGCGAGGCGGGCGAAGCTTACCGGACCTTCTCCGGAGCGCGCTCCGACATGACCTCCAGTGTGAAGTTTGTCATTCGCTTTGAGGGGATCGAGGCCAAATAACCCGTAGAAGATAAGAAAATAACAGGAACCATAAACGGAACTCATAAAAGGATACTTTAAAAGGACAGGCAAGAGACTTCGGTCTTTTGCCTGTCCTTATCTGTAAGAAGGAAATACATCCGGCTATTCATTCTCCTTAAGTACGATGACCGGTGCGGTCAGATCGCGGATCAGCGGCGCATGTGTCTTGCCACTGACGGCCGCGTTGTAGATGTCCGAGATGTGCACCCCTTTTTCGAGGATCTGGAACGATTCGTGATAGAGAAGACGCTTTGCCTCCGAGTACTTGCTGATCATCGGGATCGATGACCGCGATTTGATCAGGGTCAGAAGTCCTTCCGACTCCTTGCGGAAGCCCAGGATCCGCGCGTAGGGCGTCGTATTGATCAGCCGCAGCATCTCGATGTCGGTATCCTTGATGTCAAGCAGGATGTGGAAGAGCGCGCGGGAAACACGGGTGTAGGTCTTGTCCTTGGTCTTCAGATAATCGATAAACTCGCTGAGACGCGTGTAGCGGCTTAAATTCTTCACGATACGGTCGGAGAGTTCTCGGTCGACATCGAGGTATTCCTCGAAGCCCTTGTCCGCCTCGTTCAGAAGCTTGTACAGAAGCATCTCCGAAAAATCATCCACATCCATCACACTGTGGGACTTGGCTGCCTGCATCAGCGTATCGAAGGCGGAGGCATGCATCACATTCTCCAGGCTCTGGAGATTTTCCCCGTAGGTCACCGCGTGGCGGATCGCCGTGGCGGAGGTGTACTGATTGCCGAGATACCGATCATGATAATTGGACCCCTGGCGCAGGATCGGATGCGGCAGGATGTTGGAATGCGAACGCTTCAGCGCCTTTAAGTATTCCACGGCCAGGATATTGTTCGGTGATCCCAGGAGCGTGGAGGCATTGAAGAGGGAAGGATCGTACTGGACCAGGGCATTGTTGCGTGCCATGGGGTAACTCATGCCGCCGCGCTGCTGCTCAAGCAGGAGTCTGCGGAAATCCTCCGGCTCCTCCAGGAGGACATCGGCGATCCGCTCCATATCCTGAAGCGATCCGTTCTCGACCCCGTAGAACAGATGTGTGACGACTCCGAGCTTGTGCAGGAGATTGACACCGCCGGTGGCAAAATATTCCGCGCTCGCCACGGCGTACGGAGCGGGAAGCTCGAGCACCAGGTCCGCGCCGCCTTCGAGCGCCATACGGGTACGGCTGTACTTGTCAAGCATGGCCGGTGCGCCGCGCTGGACAAAATTGCCGCTCATGACGACGATGGTGTAATCCGCGCCGGTTTCTTCTTTCCCCTGGCGGATCTGGAGGGCATGACCGTTGTGAAAAGGATTGTATTCGGCAATGATTCCGTTGACGACCATAGCTTCCTCCCTATGAAAGAATTGTGAAACATTGCTAAAAAATTAACACAAAATAAGGGATTTGTATTCAAAAATATACAAAATATTGTGCCAAGTTCTCTTGTCTGGATTTCTACACTCTAGTATAATATAAAAAGTTTTCAACGAAAAGTCCCATTTATCGGGATTCCGAGGATGGCGACCTGCACAGTTTAAGCGAATAGACGCGGAAATGAGGTAAGTATGGCTTATATCGATCAAATCAAGGAAAGGGCGAAAATAGACAAGAAGACCATTGTGCTTCCCGAATCTACCGACAAGCGTACGCTGCTTGCCGCTGCGAAGATCATCGAGGAAGGTATCGCGGATCTGATCATGGTCGGTGATGAGGAGAAGATTCACGATGGTGCCGGCTGGCTTGATATTGATCTGGACAAGGTGAAGGTGATCAATCCGAATACGACGCCGAAGCTGGACGAGTATGTGGATCTGCTCTATGAGACCCGCAAGGCCAAGGGCATGACGCCGGAGAAGGCGAGAGAGACCCTTCTGAAGGACTGGCTGACCTTCGGTATCATGATGGTGAAGGCAAACGATGCGGACGGTATGGTTGCCGGTGCCTGCCACTCGACGGCGGATACCCTTCGTCCCGCTCTGCAGATTTTGAAGACGGCGCCCGGCGTGAAGCTGGTCAGTGCCTTTTTCGTGGTCGATACCGTGATGAAGGATATGGGAGAGAACGGTGCGTTCATCTTCGCGGACTGTGGTCTGAATCAGGATCCGAACGCGGAAGAGCTGGCTGCGATCGCGGATTCCTCCGCGCGTTCCTTTAAGGCACTCGTAGGTCCCAAGCCCGTGATCGCCATGCTCAGTCACTCCACCAAGGGAAGTGCAAAGCATGCGCTGGTGGACAAGGTCGTCGAGGCGACGAGGATCGCGCATGAGCAGTATCCGCACCTCGTGATCGACGGGGAGCTGCAGACGGATGCGGCTCTGGTACCCGGCGTAGCGAAGTCCAAGGCCCCCGGCAGTGTTGTCGGCGGCAAGGCCAATATCCTGATCTTCCCGAATCTGGATGCGGGAAACATCGGCTACAAGCTGGTGCAGAGACTCGGCGGCGCAGAGGCTTACGGTCCTATGCTTCAGGGCATTGCGAAGCCTGTAAATGACCTGTCCAGAGGCTGCTCCTGGGAAGACATCGTTGGTGTTGTCGCCCTTACGGCCGTGCAGGCACAGCTCGTCTGATGTGATCGTATTCTGACTTAGGACCCGTCCGGCCATAGACTTGGATGTGGAAATATACATAAGGAGATATGGAATGAATATACTTGTGATTAACTGCGGATCTTCCTCGCTGAAGTTCCAGCTGATTGATTCTGATACGGAGAACTGGATCGCAAAAGGACTCTGCGAGCGGATCGGAATTGACGGATCTGTCATTTCCTATACGCCGGCAGGGGGAGAGAAGGAGACGAAGGTCACGCCCATGCCCGACCATACCGAGGCGATCCGCCTGGTGCTCGAGGCTCTGACCAATCCCGCCACCGGTGTCGTTAAGAACCTGGACGAGATCGGTGCCGTCGGACACCGCATCGTACACGGCGGCGAGAAATTTGCCGCTTCGACCCTGATCACCGATGAAGTCATCGAAGCGATCCGGGAATGCAATGACCTGGCTCCCCTGCACAATCCCGCGAACCTGATCGGGATCGATGCCTGCCGGAAGCTGATGCCGAATACCCCGATGGTCGCTGTCTTTGATACGGCCTTCCATCAGACCATGCCTCCCAAGGCCTTCATGTACGGTCTGCCCTACAGCTATTACGAAAAGTACAAGATCCGCCGTTACGGCTTCCACGGCACCAGCCATTCCTATGTCTCCCACAGGGCGGCAGAGGTTCTCGGCGAAAAATATGAGGATCTGAAGATCATCGTCTGTCACCTGGGCAATGGTGCTTCCGTCTCCGCGATCAAGGACGGCAAGTGCATCGATACCTCGATGGGACTGACCCCGCTGGAGGGGCTGATCATGGGAACCCGCTCCGGAGAGCTCGATCCGGCAATCCTTGAGTTCATCTCCAACAAGGAGCATTTAAACCTTTCCGAGGTTATGAATATCCTGAACAAAAAGTCCGGTGTATACGGCCTGTCCGGCGATCTGTCCTCGGACTTCCGTGATCTGGAAGCTGCATACAACAAGGGAGATGAGAAGGCAAAGCTTGCGCTTGAGACCTTTTGCTACCGTGTGGCGAAATTCATCGGTTCCTACGTGGCTGCCATGAACGGCGTCGATGTCATCTGCTTTACGGCCGGTGTCGGAGAGAATGCGCCGCTGGTCCGCACCTGGATCTGCAATTACCTGGGCTATCTCGGTGTGAAGCTCGATGAGGAGGCGAACAAAAAGCGCGGCGAGGATATCGTGATCACGACCCCGGATTCCCGCACGAAGGTCATGGTGATCCCCACCAACGAGGAGCTTGCCATCGCAAGGGAGACGCTTGCTCTGGTAAAGTAGTCCTGGCATTTAAAAAAATTTCGTCCGAATGCAATTTTTTTCTTGACAATGCGTTTGCGGCGAATTATGATTTAGCCAATTAAAACATCAAACCGTTGAAGCGGAGATAAAGGCAGTACATGCGCTTACAGAGAGACCGGATGCTGAGAAAGGTTGGAAATGCAGGCTGTCAAATGGACCGCGGAGGGCACAGGGAAAGTGGAGACATGAGGATTCTGTGACGTGTGGGCTTACGTCAGTAGCCGGGGATATGTTGGTATCCTGCTAAGTGCACGCGCGAGCGTGAATCAAGGTGGCACCGCGAGAAAATTGTTTTCCCGTCCTTGGTAAAAGAGTATTTCTTTTACCAGGGACTTTTTTATTGCCATTTCGTATGAGGGGGGAGGAGATATCCATGAACATTTATCCGGATCTGAAAACGGCAAAAGAAATGGTGTCCGAGGGAACTTACGGAGTCTTTCCGATCAAGACGGAAATCCTTTCCGACGCATTCACACCCATCGAGGTGGTGCGGATCCTTCGGAATGTGAGCGGGCATGTGTACCTGCTCGAAAGCGCGGACGCGCAAAAACGCTGGGGACGCTACTCCTTCCTGGGGTATGATCCGGTGATGGAGATTTCCTGCAGGAACGGGGAGACGGTGGTAAAGACGCCGATGTCCACCCGGAAAAGCGATACGGATGTCCGGAAAGTGATCCGCGAGGTGATCGAGGAAAACCACAGCCCCTCTCCGGAAGGATTTCCGGATTTTACCGGCGGACTGGTCGGATACTTTTCCTACGATTACATCAAGTACAGCGAGCCGAAGCTGAAGCTGGATGCACTGGACGAGGATGGTTTTGCGGACTGCAACCTGATGCTCTTTCACAAGGTCATCGTCTTCGACCATCTGAAGCAGAAGCTGATCCTGATCACGAATGTCCGAACGGATGACCTTGAGACCAATTACAACAAGGGCATCCGCGAGCTCGAGGAGATGCGCGAGCTGCTGCGTGCGGGAGTCAAAGCACAGATCCCCGCGCTGAAGCTGGAAAGTGCCTTCGAGCCTCTCTTCGATGAGCGTTCCTACTGCGAGATGGTCGAACGGGCGAAGCATTACATCCACGAGGGAGACATTTTCCAGGTGGTGCTTTCCAATCGTCTGGAAGCGAAGATGCAGGGAAGCCTGTTTGATTCCTACCGGATCCTGCGCACATCGAATCCTTCCCCTTATATGTTCTATTTTTCGGGAAGCGACGGGGAGATCGTCGGAGCAAGCCCGGAGACGCTGGTGAAGCTTCAGGACGGAACCCTCCACACCTTCCCTCTGGCGGGAACGCGGCCGAGAGGCAAAACGCCGGAGGAGGACATCGCGCTGGAGACCGAGCTTTTGCTGGACAAGAAGGAACTGGCCGAACACAACATGCTGGTGGATCTCGGAAGAAACGATATCGGCAAGATCAGTAAGATCGGGACGGTCACCGTGGAAAAATATATGGATGTGGTCCGTTATTCCCATGTAATGCACATCGGTTCCACCGTGGCAGGCAAGATCCGGGAGGACAAGGATGCACTCGATGCGATCGATGCGATCCTGCCAGCCGGAACCCTCTCCGGAGCGCCCAAGCTGCGGGCCTGCGAGATCATCAATGAGCTGGAGAACAACAAGCGCGGGATCTACGGGGGCGCCATCGGATATCTTTCCTTTACGGGCAATCTCGATACCTGTATCGCTATCCGGCTTGCCTTTTCCAAGAACGGTAAGGTCTTTGTCCGGTCGGGTGCCGGGATCGTCGCCGATTCCGTTCCCGAGAAGGAATACCACGAAAGCATCAACAAAGCTGCCGCCGTACTGCAGGCGGTGGAGCAGGCACAGGAGGTGATCCTATGATTTTGCTCATCGACAATTACGACAGTTTTTCCTATAACGTTTATCAGCTGATCGGAGCGGTGGATCCGGAGATCCGGGTGATCCGAAACGACGAGATGACCGCGGAGGAGGTCCTGGCGCTTTCGCCCAGCCACATCATTCTGTCTCCCGGGCCCGGCAAGCCGAAGGACGCCGGCATCTGTGAAGAACTGATCCGCCTATGCGCCGGCCGGATCCCGATCCTCGGCATCTGCCTCGGCCATCAGGCGATCTGCGAAGCCTTTGGAGGCGAGATCTCCTATGCAAAGGAACTGATGCACGGCAAGCAGTCAAGGGTGCATGTGGACGTCGCAAATCCGCTTTTTGACGGAATGCATCCCGATATGGTCGTGGGAAGGTACCACTCGCTGGGCGCGGAACCCGAGAATCTGCCGTCCTGTCTCAAGGTGACGGCCACGGCCGACGACGGAGAAATCATGGCGGTCTCCCATACGGAATATCCCGTTTACGGCGTGCAGTTCCATCCGGAATCGGTCCTTACACCGGAAGGAATTCACATATTGGAAAACTTTATACATCCGGGCAGTGTCAGAATAGAATCCTCACAGGAAATTGAAAAGAAGGAGAAAAAAGCAATGGCAATTTCAGAGGCGATTAGAAAACTGGCGAAAAAGGAAGACATCGGATACGAACTATCAAGAGAAGTAATGGATGAGATCATGAGCGGCGAAGCGAATGATATTCAGAAGGCAGCTTACCTGACCTCCCTGTCCATGAAGGGAGAGACGGTGGAGGAGATTACCGGTTCCGCGGAGGAGATGCGCAATCACGCGATCCGCATGGAACTGCCCGAGGATCATCTGGAGATCGTCGGTACCGGCGGAGACGGATCCAATTCCTTCAATATCTCCACCACCTCCAGCATCGTTATCGCTTCCGCGGGCGTACCCGTCACCAAGCACGGCAACCGCGCGGCCAGCTCCAAATCCGGCGCGGCCGACTGCCTGGAAGCGCTGGGCGTCAATATCAGCCTGGAGCCTGACAGCAACCGCAAGCTGTTCGACGAGACCGGTTTTTGCTTTCTGTTCGCGCAGAAGTATCACACGGCGATGAAATATGTGGGTCCCATCCGCAAGGAGCTCGGCATCCGCACCGTGTTCAATATCCTTGGACCGCTGACCAACCCCGCCTTTGCCAACCTTCAGGTGCTGGGCGTCTACGATGAGTCCATGCTCGAGCCTCTGGCCAGGGTGCTCTCCAGGCTCGGCGTAAAGCGCGGCATGGCCGTATACGGTCTGGAGCGGATCGATGAGATTTCTTCCTGCGGTCCCACGGCCATCTGTGAATTCGAGGGAGATACCTTCCGGACCTATACCATCACCCCGGAAGATTTCGGGCTTCAGAGCGGCAAGCCCGGCGATCTGCTCGGCGACACGCCACAGAAAAATGCGCAGATCACCAAGTCCATCCTGCAGGGAGAGCAGGGGCCCCGTCGCACGGCCGTCGTTATGAATGCCGGTGCGGGACTGTATATCGCAGGAAAAGCGGAGACCTTCGAGAAGGGGGTCCGCATGGCAGAGGAGCTGATCGATTCCGGAAAAGCACTCGCGAAACTGACGGAGATCATTGACAAGAGTAATGCATTGGCGGAGGCCGTATGATCCTTCAGGAGATAGCTGACAAAACAAAAGAGCGCATATCTTCGTGCAAAGAAAAGCTCCCATTATCCGAATTAAAGCGTATGGCCCTGGATCGCCCGAAACCGGAAGAATTCCCCTTTCAGCGGGCGCTGTCCGGTCCCGGCATCCATTTTATCTGCGAGGCCAAAAAAGCTTCCCCCTCCAAGGGGATCATCGCGGAAGACTTTCCTTATGTAGAGATCGCGCGGGAATATGAAGCCGCCGGCGCAGATGCCATGTCCGTGCTCACGGAGCCCTTCTTTTTCAAGGGGCAGGATACGTTCCTCCGGCAGATCCGTGAGGCGGTGGACTTACCGCTTCTGCGCAAGGATTTTACCGTGGACGAGTATATGCTCTACCAGGCGCGTGAGATGGGCGCGGATGCGGTGCTTTTGATCTGTGCGATCCTGAGCCCGTCGCAGCTTCGGGAATACCGTGAGATCGCGGAGGAGCTCGGTCTAACGGCGCTGGTGGAAGCACACGACGAGCGGGAGATCGAAATGGCGCTTGGGAGCGGTGCGAGGATCATCGGAGTCAACAACCGGAATCTGAAGGACTTTACCGTGGACATCGGCAATTCCGTCCGGCTCCGGCAGCTGGTCCCGAAGGAGATTCTCTTTGTCTCCGAGAGCGGCATGAAGACGCGGGCGGATATCGCAAGGCTCGAAGAAAACGGAACGAACGCGGTCCTGATCGGAGAGACCTTCATGCGAAGCAGGGACAAGGCGGGGATGCTGCGGGAGCTGTCCGGCAGAGCGTAATAAGAGGATGTGACATGATCGTCAAGATGTGTGGCATGTGCAGCCTGCAGGATATGGATGCGGCGCTGGATTGCAGGCCGGATTATGTGGGATATATTTTTGCGCCCGGAAGGAGAAGGACCATCTCGGCCGATCTGGCGCGGGAGATGACGAAGCGTTTGGGCGGTCGGATCCCTGCGGTCGGGGTGTTTCTCGACCAGGAGCCGGAGGAGATTCTGGAGCTTTTGCGTACGGAGGTCATTCAGATCGCGCAGCTCCACGGCTCGGAGAGCGAGGAGATGATCCGTTTCCTTCAAAGAGAAAGCGGACGGGCCGTCTGGAAAGCCTTCCGGATCCGGCAGAAAGAGGACCTTGTGGCGGCGAAGGAAAGCAGCGCGGATCTGATCTTGCTCGATGCCGGTACCGGGGAAGGGAAAAGCTTTGACTGGAGTCTTTTATCGGACTTTGACCGGTCCTTTCTTCTGGCAGGGGGCCTGGGGCCGGACAATATCCGGCAGGCCGCGGCGCAGGTGCATCCCTTTGGGATCGATCTGAGCAGCGGGATCGAGACGGACCGGGCGAAGGACCCGGAGAAAATGAAAAAGGTGATGGAGATTGTCCGGAGCCTTTAAAGCAGAGATAGAAACAGCAACAGGAGAGGTAAGTATGAGTAACGGAAGATTTGGAGAATTCGGCGGACAGTATATTTCGGAGACGTTGATGAATGAGCTGATCCGGCTGGAGGAAGCCTACGATCATTATAAGGAGGATCCCGATTTTCAGAAGGAGTTGCAAACCCTGCTGAACGAATATGCGGGACGGCCTTCGCTTCTGTATTATGTGGAGAAGATGACGAAGGATCTCGGCGGTGCGAAGATCTACTTAAAGCGCGAGGAGCTGAATCATACCGGATCCCACAAGATCAACAATGTCCTCGGGCAGGCCCTTCTGGCCAGGAAGATGGGCAAAACGAGGCTGATCGCGGAGACCGGAGCCGGTCAGCACGGAGTCGCCACCGCTACCGCCGCAGCGCTGCTGGGCATGGAGTGCGAGGTTTTCATGGGCGAGGAGGATACGATCCGGCAGGCGCTGAATGTCTATCGTATGGAGCTGCTCGGCGCGAAGGTGCATGCGGTCAAAACCGGTACGAGAACCCTGAAGGATGCCGTCAATGACGCGATGCGCGAGTGGTCCTGCCGTGTGGAGGATACGCATTACTGCCTCGGCTCCGTCATGGGGCCGCACCCCTTCCCGACCATCGTGCGCGATTTTCAGAGCGTGATCAGTAGGGAAGCGCGGGAACAGATCCTGGAGAAGGAGGGGAGACTTCCGTCCGCGGTGCTGGCCTGTGTGGGCGGCGGCTCCAATTCCATCGGCGCCTTCTACAATTTTATCCCGGACAAGGAGGTGCGCCTGATCGGCTGCGAGGCGGCCGGCAAGGGCGTGGATACCGCCGAGACCGCTGCCACGGTGGCCACCGGTACGCTGGGGATCTTCCATGGGATGAAGTCCCTGTTCTGCCAGGACGAATACGGCCAGATCGCACCGGTGTATTCGATCTCCGCAGGGCTCGACTATCCCGGCATCGGACCGGAGCACGCGTATCTGCATTCCATCGGACGTGCGGAATATGTCCCGGTCACGGATGATGAGGCCGTAGATGCCTTTGAGTATCTGTCCCGGACCGAAGGGATCATTCCGGCCATTGAAAGTGCACATGCCGTGGCGCATGCGATAAAGATCGCAAAGGATTTTTCCAGGGATGAGAACATCATCATCTGCATCTCCGGAAGAGGGGACAAGGATGTGGCCGCCATCGCAAGATACAGGGGGGTGAATCTTCATGACTGACAGGATCGCGAAAGCATTTGAGAATAAGAAAGCCTTTATTGCATTTTTGACCGCCGGGGATCCGGATGCGGATTCCACGGTACGCTTTGTGCTGGAGATGGCGAAGGCGGGAGCGGATCTCATCGAGATCGGCATTCCCTTTTCCGATCCGACGGCGGAGGGTGTGGTGATCCAGGAAGCGAATATCCGCAGCCTGTCAGGCGGGATGACGACGGACGGCGTCTTCGAAATCGTCCGCAGAGTCCGTGAATCCTGCGATGTCCCGCTCTGCTTTATGACCTATGCCAATCCGGTTTTCCATTACGGATATGACCGGTTCTTCGCAAGATGTGAAGCGCTTGGCGTGGACGGCATCATCGTTCCGGATATGCCCTTTGAGGAGAAGGCGGAGATGGAAGCCCCCGCGAACGCGCATCATGTACAGGTGATCTCCATGATCTCGCCGACCTCCGAGAGCCGGATCCGTCGCATTGCCCGGGAGGCCAAGGGCTTTATCTATGTCGTCAGCTCCATGGGAGTCACCGGCGTAAGAAAGGAGATAAGCACGGATCTTAAGTCCATCGTGGGCAGCATCCGCGAAGTGACGGATACGCCCTGTGCGATCGGCTTTGGCATCAGTACGCCGGAGCAGGCCGAGGCCATGGCCGCGCTCTCGGACGGAGCCATCGTCGGTTCAGCCATCGTCCGCATCATAGCGGAGTACGGGAAAGACGCGGCGCCGCATCTTGCGGAATATGTGCGCAGCAGGAAGGCGGCGGTGATTAAGGCACAGGAGTTGTAAACG
>JAFYEE010000150.1 GCA_017544405.1 Lachnospiraceae bacterium
GATACCGCGTCCTTTGCCGAGGTCCGCATCCCGCACGACTGGCTCATCTACAATACCGACGCCCTCTACGAGGACGCCACCGGGTGGTACCGTAAGGTCTTCCCTCTGGGCAAGGAGTACGGCAAACGCTACCAGATCTACTTTGAAGGCGTCTACATGGACACTACGGTCTATGTGAACCGCAGGGAAGTCGGAACCTGGAAATACGGCTATTCCAGCTTCTTTTTTGATATCACCGACGCCCTCGAACCCGGTCAGAATGAGATCCTCGTCCGCGTGGACCATCAGTCCCCCAACACCCGCTGGTATTCCGGTGCAGGCATCTACCGCAATGTCTGGCTGATCGACCAGGAGGAGGCTCATTTTGTGACGGACAGTCTCTATGTCTCGCCCAAGCCCCGCGGCATGCACGGAAAGCAGATGACTCCGGAGACGCCGCTGGACGGCCTCTGGGAGCTGCGCGTGAGCGCGGAGATTCTCGGGGTGGATCCCGATTCCGATGCCGGGAAGGCGTATTCTCTCTTTTTACAGGTGCCCGAGCTTGACATCAATGTCAGCTTTCCGCTGTCCGAGTGCGTGCGTCCGCTGCAGGATGCCGTGGTGGAGGGCGCCGAGGAAGCCCTTCCCTGGAGACCGCAGGGAGAAAAGCCGATCCTTGCCGAAGTCTGTATTCCGATCGAGCATCCCGAGCTTTGGTCCACCGAGCATCCGAGACTTTACATGATCGGACTTTCCCTTAAGAAGGGCGAGCGGATGCTGGACCGTTTTACGGCCGATTTCGGTTTCCGCAGCTTTGTCTTTACGACCGACCGCGGATTTTTCCTGAACGGGCATCATCTGAAGCTGAACGGTGTCTGTCAGCACCATGACCTGGGCGCGCTCGGCAGTGCGTACTGCCACGACGCGATGAAGCGCCAGGTCCTGATCCTGAAGGAGATGGGAGTCAACGCCATCCGTACTTCCCATAACATGCCGGCCCCGGATCTGCTGGAGATCGCGGATAAGGAGGGCATTCTGCTTCTGGTGGAGTCCTTCGATATGTGGCGCAGCCCGAAGACGGCCTATGACTATGCACGCTTTTTCCCGAAGTGGCAGGCGCGGGATGTGGCCAGCTGGGTGCGCAGAGACCGCAATCATGCCTGCGTGGTGGGCTGGAGCATCGGCAACGAGATCTATGACACGCACGCGGATCCGCAGGCCCCTGCCATCACCCGCATGCTGATGGAAGAAGTCCGCAGCCACGATCCGTACCACAATGCGGAGGTGACCATCGGCTCCAATTACATGCCCTGGGAGGGCGCGCAGAAATGCGCCGATGTCCTCAAGCTCGCGGGCTACAACTACGGCGAAAAATACTATGAGAAGCACCATGCGGAGCATCCCGACTGGATGATCTACGGAAGCGAGACCTCCTCCACCGTGCAGAGCCGGGGAATCTATCATTTCCCGCTGGATATGACCTGCCTGGCGGACGACGATGAGCAGTGCTCCGCGCTGGGCAACTGTACGACCAGCTGGGGCGCGCCGAGTGCCGAGTACATTCTGAAGGTGGAGCGGGATACGCCCTATTCCGCGGGACAGTTCCTCTGGTCCGGCTTCGACTATATCGGAGAGCCCACCCCCTATTCCAACCGCAATTCCTACTTCGGTCAGATCGATACCGCCGGATTCCCGAAGGATACCTTCTATACCTACAAGTCCATGTGGGTACCGGCGGAGAAGGATCCCTTCGTCCATGTGTACCCCTACTGGGATTTCAATCCCGGACAGCGCGTGGATGTGCGGATCTCCAGTAATCTCTCCGACGTGGAGCTTTTCGTCAACGGAGTCTCGCAGGGCCGGAAGGTCATCGACCATGCGCACGGGGAGGATCTTCAGGCCAATTATTCCGTGATCTACGAGCCCGGGGAGATTCGGGCCGTGGGCTACGATGCGCAGGGAAAAGAGGTCGCCTCCGATGTGCGGCATTCCTTCGGAGAGGCTGCAGCCATCCGGCTCGAGCGCCAATGCGGATGTCTCGGCGTGATGGGCAACGGCGAGGACCTGGTCTTTGTGGAGGTCACCGTGGTGGACAAAGACGGCTATCCCGTGGAGAATGCGAACAACCTGATCCGTGTGAAGGTACAGGGCGCGGGACGTCTCGTGGGACTCGACAACGGGGATTCCACGGATGATGCGCAGTACAAGGGCAGGCAGAAGCGCCTCTTTTCCGGGAAGCTCCTGCTCATCTGCCGTGCGGAAAACCGCCCGGGCGCGATGACGATCCAGGCGGAGAGCAAGGGACTGGAAAAAGCGGAGCTTTTCCTTCAGGTGCTTAATGAGGCGCCCCGCGAGGGCAGATCCTATGCGACAGAGGTCAAGAATGATCGCGTGCCGGAGGACTCCGTCTGGGTGCGCAAGATCGAGCTCGGCATCGCGGATCCGGACCAGCGGCCGCATTTTGACGCGGAGCGCAGACAGATTACGGTGGAGGCGAAGATCCTTCCGGAAAATGCGGATTACGGTCCGGAGGATCTGATCTGGCGGACGGTCACGGATACCGGCATCGATTCTCCCATCGCGAAGGTGGTGCGCAGAGAAGGAAATCGCGCCGTCATCGAGGCCTTCGGCGACGGATCCTTCAAGGTGCGCTGCATGACGCGCAACGGACAGCGGGTGGTGAAGGTGATCTCCGAGCTGGTCTTCACCGCGGAGGGGCTGGGACAGGCCCTGCTGGATCCGTACGGTTTTATCGCCGGCGGGATCTGGACCTACCATGAGGGAGAGCTCGGCAACGGCAATGAGCATGGCGTGTCCACGGCGCGGGAGTGCCGCAGCGTGGTAGGCTTTGAGCATGTGAATTTCGGAGCATTCGGTTCCGATGAGATCACGATCCCCATCTTCGAGCTCGGCGGAGAAAAGGTGTCCCTGCAGATCTGGGAGGGCATCCCGGAACAGGAGGGAAGTACGCTTCTGGCGGATACCTTCTATCACAAGCCCAGCATCTGGAATACCTACCAGGCGGAGACCTACAAACTGAGCAAGCGGCTTACGGGCGTCACCATGATCTGCTTCGTGACGCAGGAGAAGATCCACATCGGCGGATTTTCCTTCCGGCGGCTTGAAAAGGCCTACGAAAAGCTGGATGCCGCTTCCTGCGACCGCGTCTACGGCGATCAGTTCACGAAGGAGGAAAAGGCCATCACCGGCATCGGCAACAATGTATCGGTCGATTTCGGCGTGCTTGATTTCGGTGAGGAAGGCGCGGACAGCCTGACCTTGGAGGGCTTTACCCCGAAGGAGGGCAATACGATCCACCTGCTGATCGGCGAAGGAGAGAACATAACCCGGGAGATCCTGGAATTCCCCCACGCGGATGCCGTATCCTGCGCGGATTTTTCCATCGGACGCATCACCGGGAAAAAGAAGATCCAGTTCGTCTTTCTGCCCGGCAGCGCGTTTGATTTTGTCTCCGTGCAGTTCCGCAAAGCGGGCGAACGGTAAGGGGCGTTCTGCACAAAAAATCTCCGGCGGGAGCATCCTCGCCGGAGATTTTTTATTGGATCAGATGAGACGTCAGTGGCCCAGCCGCAGGCGCTTCCGGTACTCGGTTGGGGTGACGCCGTGGCTGGTCTTGAAGACACGGTTGAAAGTAGCGATACTGTCATATCCGCTGCGCATGGCCACGTCGGAGATGGAATACTCCGGGTTGTTCAGCAAAAGCTCCACATTCAGCATGCGGCGTCTGGTCAGGTACTCATAGTAGGACACGCCGGTGTAGTCCTTGAACAGACGGATAAAATGGGACTTGGAGAAGCCGGACATCTCCGCGAGCTGGTCGAGACGCAGCTCCTCGGTGCAATGATCGTTGATATAGGAGCAGATATTGAAGAAGGTGTCGATGTACGCCTGCTGCTTCTGCGGGCGGATACCGACGAAGGTGTCCGACTGGTGGAGCCGCGCGCGGCAGGCCAGGATGAAGAACTGCAGCAGAAGTGCATGGATGCTGGCTTCGTAGAGCGGCTCTGCCTGCATGTATTCGAGCTCGATCTGGAGCAGTGCCTTGCGCATCTCAGCTTCCTGCTCGATCCCTTCTCCGCGGCGGTACAGGGCGTAGGGGAAAAACTGGTTGCTGACGGAGTCAAAGCCGTTCACCTCCCGTGTCAGCGCGTAATCCGCCAGATAGATCAGGCGGCTGCCCTTCGGAGGAGCGATCAGCTCGTGCATGACACCGGAGGGGATGATCAGGATATCCTCGGGCGCCAGCTGGATATTGTGACTGTCGATGATGACGGTATAGGTTTCCTCGAGGGGCATCACGATCTCGTAGGAGGTGTGCCAGTGGGGCGGATAGCTCTCATTCAGGTCATTGTGATAGAGCCTGAAATTCGTTCCCTCGCCGTATTCGACGTCCTCTCGTCTGCCGTGCAGTTGTGCGATCATAGGTGCAAATCCTTTCAGGGAGCGGAGTATGCAAATATTGCTATACTTATCAAATATTGCTACAAATATTGCGGTTTATCAAAAATGTTCATTCTCTGCTTCCAGTACCATTAAATATCAAAAATGCTGAAAAATCAAGGGGTTATTTGTAAAAAACATCCTTGGGATCCCGTGCGGACGCTCAAATCTTGCTCAAATTGCTCACAAATTGCGAGAATATTTGAGAAATGCAGGTTAAATTTAGCCGTGCAGAACCGAAAAAGGTGTTTTTTGATATGCGCTAAAGATTATATAAGAGGAAACAGGGCGGAAAGCCCTTTATGATAGTAACGTAAGATCAAGACAATCAGGATTGCGTGCGTAAGACGCTGGTCGGACGCTCATCCGGGATCCTATGACAGAGGGTAGGAGAAAGAGAGGACATGATGGACCTTGCTATGAATGACGAGAGAATCGCAGAAATCCGTAAGCAGGCAGAAGAACTCGTCGCACAGATGACACTGGAGGAGAAGGTCGGACAGACCCTGAACTGGGCGAAGGCGGTGGACCGTCTGGGCATCAAGGCCTACAACTGGTGGAATGAGGCACTGCACGGTGTCGCGCGCGCGGGCGTTGCGACTGTTTTCCCCCAGGCAGTGACCGTGGCCGGATCTTTTGACGAGGATCTGATCGAGGAGGTGGCGGATCATATCTCCACCGAGGGTCGTGCCAAGTACAACATGCAGCAGAAGTACGGCGATACCGGTATCTATAAGGGACTGACCTTCTGGTCTCCCAACATCAATATTTTCCGTGATCCCAGATGGGGCCGCGGCCACGAGACCTACGGCGAGGATCCGTTCCTGACCTCCCGTCTCGGCGTGCGGTTCATCAACGGGATCCAGGGACACAATGACAAATACCTCAAGGCGGCTGCGTGCGCGAAGCATTTTGCGGTGCACAGCGGTCCGGAGGACATCCGCCACTCCTTCGATGCGAGAGTGAGCAATACGGACCTCTATGAGACCTATCTTCCTGCCTTCAAGGCAGCCGTCAAGGAAGCAAAGGTGGAAGCGGTCATGGGTGCTTACAACCGCACCAACGGCGAGGCCTGCAACGGAAGCAAGGTGCTCCTGCAGGAGATCCTCCGCGGCAAGTGGGGCTTTCAGGGCCATGTGGTCAGCGACTGCTGGGCGATCAAGGATTTCCACGAGGGACATCACGTGACGAACAATGCGATGGAATCCGTGGCGCTCGCCGCCAATACCGGCTGCGACGTGAACTGCGGCGACCTTTTCCCGCTGCTGAGAGACTGCGTGGAGCAGGGCATGGTCAGCGAGGAGCGTCTCGATGAGATGGTGACCGTACTCATGATGGCCCGTCTGAAGCTGGGCACGATCGGGGAGGTCTCCGACAACCCGTTTGATGCGATCTCCTTCCTGGAGAATGACGCGCCCGAAACGACGGTCTTCAACCGCCGTGTGGCGGAGCAGAGCCTGGTGCTTTTGAAAAATGACGGACTCCTTCCGCTGAAGAAGGGTGCTTACCGGACGGTGGGTGTGATCGGCCCCAATGCTAATAACCGCCGCGCTCTGGTGGGCAACTACGAAGGAACCGCCTCCGAATATGTGACCGTACTCGAGGGGATTCGGGAATATCTGGGTGACAGCGCGCGTGTGCTCTACTCCGAAGGATGTCACCTGTGCAAGGATAAGGTGGAAGGTCTCGGCGAGGTGGATGACCGTATCGCGGAAGTCAAAGCGATCTGTGATGCCAGCGATGTGGTGGTACTCTGCATGGGTCTGGATTCCGGACTCGAGGGAGAAGAGGGCGACCAGGGCAACCAGTATGCCAGCGGTGACAAGCCGGATCTGAACCTTCCCGGTCTGCAGCAGCACGTGATCGAGGTCGCTGCGGCCAGCGGCAAGCCGGTGATCCTGGTTCTGCTGGGCGGCAGCGCCATGGCGATCGGCTGGGCACAGGATCATCTGAACGGGATCCTCTACGGCGGATATCCCGGAGCACAGGGCGGAAGAGCGATCGCGAATCTCCTCTTCGGCGAGGTAAGTCCCGAGGGCAAGCTCCCCATCACCTTCTATGAGAGCGCGGACGAGCTTCCCGCATTTACCGATTACAACATGAAGGGCAGAACCTACCGCTACATGACCGGCAAGGCACTCTATCCCTTCGGATACGGCCTCTCCTACAGCACCTTCGCTCTCTCGGAGGTTGCTCTGGACCGGACCGAGGTCACCGCGGACGGGATCCGGGTAAGCGCAAAGCTGACCAACACCGGATCCATGGCAGCAGGCCAGACCGTGCAGGTCTATGTCAAGGCGGAGCGTGAAAATACGCCGAATGCGCAGCTCAAGGGCCTGAAGAAGGTGCACCTGTCGGCAGGCGAGTCGAAGCAGGTCGAGATCTTCCTGCCCGCCGAGTCCTTCGGCCTCTACGGCGAGGATTGCAAGCGCAGGGTGGCTGTCGGTGATTATACGGTTTATGTCGGCTGCGGACAGCCGGATGCGCGCACCGAGGAGCTCACCGGAAGCAAGAGCGAGAGCATCCGTGTGAAGGCGGAGGCAGAGCTTGTCTGGGAGGACTAAGCCCGTCAGGCACATGCGGCACCTGTCCGGGAGGACGGTGCAGATATAGAAAACGGATCACAGGGTACCCTGTCGGCTGCGGCCGGCAGGGTATTTTTTTGTCTGCGGGCACCGGCTGTTTTTTTGCTTTGTTATTGAGGATTGAAACGGCGCAGAGTATAATAAAATCAGAGTGGGCGCAGCCAGGGAGAAAGCGGCGCGGGGACAAAAAAGAACGGTCCGCAGGCTGTGCAAAGAGGGGGATAGAGGATGCGTAAGGATTCCTTAAAGATCAAAAATGCAGCGATTTTTATCGAAGGATACGAGTGGGGACCGGGTGTTCCGCTCGTTATTTTTGAGCTTTCCGGCGAGGCAAAGCGCCCGGTGAGAACCGGATCCTGCGTGAGCACGGACGGGAAGGAACGGAAGATCCTGCGGCTGTATCTGTCCGATGCACAGGGCAATCCGGTCACAGATGCGAAGCAGTCCTCCCGCTATGTGGCGGCGGAGCTGAAGGTCACTGCGGCCGTATCCGGCAATCCCTTTACCTATGACCACGCGGTCACCCACATGAATCAGTGGACGAAGCAGTATGCTCTGAAAGCGTTTCTGCGTGTGGACGGACAGGAGCTGTCCTTCGAGACGGCGCATGTGAAGCAGCGCATCTGCCCGGAGACGGATGTCTTCTCTGATCGCAGCATCTACGCCGGCTCCTACCGCAATCCGATGACCGGCAAAAAGGAGCGCGTCAGATTAAACCTAGCGGCCTATGAACCCGAAGCGCTTTTGAAGGACAAGAAGAAAAATCCGCTTGTCATCTGGCTGCACGGCATGGGGGAAGGCGGCGACGATCCCGATATCGTGCTGCTCGGCAATGAAGTGGTCGCCCTCGCACAGGGGGAGATCCAGAATCAGTTTACCACGGAGGGCGGCGCGGACGGCGCTTATGTGCTGATCCTGCAGGCCCCGACCTACTGGATGGACGGCGGAGACGCGGGGATTTTTGCCGGGGACAAGGAATCCCGCTATACGGAGATCCTGATGGATGCGATCTGCGACTATCTGGAGAAGCATCCGGACGTGGACCGCACTCGGATCTATATCGGCGGCTGCTCCAACGGCGGCTTCATGACCATCAACATGCTGCTGCGCGCCCCCGGATTTTTCGCGGCAGCCTATCCGATCTGCGAAGCATACGCCTATCACCGCTATGCGCGCAAAAAGGACGGAAGCTATAAGGTCAGAAACCGGAAGAATGGTTTTGGACTGACACAGACGCAGGAGCTCTGGGTGACCCCGGAGAAGATTGCGCTACTGAAAAATGAGGCCATCTGGTTTGTCCAGTCGGCCGACGATTATACGGTGGAACCGGCGCAGTATGCGATGCCGACCTACCGCGAGCTTCTCCGCGCAGGTGCGAAGAAAGCTCTGTTTTCCATGTTCAGGACCGTAAAGGGGACGGATGATCCGCGGGCCAAATACCCCGGGCATTTCTCCTGGGTCTATGTGTTTAAGAATCAGGTGACGCGTGTACAGGACCGCGAGAAGATAAAGGGCGCTGAGGGCAAGGACTTCGGATTTGTCCCGACCAACGACGGCGGAGGCAGCGAGATCGTGCAGGAAGGCGGCGTCTCCTATGAGACGATTTTTGCCTGGATGAATGCACAGCGCGCTCCGAAAGGCGGAAAACTGTGATACTGATCCCTTCCGATTCGGAAAGGTTTTCATAGATGAGAGAAACGAAAAAAGCAGGAGGCCGTGTGCTTCGGACTCTTGGGTGGTTGCTATGCATCGGCAGCCTGGCGGCATGTCAGGTTGCCTGTTCGTCGTACCCGCAGGGGATGGGACCTGCGCGGGAGGATGCGGCGGAAGTGGCGGAGAACCCGGGAATCGGCTCCGCATCGCAGGCGGAGGATCCGGCGGATGGATCCGGGAGCGAGGTGGCGGATCCGGCGGCGCAGAGTGCGGAAAATGAGGCGCAGGATGCTTCCGGCAGCCCGCAGTCCGGAGATGGCTCTGAGGCGGGTGGTCCGGCCGGCGGGAAGGGCGAAGAGACGGACGGCCCGGCCGGCGGGAAGGGCGAAGAGACGGATGGCCCGGCCGGCGGGAAGGGCGAAGAGGCAGATGGCCCGGCCGGCGGGAAGGGCGAAGAGACACCCGGCACAGACGGCGGGAAGGACGCAGAGACGGATGACACGACCGGTGAGAGCGGTGACGAGACGCCAGACGCTAAGGCCGCGGACGAAGTATGGGAGACGCCTGCGGTGCGCGGGATCTATGTCACGGGGCCCCGGGCGGGAAGCGAGGGCATGGCGGATCTGATCGCGTTGTGCGATACCACCGAGCTCAATGCCATGGTCATCGACCTAAAGAACGATGCCGGGGAGATTACCTTCAAGGTAGATCCGGAGCTGACGGGCGGCGTGCAGAGCGGGAAAAATTATATCCGCGATCTGCCGGCGCTGCTGCAGACGCTGCACGAGCATGAGATCTATGTCATCGCTCGGATCGTCTGCTTCAAGGATGCGGTCCTGCCGGCCGCGCGTCCCGATCTGCAGCTTCTGCAGACGGACGGAGCACCCGTGACGGACGGCAAGGGGCTGACCTGGGTCAATCCCTGCTCGGAGGAGGTCTGGGACTACCTGATCGGGATCGGCTGCATGGCCGCGGATCTGGGCTTTGATGAGGTACAGTTTGACTATGTGCGCTTTCCTTCCGGCAAGAGCGCCCGCGTCGCGGACTACGGGAGGGAGCTGGACGATGCAGGGCGTCAGCAGGTGATTTCGGATTTCCTGTCCAAGGC
>JAFYEE010000151.1 GCA_017544405.1 Lachnospiraceae bacterium
AAAAAAGCAGAGCGCCCAGCAAATTACCGGAAAGGGCCGCCGTGAGAAAGGCGAAGGTCATCGTTCCGCCGATGGAATAGCCCAGCCCCATGCCGAGGCCGGAGATGACCTTGGGAAGCGAAGTATTCTCATAGAGAGCCGGAAGCTGCTTTGCGGGTCCGGGGCCGCCGGGCCGGTTGCCGTAGCGAGAGGCCGCGCCACCGGGCGGATTGCTGTAGCGATACTGCGGATTGCCCGGTCTGCCGGGAGCGCCGGGCCTTCCGGGAGCACCGGGTCCGGAGAATATCTCCTGTGCGGTCCCTGTATAGGTCGCATTGCTGGAGTACATGGGACCCCGCTTTGGTCCGGTGGAACTGGAGTATCTGGTGTCGGGCCCCCGATGGAGGGAATGCTGGATGGTCTCCTGAACATTGCCGACCGCGCGTCCCGTGATGTCTCTTATATTGTCACTCAGATGATCAAAGTCACCGCTGGAGATGGCATCCTGAACCGTCCGGCCCAGATCCTCTCCCAGCCGGCGCCACTCATCACCGGAATTCGTAGCCATCGGAAAAATCTCCTTGCACTGGGAAATCAGTACTTCTACTGAATCGTTTTCGATATTGAAGTAAGTATATCATAAAATTTCGCAGAGTTTAATGGAAATCTGAAAAACAAGCGGGTATACTGATAGACAGATTAAGATTCACACACTTGAGGAGGACTTGTATGAAATTTACGGAAGGCTACTGGCTTCGCAAGGAAAGTGTGCAGGCGTCCTATGCTTCACAGGCCTACACGGTGGAGGAGATCCCGAACGGGATGCGCATCGTCGCTCCCGAGCGCCCGATCCGTTCCCGCGCCGACGCGCTGGATCTGACGGCACTGGTGGTGGAATTTGTCTCTGCCGGGCATAATGACATCGCTGTCACCGCAACGCATTATCAGGGCTACGACAACTGGGAACCCCGCTATGATCTGAACTGGAATCCGGATCCCGTCACCGTGGAGATCACGGACGAAGAGGCGGTTATGACGGCCGGCGATCTTACGGTCCGGGTGCGGAGAAGTGATTTTTACTATCGCTTTGAGGCGGGCGGCCGGCTCCTTACTTCCTCGGGTTTTCGCAACCTTGCCTACATGCGCACCAAGAAGCGCCCCATGTCCTACCGTCCCGGCCCCCACTATCTGACGATGGAGTATGAGCCGTACATGGTATCGGAGCTCTCTCTCAAGCCGGGCGAGACGATCTACGGCTTCGGCGAGCGTTTTACCCCGTTTGTAAAGAACGGCCAGACCGTCACCATGTGGAACGAGGACGGCGGTACCGCCTCCGAGGTCAGCTACAAGAATGTTCCGCTCTATGTGTCCAGCGAGCATTATGCCGTTTTTGCGGATCATACCGGCCCGGTTTCCTTCGAGGTCGGCACGGAGAAGGTGGAATATGTCGGAATGTCCATCCCCGGGGAGGAGATCCGCTATCACCTGATCTACGGCGCGACCCCCGCGGAGCTGATGGACAATTACACCGCGCTGACCGGGCGCCCGGCTCTGCCCCCCGCCTGGAGCTTCGGTCTCTGGCTCTCGACCAGCTTCAAGCCCGAATATGATGAGGAGACCACCGGCAAGCTCATCGCCGGAATGCAGGACCGGAAGATTCCCATGCGGGTGTTCCATTTTGACTGCTACTGGATGAAAGCCCTGCACTGGTGCGACTTTGAGTGGGATGACGCGGTATTCTCCGATGTGGAGGGGATGCTGGCGCGGTACCATGAGAAAGGGCTCAAGATCTGCTGCTGGGTGAACCCCTATGTCGGACAGAACAATGATTTCTTCCGCGACGGGCTGGCCAACGGATACTTCCTGCAGCGCGCGGACGGACGCGGCATCAAGCAGGTGGACAACTGGCAGCCGGGTCTGGCGGTCCTCGATGTGACCAATCCGGAAGCCTGCGCCTGGTACGCGGACAAGATCCGCGATCTGCTGCGCAAGGGTGTGGATGCCATCAAGACCGATTTCGGCGAGCGCATCCCCACGGATGTCGAATACTACGATGGCAGCGATCCCGAGGCCATGCACAATTATTACACTTATCTCTACAACAAGCTGGTCTTTGAGACGATCGAGGAGGAGCGCGGCGTAGGCAATGCGGTGCTCTTTGCGCGCAGCGCGACCGCCGGCAGCCAGAAGTTCCCCGTCCACTGGGGCGGTGACTGCAGCGCCAGCTATGCGTCGATGGCAGAGACCCTGCGCGCCGGCCTGTCCTTTGCCATGAGCGGCTTTTCCTTCTGGTCCCATGACATCTCCGGCTTTGAGAGCACGGCGACGCCCGATCTGTACAAGCGCTGGGTGCAGTTCGGCATCTTCTCGACCCATTCGCGGCTGCACGGCGCGGACACCTACCGCGTTCCCTGGATCTTTGACGAGGAGTCGGTGGATGTCCTCCGCAGGTTCAGTGAGCTGAAAAATACGCTGATGCCTTACATTTTCCGCATGGCGGTGCAGGCGCATGAGCACGGCACGCCCGTGATGCGTCCGATGGCGTTCTCCTTCCCGGAGGATCCGGCCTGCCGCTATCTGGACATGCAGTACATGCTCGGGGACAGTCTGCTGGTGGCACCCATCTTCAATGAGGAGGGGATCTCCGATTTCTATCTGCCCGAGGGAACCTGGAAAAATCTGCTCGATGGGGAGATCCTGACCGGCGGAAAATGGTACCGCAGGACCTATGACTATTTCCATCTGGGCGTCTTCGTCCGTGGCAATACCCTGCTCGCCATCGGCGGCAACACGCAGGTACCCGACTATGATTACACGCAGGATCTGACACTGCACTATTACCTGCCCGCGGATGATCTGGAATGCCGCGCGGAGGTGACCGACCTTACCGGCAAGGTGATCCTGACCGCTACGGCGACCCACCGGGAGGGCAAGGTGGATCTGCAGCTCAAGGGCGATACGATCCCCGACAAGCTCCGCTATGTGGTGCATCTTGCGGACGGCTCCGAGGAGACCGGGGAGCTTTCATAAGAAAAAAAAGAAGCCTCCGCCGGGTCCCGGGATCGGGATCTGAGCGGAGGCATTTTTATTGCATGATCGGAGCGCAGATCTTTGGCTGAAATCTGCTTCGGAGACGCCGGCGCACGATCAGTGCTCGTACGGCGTCACCGGAATCTCTTCGCGGACGATGTCAGCCAGCCTGCGGTAATTTTCTTCCGTGTTGGCGGCGACGGTGAGAAACGGATGATCCAGCGGGAGTACGGGCTCGTAGATGGATGCGACGATTCCGCCCGCCTCGCGGATGATGCAGAACGCGGCGGCCACATCCCAGCAGTTGAGGCGCATCTCAAAGTACAGCTCTACGCGGCCGGCAGCCACATAGCACAGCTCCAGCGCCGCAGTGCCGAGTCTGCGCAGATCATCGGACGCCTCGTAGACGCGCGAGATCACGCGGAAGCACGGCTCCGCCCAGCGCTTGTCATACAGGCTCATGGCCGAGCACAGATGACTGTGGCGGAAGTCGCGGTCCGATACATGGATGGGACGATCGTTGACATAGGCGCCCTTTCCCTTCTCGGCGGAGAACATCTCATCGCGGTAGGGATGATAGACGACGCCCATCGTCAGCTCCCCTTTCTGCATCAGTCCCACGGAGATCACCGAGAGTCCGAGGTCGCGGATATAATTGGAGGTGCCGTCGATCGGATCGATGATCCAGAGGCATTCCCGGTCGGTGGACCGGTTGTCATCCTCCTCGCCGAGCACCTTGCTGCCGGGCAGCAACAAAAGTAACCGCTCGGTCAGATAATCCTCAACGGCCTTATCCGTAGCGGTTACATAGTTGGAATCGTTCCCTTTCTGCTCGATCTGTCCGGCCTGCGTGCGCTCCGTCATGAGACGGCTGGCTTCGCGGACAATGGAAGCTACTTCGGGAACGAGCGTAAGATCACTGTACATAACCTAACTGTTATCCTTCCTTGATCGCGCTCAGTACTTCGATGAGACGATCGATCTCAGCCTGCGTGAGGACGCGCTGATTCTTCTCCATCTCTGCCGCGAAGGATCCTGCGGTGTCGTACTCCTTCATGACATTCAGAGCCTCCACCAGGCGGTCGATCTCCGGCTGGGACAGGACCACATTGCGATCCGGCAGAGAGATATCCTGTTCGGAGAGATCCGAAGCGAGGAGCGACTCGATCAGGGCATCGATCTGCGTCTGGGTGAGGACGACCTGCTTTTTCAGGAGGTCATCGGAGACACTTTCCGTACTACCATAGTCCTTCAGGGAATTCAATACTTCGATCAGAGAATCAATCTCGGGCTGCGTAAGTGTTCTTTGCATATTTTTTACCTCAATATCACACCGGGACTTCCCGCACGAATGACGGAAAATTATCTGTCGCGATACTATTATATGCCCTTGAGACCGTTTTTCACAATCCTTTACGGAAGAATTCCTGCAGGATTCTTTCCCTTTCTATGGACAGGATATTTCTATGCGCAGGATATTTATAGGGACAGGATACCTGCGAGACCGCGGGCGAACCGGCCGCCGGCAGGCGCGTGGGCTGCGGATACCGAAGCGTCGGCGGACGCTGCCGGGCGGCGATCCTCGACCGACCATCCGGATTCGGGATGCGTGCTCCGCAGCCGGCGGATCTCCGATGCGTCATATTCGATCTGCAGCGCTTTTCCGATTTCAAGTATAGCTGTCATGGTATTTCCTCCTCATGGATACTATTATGCGAAGAAACCGCTGGAAATACCAATTAAGATTGATTATGATATTCTTAAGATTTTTTGAAGAAAAACGCGGAAAAGTCTCCGTATAGCAAGGAAAAGGGGAAGAGGAAAATGCGTGTGGATTATGAACTGATGACCGCGCAGGCGGTCGGATTTCTGGAGACGGAGCCCGGGTACGTGCCCTTTTTGTCGAATCTTTCGGCTCTGATCTATCAGACGCTGCCGGATCTGAATTGGGCCGGATTCTATACCGTGACGGAGGATGGCGGGCTGCTTCTGGGGCCCTTCCAGGGGAAGGTGGCCTGTATCCGTCTGGGGAAGGGCAAGGGCGTGTGCGGAGTCGCGCTGACGCAAAATGAGGTGATGCTCGTGCCGGATGTCCACGCGTTCCCCGGGCATATCGCCTGCGACAGCGCTTCGAATTCCGAGATCGTCCTTCCGATGCACGACGCCGAAGGGAGGCAGCGCGCGGTGCTCGATATCGACAGCCCGCTGCTCGGGCGCTTTACCGAGGAGGACGCGGCGGGACTGGCCGCCCTCGTCGCCGCAGTGGAGAGCAAAATAGAGTGGTAAGAAAAACGGAAGCCTGCTTTTTCGCAGACTTCCGTCTTATTTTTTGTGAGCGTCGAAGCTTAGGTATGCCGAAGCTTAGGAACGAGCCGTGATGATCCAGGGGGCCGGCTGGTTTTCAAATACGTTCTTGGAGGTCAGCTTGGAGACGGCGATCTGCAGCACGGTCACATCGTTTAATCCGTACCGCGCCAGAATGTCGCGCAGGTTGGCAGCCACCTTGAAATCCAGCGTGTAGATGACGAAGTCCATCTCCGGATTGATCCCGGTCAGATAGGCCAGCTCCTGCCCCAGACTGGCCGATGCCACCAGCATCGTGGTGTCCGGGATCGGGAGTCCCTCCATGGTATCCTTGCCGACATGGTCGATGATCGTGATATTGTGGAGGCCGAACTGCACCACATTTTCCTCCATCGTCTCGCGGTCGCTCTCCTTGTACTCCACGGCGATGACCGTGCCTTCGCCGCTCATCATGGCCGCTTCGACCGCGATGGATTCGCCGGAGATGACACAGAGATTCTTGCGCTCGTCGATCTGCATCTTGGAGAGCAGCACCGAGCGGATCTCCGAACCCACGTATTTTACGGAGCCGGAGGCAAAATTCTTATTGTCCATGCCGAACTTGATCGTGCTTCTGGCGTTCGGATTGAGGACGATCATGCCCGCGGATGCGTTGATGCCGCGGTCGATCATCGCCGAGACCTTGTCCCGCTTGATGGGACCGGACGGCTCGGAACCTTCATTGTAGATGACCTCGCACTCGCCGAGGCCCACATCCCACATCTTGTAGAAAATATCCTTATTTCCCGCCTCGGTGAAGACCAGCACGCAGCGGTGCGCCTCCACGGTGGGGATCAGATTCTTGTTTTTCCGGGTGATGTCGAGGATCTTCACATGCTCGAGATCGATGTCGGTATTTTCCGAAAAATACTGTAACCAGGACAAAATATGCGAATTGGTGAAAAGATTGTTTTCCATTCCTTACCCCTTTCCGAAACCTGTCGTAATGTTATTTGCACAGGGCGAGCAGCTCTTCCCATTTCCGGTCGACGTATTCCTGCGCCGCCTCGATGGTCCATTCGTTGCCGGGCTTGAAGCAGTGGCGGAAACGTCCCTGTTTGGACATGA
>JAFYEE010000016.1 GCA_017544405.1 Lachnospiraceae bacterium
ATGAGAGAATCAAGATTTTACAAGAGACTGAATACGGACCTGGCATGCACCGTTTTCACGGACGATCGGGAGCTGTCGGGGGAAGTATTGAACATCTGTGAGGACGGGATCGGCCTGGAGCTGGACTATGAGAACTGTCGCGGGATCGATCCGGGCAAGGATCCGAAGCTGAGCATTCAGTTCGTGGACAGTTACACCGTCGGACCGGATTCCTTTACGGACAGCATTCTGATGCAGGCCATGATCGTCCATGCGGAGGATACGGGGCACAGCTTCCGGTTCGGGTGCAAGCTCTTCCGGAATTACAAAAGTGAGCTGGATTATTTAAGCTATGTGGATCGCAAGAAGGCCGGGGACTTTTTAAGGCGCCTTGCGTACACCTGATCGCAGGAAAGGCGGGATGCGGCAAATGCCGTAAGCCCGGATGCAAGAAGGAAAACATGACAGATCTCTGGGTGGAAACAAAATATCCGGAATATGCAGACGAGGCCGGGCAGCTTGCGCAGCAGCTCGGCCTTTCTTTTCGCATGTCGGAAGAGGTAGAGCTTTCCGAATACCGGGAGGTGACGATCCGGCCGCGCAGAGAAGCCTCCGGGGCCGGCCGGTCGAAGGAAGAAAAAGGCGCGGACGGGCTCTGCCTGCAGCTGGGTCCCCGGGGACTGGCCCTGCGAAAGGGGGATCTGGAGCTTCTGGGCGACCTGAGCGAGATGCTTCCGCGGGTGCGCGGCCGGATGTGGCAGCATGAACCGCTGGCACGCGCGGTGAAACTGAAAAATCCTCCGGAAGTATGGAAGGCCTGGGATGCGACCGCCGGCCTGGGAGAGGACTCCATGATCCTGGCGGCGGCGGGCTATCAGGTGACCATGTATGAGCAGAACCCCGTGATCGCTGCACTTCTTCGGGATGCGCTCCGTCGGGCACAGGGCAGCGACGATGCGGAGCTTCGGACCATCACGCGGCGCATGAAGCTGATCTGCGCAGACAGCACCGAAGCGATGCGAAAGCTTGCCGGCAAGGCGGCGCCCACGATCCTGTATCTGGATCCGATGTTTCCGGCGCGGCAAAAGAGCGGCCTGATCAAGAAGAAATTCCAGCTTCTTCAGCTCCTGGAGAGCCCGGAGGCGGACGAGGAAGCGATGCTTTCGGCGGCGCTTCGGGTGGGAGCAGCGCGGGTCGTCATCAAGCGCCCGGCCAAGGGCCCCTGGATGGCGGGACGAAAACCGGATTTTTCCTATCCGGGGACTTCCATCCGGTACGATTGCTTCTCCGGGAAAGAAACGTAAAAAGACCTTCGGACACTGCCTCCCTTTTTTGGGGGTGTCCGAAGGTCTTTTGCTGCTTGGGGGACGAAAGGGTTTTGCTGCAACGAGGCCGCAAGTACCGGAGGATTCGGGAAGGGGCTTAGGAAAAATAGGTTGCGCCGGTCAGCAGGATCCCGAAATACCAGATCCCGGAGCAGACATGCCAGAGGTAGAGGACGCCGGTCAGGTACAGGTACGCGCGCCGGATGGGAGCGGCATTCACTGCCTTCAGATCCCGAAGCCAGCGGAGGAGCGATACCAGGAAGAGGAAAAAGAGCGCGATGGAATAGCCCCAGAGGAAATTCGCGTCCTGGCTGCGCTTTCCGGTTTCGGCCAGCAGGAAGACTTCGCCGAAGCCCACCGCCCAGAGCAGGAGTCCTCCGAAATAGAAACGGTCCTTCCAGAAATCCCGGATATGATAGAGTCCCACGAGAAACGGGAAGAGCACGGAGAGCAGGAGCGTGATCTTCGGATTTTCGCTGCGCTGCGACAGGACGTAGAAGGGGCGGATGACATAACCATTTCCGGTGTCGCCACCGAAGAGGACAATGCTCTGCCAGAACATGACGACGACGGCCGGGATTACGGTCAGCCCAAGGAGGATCACCGGCTTCCACTGCTTCTGCCGGATCAGCCATGCGAGGAGAAAGAGGGCCAGCACCGGGGCGAAGACGACGAGAAAGCTGGGCTTTACGCCGGTGGCTGCGATGAGGCACAGTGTCATGCAGATCCACTGCTTTGGCCGGAGCCCTTCCGGGAAGGATCCCGCGGTCTGCACGTACAGGATCATGGCCAGCACGGAGAAAAAGCGCATGACCAGGTAGGTCGAATTGTGCCAGAGATTGCCGGACTGGTATCCGATGTAATGGGCATGATTCGCCGCCGGGACATAGAAGGCCATGGCAAAATTGAGGGCGAGGGCGAGTCCGAGGCGGATTCCGGCAAACGCATGATCCTGCATCTCTTGCCCTGCGAGGAGCTTTAAGAGGCGTGCGGTCAGCAGCACCGTTCCCACGCTCATAGCGGCCAGAAATGCGGCGATCAGCTGATTGCCAAAGGGGAAGAGGGAGCAGAGGACATAGACGTAGGCGGTGAAGCTGTAATACCAGTGATCGTCCACAGCCATGCTGATATGGAAGGGCAGATCCGACTCGTAGGTTCCGGTCACGGGATAGAGGGTCTGCCGGTAGTACAGGAAGGCGGCCATCAGTCCGTACAGGAGGATCGCGACGACGGAGAGGATATATGCGATTTTGTATCTGGTCTTTTGGTTCATGGAATGACTTCTTTCAACAGGTTTCATCGGGTATCACAGCGCCTGCAGCAGGACACGCTCGGCGTTTTGCAGTTCGGTCACGGAGGAGGATTTGCGCAGATCCTTCAGCATGCGGTGCCCCTCGGGCAGATCCTCGAAGGAGCTTCCGAGGAAGGCCCAGAGGTCCTTGAGCTTGAACAGAACCTCGCGCTCTGAGGGCATGACGGACAGATACCCGTCCGTGAGCTGCGCGAGGAAAGCCTTTAATTTGACGGGATCCGGGCGAAGGGGACGATCCGGGTCGGAAGTACCTTTCAGGCGTCCGATGAGATCCGGGTTCTTCAGGATGCCGCGCCCTGTCATGATGCGCTCCGTTACCGGAAAGCGGGAGAGAAGCGCCGCTTCGTCCGCGGGAGAGCAGATATCCCCATTGTAGCATACCGGGCATTTCAGAACTTCCAGAGCAGCCGCGTAGGCCTCGAGGGAAGGGTGTCCGCCGTATTGCTGCTGCTGCAGCCTCGGGTGCAGGATCAGCTCCTCAAAGGGATAGCGGGCAAAGACGGGAAGCAAAGCCTCCCATTCGGTCTCCGAAGCAATGCCGATGCGGGTTTTCACGGACAGGCGCATTCCCGATCCGTCCGCACAGACAGAGAGGCCTTCACAGATGTGAAAGGCCTCCTCCAAAAATGCATCGAGGGAATCGGGATCTGCCAGCATACCGGCGCCTCTCCCATGGGAGACGACCGTGCCGGAAGGACAGCCCAGATTCAAATTGATGACGGAATATCCGCGGTCCGCGATCTGCCCGGCGATGGCTGCGAAGGTGTCGGCCCGGTTCGCCAGGATCTGGGGAACCAGGAATATGCCTTCGTTGTGCTCCGGCAGGATCTCATTTTTCTCCCGGCTGTTTAGCTTTTTGCTTGCGAGGAAGGGGGTAAAATACCGGTCCGCATCCCCGTAGACGGCCGCATAGGCACGCCGGAAGACATAGGTCGTGATGCCCTCAAGGGGCGCCAGATAGTACAGCATGTGCGATCAGGTCTCCTCCTGAAGCTTCCTTGCATCTTGATGCAGCTCGTTCACGAGGTCGCCGACATGACGGACGATATCCTGATTCTGCTGGGATGCGGCATAGGTCTCGTTGGAATGGGCGGAGACCTCCTCGGTGATGGCCGAGATGGTCTGGATCGAATCGATGATGGCCTTGTTGGAGACGGCCAGCTGCGTCACGCTGCGGGTGAGATCCTCGGACTGTACCCGGATCTCTTCCACATTGGAGGAAATGGTCCGGAAGCTCTCGGAGGTCTGTTCCGCGGACTGCGCCTGCTTCTGGTTGGTCTCGATCAGGTTCTCGATCGTGTCGACCATGACCTGCAGTTCGTTATTGATATTGCCGATCAGAGAGGTGATATCCTCGGTTGCGGAGGTTGTCTGGTTGGCCAGATTGCCGATCTCGGTCGCCACGACCGCGAAGCCTCTGCCCGCGTCGCCCGCTCTGGCCGCCTCGATGGAGGCATTCAGCGCCAGGAGGCTCGTCTGATCCGCAACATTGGTGATCAGGTCGGTGATGGAATTCATGCGGCTGGTATATTCCTGGAAGGTCTTCAGGACATCCGCCACCTCGTGGCCGGCCTTCTCGGAGGTCTCGGTGAGGGAGTTGAGCTCGCCGATCAGCTGCATGCCTGTGCTGACGGCATCGGTGGTGGTCGTCATGCTGCCGGCGATGATATCGGTCGCCTGGGTGACGACCTGGATCTCTTCCTGGATCTCTTCCGTCTTAACCAGCTGATTCTGGATCGCCTCGGCGCTCTCATTGGTGCCGGAGCTGACCTCACGCATGGAATTCAGCGTCTGCTCCATGGAATCCTCCAGGGAAGTCATCTGTCCGGAGACATCTTCCACTGCGGTGATCATGTGTCCGG
>JAFYEE010000152.1 GCA_017544405.1 Lachnospiraceae bacterium
CCTGCCCAAGAGTTCCCTTGGCATAGATGTGAACCACGACTTTGAACCGAAATATATCACCATTCGCGGCAAGGGAGATGTCCTCGCCAATCTCCGCAAGGAAGTAAAGAAGGCCGAGCGCGTTTATCTCGCAACCGACCCTGACCGCGAGGGAGAAGCGATCTCCTGGCATCTCTACACGGCCTTAAAGCTTGAGGACAAGCCGACCTACCGCATCACCTTCAATGAGATCACGGCCAGAGCGGTGAAGGAATCCCTGAAGCACCCGCGCGAGATCGATATGAATCTCGTGGACGCGCAGCAGACCCGAAGGATCCTCGACCGCATCGTGGGCTACCGGATCTCTCCCGTCCTCTGGGCGAAGATCAAGGGCAAGCTCTCCGCCGGGAGAGTGCAGTCCGCCACCCTCAAGATGATCTGCGACCGCGAGAATGAGATCGCGGCCTTTATCCCCGAAGAATTCTGGACCCTCGACGCACAGCTGAAGGTGGAGGGACAGAAGAAGAGCATCACCGCAAAATACTACGGTAACACCTCCGGCAAGCGCGAGCTGAAGTCCCGCGAAGAGGTCGATGCCGTGATCAGGGATCTGAAGAAGGCATCCTTCAAGGTGCGGGAAGTCAAAAACGGCGAGCGCACCCGCAAGGCACCGCTTCCCTTTACGACCTCCACGCTCCAGCAGGAGGCCAGCAAGCAGTTGAACTTCACCACGCAGAAGACCATGCGTCTTGCGCAGCAGCTTTACGAAGGCGTGGAGATCCGCGGAGAGGGGACCGTCGGTCTCATCTCGTACCTGCGTACCGATTCCACCCGTGTCTCCGAGGAGGCGCAGGAGCAGGCCAGGAAATTCATCGATGCCAATTACGGCACCGAATACCAGGCAAAAACGGAGGCGAAGGCCAAAGAGTCCCAGAAGATTCAGGATGCACACGAAGCCATCCGCCCCACCGATGTAAGCCGCATTCCCTCCGCGATCAAGGATCAGCTGCCCAGAGATCTCTACCGTCTCTATGCGCTGATCTGGAAGCGTTTTCTGGCCAGCCGCATGGCAGAGGCAAAATACGAGACCACTTCCGTGAAGATCCAGGCGAAGGAAGAGATCTTTACGCTCTCCGCGGCGCGTCTTCTTTTTGATGGTTTCCTGTCCGTCTACCGCGACGAAGAGGAGGAGGAGACCAACGCCCTGAAGGCCGCGATCACCGCAGACAGCAAGCTCTCCCTCGAGGACTTTGACCCGAAGCAGCATTTCACGCAGCCGCCGGCCCATTACACCGAGGCGGCCCTGGTTCACGAGATGGAGCAGCAGGGCATCGGACGTCCGAGTACCTACGCGCCCACCATCACCAACCTGCTCGGGCGCCGCTATGTGTCCAAGGAGCAGAAAAATATCTTCGTGACCGAGCTCGGCAACGCGGTCAATGACATGATGAACCAGGCCTTCCCGTCCATCGTGGACATGCGCTTTACGGCCAATATGGAGACCCTGCTCGACGGCGTCGAGGAGGGAAGTGTCCGCTGGAAGACCGTGATCGAGAATTTCTACCCGGATCTGGACGAGGCGGTCAAGGCCGCGGAAAAAGATCTCGAAGAGGTTAAGATTGCCGACGAAGTATCCGAAGAAATCTGTGAGAACTGCGGTGTCCACATGGTCATCAAATACGGACCGCATGGCAAGTTCCTGGGATGTCCGAACTTCCCGCAGTGCCGCAATACCAAGCCCTATTACGAGAAGATCGGTGTCGCCTGCCCCGAGTGCGGCAAGGATCTCGTGATCCGTATGTCCAAGAAGGGCAGAAGATATTTCGGCTGCATGGGATTCCCGGAGTGCAACTTCATGTCCTGGGATCGCCCGGTCGCCGAAAAATGCCCGAAATGCGGCTCTTATATGGTGCAGAAGGGCAATCGAATGGTGTGTGCAAATAAGGAATGCGGAACGATAATTTCTAATACTATCGAAAAATAAGTATAAATTTTCTGTCAATTCAATTGTAAAGACATTTGTTGTGTGCTATACTCATATTACTTACGAGGTTTGGCCTCTGAAGGGGGGTAATATGAGCAGTGTACAGCTTCTGGATAAAACCAGAAAAATCGGGAAGCTCCTTCACAATAACAATTCCAGCAAGGTAGTGTTCAATGACATCTGCAAGGTGATGCGGGAGATTCTCAATTCCAATGTGCTGGTGATCAGCAAAAAGGGGAAAGTACTCGGCGTCGGACTTTCGGACGGTATTCCACCGATCACCGAGCTGCTCGTGGAGGAAGTCGGCGGATTCATCGACAATATGCTGAACGAACGGCTTCTTGGGATCCTTTCCACCAAGGAGAATGTCAATCTCGGAACCCTCGGCTTTGAGACGACGGATGTCAAGCGGTTCCAGGCGATCATCACTCCCATTGAGATCGCGGGGGAGCGCCTCGGCACCCTCTTCATTTACAAGCTGGATGAGCAGTACGACATCGATGACATCATTCTCTGCGAGTACGGCACGACCGTTGTGGGACTGGAGATGCTCCGGGCCGTAAGCGAGGAGAGCGCGGAGGAGAGCCGTAAGATCGCGGTCGTCAAATCGGCCATCAGCACCCTTTCCTTCTCGGAGATGGAGGCGATCGTCCATATCTTCGATGAGCTGGACGGCATGGAGGGGGTCCTGGTCGCAAGCAAGATCGCCGACCGGGTCGGCATCACGCGATCAGTGATCGTCAACGCGCTGCGCAAGTTCGAGAGCGCCGGGGTGATCGAGTCGAGATCCTCCGGAATGAAAGGTACCTACATCAAGGTACTCAACGATGTGGTCTTCTCGGAGATCGAGGAGCTAAAGAGACAACAGAGACTCAAATAAACGGATTTTGAAGGGGAAGCACCCTGCGAAAAAGGATTTACGAAAGCGACTGCTTTTTGTAAATCCTTTTTTTTACACAAATCTAAAAAAACTGAAAACCACAAGATGTTGTGGGTAAGGTGAAAAAAAGATAAAGAATATTGTGTTTTGATGAAAATGCATTATAATTAACAATGTATGTGTGTGTAGTTTCGGAGTTTTTTGCACACTTTGCAGATCCGGCAGAGAGGATTGCTTATGATTAATACCAACGCTTTTGATTATATCAACGTTCTGGAGAAGGCAGCGGATGCTTCCTGGCTGCGGAATGAATGTATCGCCAACAATATTGCCAACAGCTCTACACCGGGCTTCAAGCGGCAGGATGTCGACTTTGAGAGTGTACTCGAGAAGGAACTCGGCCGGAACCGCTATGTAAGCATGGATGATAAGGTGGCTTCCGTCGACCGCTCGCGGCTGAACGTCGGCGCGTACGTGGACGCAGCTTCTTACTCCTACCGCACGGACGGAAATAATGTGGACGTGGAAAACGAGCATGTACTGCTGGCACGCAACCAACTGGTATATCAGGGACTGATCCAGAGCATCAGCCATGATTTTCAGATGCTCCAGTCCGTCATGAAGTAAAGGAACAGAGGAAAGGAAAGGCGGTATCTTATGGGAATGTTTTCAGCTTTTGATATTCATGCGTCGGGACTGACCGCGCAGAGATATCGCATGGATGTGATCTCGGAGAATGTGGCGAATGCCAATTCCACGAGGACCCAGGACGGGTCGATCTACCGCAGAAAGGTTGTGGTATTTGAAGAGAAGGGAGTCCGCGGAAGCGACTCCTTCAGCTCCGTGCTCGGGACCGTGACGAAAAATTACGCCGGCAAGGGCGTGAAGGTCTCCGGTGTCTTTGAGGATACGAAGACGGAGATGAACATGGTGTATGATCCTTCGCATCCGGATGCGGATGAGAACGGGTATGTCACCTACCCGAATGTCAATATCATCACCGAGATGACCAACCTGATCGATGCGAGCAGAGCGTATGAGGCGAACGCCACCGCCCTCGCGGCCAGCAAGACCATCGCACAGCGCGGTCTGACCATGGGCAACAGCTAAGGCGGGTAGTCCTGGGCAGTAATAACCCGGAAAGGAAAAGTCATGAATCCATCCTTGCTTACGGAATTACAGGGCATAACGAATCTGTACAAGACCTCAGCCAACGGCGTGGTGCGCGGACTCGATCAGAAGAGCGAGAAGGCGGAAGGAACCATGTTTGAGTCCTTTCTGAATTCTGCCCTCGACAATATCCAGACGACCAACGCGTATCTGTCGGATGCAGAGAATCAGGAGATCCTCTTTGCGCTGGGGGAAGCGGACAGCACCCACGATCTGACCATCGCGCTGGAGAAGGCTTCCACGGCGCTGCAGTACACGGTGGCGATCCGCGATAAGATCATGGAAGCCTACAAAGAGATCATGCAGATGCAGATCTGATTATACAAGGGGATCAAGGCCATAAAGCGATCATGCTTGCATGAGGAGCTTTATGGATTTGAGACCCGTATTAACACGAGCAAGTAGCGATTTGCTTCGCAAATCAGCGGATTGCGAGTGTTAACCGAATTGCGGAAGCTTCGAAGAAGCGAAGCAATTCGGGTCGCGGAATCATGGGTAGCATCAAAGCCAGCATCACATGCGGAATCATGGGTAGCATCACAGTCAGCATCACAGGCAGAATGAAGGAGTAGCAGCATGCCGGAGAGATTACAGGCGATTCTCAATCGAATCAGGGAATGGTGGGGGAAATTCACCGCAAGGCAGAAGGGGATCATCATCGGTCTGTCTGTCTTTACCGTGGCGGTCTTTGTCGGCATCATCTATATGGTGTCCAGACCGCAGTACACCAGACTCATGACCTGTGATACGACCACCCAGTCCAATCAGGTGGTGACCATTCTCGAGGATAATCAGATCAGTTACAAGATCTCCAATGACGCTTTGAAGATCGATGTCGAGACGAATCAGCTGTCCAAAGCGCAGCTGGCCCTCGCGGCCGGCGGCTATGTGGCGGACGCCTTCACCTGGGAGGACGCGGTGGCGACTTCCCTCTCCACCACATCGTCCGAAGCGGCCTTCCGCCGCAAGCTCTACCTGGAAGCTACGATCAAGAGCATGCTCGAACAGAATGACAATGTGCGCTCCGCCAAGGTGACGCTCAGCATCCCGGAGGAAAACGGGACACTGATCGCACAGGAGCAGGATGCGGGAGCCTATGTGCAGCTTGAGACCGAGAGCAATTTCACGGCCTCCAATGCCGCCAATCTGGCGCGGGCCATCGCGGTCGCCATCGGCAATGAGACCACGGCCAATGTGACCATCGTGGACAGCAATGCGGAGCTTCTCTTCGCCGGCGGAGACGACTATTCCGCGGCGGGCGTGGCCAGCAGCATGGTCGAGCTGCAGAAGCAGGCGGAAGCCCAGGTGGCAAACAGCATCAAGAGCTTCATCATCGGCACACACCAGTACGACAATGTGGAGGTGGCGGGCCATCTCGACATGGACTTTTCCAATTACGAGGAGACGGTCAAGCAGTACTATGCCAATGACAACCGTACCGAGGGAATGATCGTCCACCAGGAGAATTACGAGTCCGAAGCAACGAACGGCGTGGCCGGTATCCCCGGGACGGATTCCAACGGGGAAGGCACGACCTATGTGACCAACGACTACAGTGATTCCAACTCCTCTACGACGGAGACCGAGACCGACTACGCGCCGAACGAGAATGCCACCTTCAAGGTGACGCCGGCCGGCAGTATCAATTACAACAATTCCTCCCTCGCCGTCACAGCGATCACCTACAAGGAGGTGCGGCAGGAGGATGTGGAGCTTCAGGGGCTGCTTGACGGCATCTCCTGGGAGGAGTACAAGCTGAACAATTCGGGAATGACCCGCCAGACCGTGGATGAGGATCTCTATGCCGCGGTGGCCAACGCCAGCGGATTCCCGGTGGATCATATTTCGATCGTCGCCTACGAGTCGCCGCTTTTCTATGACAAAGAAGGCATGAACATCAGCTGGACGACCGTGCTGAGCGCGCTGTTGTTTATCCTGATCCTGGGCATGCTGGTCTTTGTCGTCCTGCGGAATATGGCCCCGAAGAAGAAAGAGGAAGAGGAGCCCGAGATCTCTGTGGAGGATCTCCTTCAGTCCAATCCGGAGCCGACCATCGAGGACATCGATGTGGAGACCAAGTCCGAGACACGCAAGATGATCGAAAAATTTGTGGACGAGAATCCCGAGGCCGCGGCTGTGCTTTTGCGCAACTGGCTGGAGGATGAGTGGAGTTGACGGTGACAGGAGGTTGCCATGGCAAGAGGTTCAGCTGAGACGGAAATCAATGGAGTTCAGAAGGCCGCAATTCTTCTGATCGTGCTGGGTCCGGAGCGGTCTGCCGGCATTTTCAAGCATCTCAAGGAAGAGGAGATCGAGACGCTGACGCTGGAGATCGCGAACACGCGCAGCGTGACGCCGCAGGTCAAAGAGCAGGTCATCAACGAATTCTATGAAGTCTGTCTCGCACAGCAGTATATAGCAGAGGGCGGTATCAATTACGCGCGGGAGCTCCTCGAGAAATCTCTCGGCAACGAGAAGGCCATGGATGTCATCAGCCGCCTGACGGCTTCCCTCCAGGTCAAGCCCTTCGAGTTCGTAAGAAAGACGGATGCATCGCAGCTGATCAACTTTATCCAGGACGAGCATCCGCAGACGATCGCCCTGATCCTGTCCTATCTGGCGCCCGGACAGGCGGCACAGATCATTTCCGCACTCCCGCCCGATCGTCAGGCCGATGTCGCGCGGCGTATCGCCGTCATGGACCGCACGAGTCCCGATGTCATCAAGGAGGTGGAGCGCGTGCTCGAATCCAAACTGGCCAGCCTGGTCAATCAGGACTACACGATCATCGGCGGCGTGGATTCCGTGGTGGAGATCCTCAACTCCGTGGACCGCGGTACCGAGAAGCATATCATGGAATCTCTGGAGATCGAAGAGCCCGAGCTGGCCGACGAGATCCGCAAGAAGATGTTCGTCTTCGAGGATGTCCTGCTGCTCGACGACCGTGCGATCCAGCGCGTGCTGCGTGAAGTGGACAACTCCGATCTGGGCATCGCCCTGAAGGCGGCGAACGAGCAGGTCCAGAACGCGATTTTCAGCAACCTCTCCAAGCGTCTGGCCGTCATGATCAAGGAGGACATGGACTTCATGGGCCCTGTGCGTATGAAGGACGTGGAGGAAGCACAGCAGAAGATCGTAAACATTATCCGAAGACTGGAGGACGCCGGCGAGATAGTTATCTCCAGAGGCGGTGGAGACGAGATCATTGTCTAATCTGTTAAAGACCTCATATATGAATATAGGTGGGACAGAGAAGCGGATCATAGACACCAATGAGCTTGCAGCCAAAAGGATCGATGACTGGGCGGCAAAGCAGCAGAGCAGGCAGGCAGCTTCTTCCGGATTTGTCTCCGGACTGCAGGCCGAACAGATCGATCTGGATGCCCTGGATGCCAATGTTCTGTCCTCCGGGGACGCGGAGCTGTCCGAGGAGGAACAGCAGGCTGCATTATTGACACAGCAGCAGCTGCAGGCAAATGCGGACGAGATCATCGGCGCTGCGAATGCGCAGGCGGATGAGATCCTGCAGGAAGCACGGCGTCAGGCGGATCAGCTGATCCAGGAAGCGCAGGATCAGATCGCGCAGCTCAAGGGCCAGGCAATTGCCGAAGGCCATGATCAGGGCTACGCGGACGGTCAGGCACAGGCGATGGCTCAGGTGCAGGCACAGATGGATCAGCTCGAGGAGCAGGGCCGGCAGATGGAGGAGCTCTATCAGTCCAAACTCGATGAGATCGAGCCCATGCTCGTCGATACGATCACGGATATCTACGAGCATATTTTCCGGGTGGATCTCAAGGCGCAGCGTGAGGTGCTGGTGCATCTGATCGCCGGTACCCTCGAGAAGGTGGAGAGCGCCAAGAGCTATCTGATCCATGTCAGCCGGGCCAATTATGACTATGTAACTTCCCACAAGAAGGCGCTGGAGGAGATCGTCTCCATGCCCGGAAGCGTGCTGGAAATCGTGGAAGATGTGTCCCCGGGAGAAAATGACTGTATGATCGAGACCGAGGGCGGAATCTTTGACTGCGGTCTCGGGACGGAGCTGAGCGAACTGGCTCAGAAGCTGAAACTTTTGTCCTATACCAAAGACCGATAGAATCGGGGGATTATGTCCGGACAGGGATATCATTCCCCTTTCATCATTTTCGGGGGATTCTATGCTGACACTGCCGCAGGTGCAAGTAAGTAAATATTCGCGCGTCCTGGAATCCACGCTGTACCGGAAGATGGGCAAAGTGGTGAACGTCGTCGGGCTGACGATCGAGTCGGCCGGACCGGATGCCAGACTGGGGGACTTGTGCCGGATCCTGCCCAAGACCGAGGAAGGCGAGGCTGCGGAGCCGATCATGGCAGAGGTCGTCGGCTTCCGGGACCGCAAGACCCTGCTCATGCCCTATGGTGTAACGGACGGCATCGGACTGGGCAGCATCGTGGAGAATACCAATTATCCGCTGCGTGTCACGGTGAGTGAACAGCTCCTCGGCAAGACGGTGAATGCCCTGGGCTACCCGATGGACGGGAGCACGGTGGAGGGCGAACAGTATTCCGTGGATGCCGCTCCGCCGGACCCGATGAAGCGTGCGATCATCGATGAGGTGCTGCCGCTGGGTGTCAAGGCGGTGGATGGTCTGATCACCCTGGGAAAAGGGCAGAGGATCGGGATCTTCGCCGGCTCCGGGGTCGGAAAATCCACCCTGATGGGTATGTTTGCCCGCAATACAAAAGCTGACATCAATGTCATAGCGCTGATCGGAGAGCGTGGACGTGAGGTGCGTGAATTCATCGAGCGCGACCTTGGCGAGGAAGGCATGAAGCGAAGCGTGGTCGTGGTGGCAACCTCCGACCGGCCGGCGCTGGAACGTAAGAAGGCTGCCATGACGGCGACGGCCATCGCGGAATTTTTCCGGGATATGGGGCGGGATGTCCTGCTGATGATGGATTCCCTGACGCGTTTTTCCATGGCGCAGCGCGAGATCGGGCTCGCCAGCGGAGAGCCGCCCGTGACCAGAGGGTATCCTCCCAGCGTGTACTCCGAGATGCCCAAGCTCCTCGAGCGCGCCGGCAAGTCGGACCGCGGATCCATCACCGGTCTGTACACGGTGCTGGTGGACGGTGACGATTTCAACGAACCGATCACCGACACGGCCCGAAGCATTCTCGACGGACATATCATGCTGGACCGCAAGCTCGGGCACAAGAACCACTACCCGGCGATCGACGTCCTGCAGAGCATCTCGAGATGCATGAGTTCCATCGCCACGAAGGATCACAAGAAAGCGGCGAGCAGGCTCAAGACGGTGCTGGCGACCTACAACGAGGCGGAGGATCTGATCAATATCGGTGCCTACAAGAGCGGCAGCAATCCGAGCATTGATTATGCGATCTCCAAGATAAATGCAGTCAATGATTTCCTCTGTCAGGACACGGAGACCAAATATACCTTTGAGGAGAGCGTGTCTCTGCTGGAAGGACTCTTTGAAGGAGACGGCTGAGGATAGAGCGTTATGGCAAGATTCCGGTTCCGGCTTCAGAACATTCTGAACATCAAACTGAAGATGGAGACCCAGGCCCGTCAGGAATTTGCCAACGCCCGCAAGGCACTCGACCGGGAGGAGGAACACCTCGCGATGCTCCAAAGGCGCGGGGAGGAAATTCAGCGGGAGGGTGTGGAGCTTCGCAGCGGGGTGCTGGACTTTCACGCGATCCGGGACAATGAGACGGGGCGCATGCTCAACGAGCAGCGGATCCGCGAGCAGCAGATCGTGATTAAGCGCGCGGGGGCCGTGCTGGAGAAGGCAAGGCAGAATCTCGAGGACGCCATCAAGGAGCGCAAGATCTACGAGCGGCTCCGGGAGCGCGCATTTGATGAATTCATGGTGGAAGAAAACCGTGCCGAGAGCAAGGTGATCGATGAACTGACCACCTACACCTACGGTCAGAAAGGTGCACAATAAAGCAACCGCAACATAAAGGGAATGGATTATGGCTAAGGAACTGACGCCGGAAGAAAAGGCTGCCCAGGAAGAAAAAAAGCGCCTCAAAGAAGAAAAAAAGAAACTGAAAAAAGAGCAGGCGGACGCGAAAAAGCAGGCGAAACAGCGGGCGAAGGAGATCGCGAAGCAGGAGGAGGAGCTCGAGGAAGAACACGAGGGAAGCGGAGCGGCGACCTTCTTTGCCACGATCTTTATCGTACTGCTCTGGCTGGCGGTCATCGTGGTCATCATCAAGCTCGATGTCGGCGGCTTCGGAAGCAGCGTGCTGGCCCCCGTGCTGCAGGATGTCCCGGTGATCAACAAGATCCTTCCGGACAATGCGACCACGGAGACCAACGATCCGGACAGCTACGGCGGATATACCAATCTGGGAGATGCGGTGAAGCAGATCTCGGATCTCGAGCGGCGTCTGGAGCAGTACCAGGTCAATGACGAGGCGAAGGAAAAGGAGATCGAGGATCTGAAGGCCGAGGTGACGCGCCTGAAGGAATTTGAGAATCTGCAGGTCGAATTTTCCAGGATCCGGACGGAATTTTACGAGGAAGTGATCTACGCCGAGAATGGTCCCGGCGCGGAAGAATATGCCAAGTGGTACGAATCCATGGATCCTGCCACGGCCGAATATCTCTACAAGCAGGTGGTGGCGCAGCTCGAGGAGGACAAGGAGCTGCAGGACTATGTCAATGCGTATTCGACGATGAAGCCCAAGCAGGCCGCGGCTATCTTTGAAGAGATGACGGATACGGCCGGCATGACGCTTGCGGCCAAGATCCTGTCCGCGATGAGCGCGGACGACCGTGGCCAGATCCTGGGGGTCATGGATTCCGAGGTGGCGGCCAGACTGACAAAAATTATGGATCCGGACTCTTAAGTTTTGGGCTCTCCCGGCCGATATTACATGTGTTGGGGGAGTTCTCCCCAAATCAAGAGAGAAAGGAGGAATGGCATGGGCATCACGATCAAAGATGCGGGAAACCTGCTTGCAGGTCTCACAACCAACCTTTCCGTTCCCAGGACGCCCCCTTCCGGGGCAGCTCCTTCCGCAGATCCCCGTAACAGCTTCCAGAATGTCTGGAATCAGCAGAACCGTACTTCGGACGTACCGAATGAGAAGAAGACCGGTTCCGCGGTTGAGACCGGGGCATCCGAAGCGACCGGCCAAAGCGCGCAGAACCCTGCCGATGAGACGGCAGAGGTAAGCAAAGTTCAGAAGCCGGATCGGACCGAAGGAAGCGGGAAAGCGGAGCAGGCGAAGGATACGGACAGCAAGGGGATCGGTCCCGCGGACGTGGAGGAGACGGTTTCCGAAGAGGAACCGGTACTTGCTCCCGAACAGTTCGAAGCAGTCCTGGCGCTGCTTGCGGACCTGGGCAGTCAGATGATGACGCAGATGCAGGATCTGCTGCAGATGACGCCCGAAGAAACAGACGCTCTGATGAGCGAACTGAACCTGAATCCGCAGGATCTTCTGGATCCGGACAGTCTGAACCGGCTCTTCTTTACCGCGGCCGGAGTGGAGGACAGTTTAAGCCTTCTGACCGACGAGAAGGGATATGGAGTTTTCCGTCAGCTGAATGAGACGCTGCAGAGCATGCTCGGACAGGAAGCGGAGGACTTTGGGATCCGCGTGGAGGACCTGCTCAAGGCATTGCCTGAGGAGGCAAAGCCGGTAGAGCTTCCCACAGAAACAGGTGTGACTCCTTCGGAGGAGATGCTTCAGGATCCGAACCTGCCGATCGCAAAGCTTCCGGAGACGGAAGGTGGCGCGGTGGATCGTCCGGATCGTGAGGAGGCAAAGCAGGAGGCAGTTCCCGTGGCCCCGACGATTCGCACGGAGCATGCGAAGGATGCGGCAGATCTCAGACAGGCGACGACATCCGACGGTCAGACCCTCGGCATGGAGAGCATGATCCGCAGCAGACAGCGCAGCGGCGCCGGCGAGGAGGAAGGCCAGATGCAGCAGAACGGTGCACCGGATCAGCAGCTTTTCCGGTTCGACGGTCAGCTTCAGGCGGAGGCCGTGCGCGAGACACAGGCTGAGGCCCCTTACGCAGACACACAGGCGATCGCAAATCAGGTGCTCGATTACATCCGGTCCCAGGTTCACGAAGACTTCAGCAGCGTAGAGATGCACCTGCATCCCGCAAGCCTCGGAAATCTGCAGATCAGCATCGCCAATCGCGACGGAGTCGTAACGGCCAGCTTCGTGGCACAGTCCGAGCAGGTCAAGGCGGTGATCGAGTCGCAGATGGCACAGCTTCAGGACCGGTTCCAGGAGCAGGGCGTCAAGGTGGAGGCGGTGGAAGTAACCGTCCAGACCCACCAGTTCGAACAGAATCTCAATCAGTCCGACGGACAGGATCGACAGACTTCCGGAAGAAAGTCCCCCAGAAGACTTCGCATCGACGGAGACTTCACCGAGGAGGATCTCGAAGATCTCGAAGCGGACGAGAAACTGGCAGCCGAGATGATGGCAGCCAATGGCAACACCATGGATTACAAAGTCTAAGAAAGGAGACCAACGTATGGCATTAGTGGCAGGCGTACAGGACGGCAAGATCATCGAGTCGGCATCCCAGTCTTCCCTCAAGAACCAGACCACCGCTGCCGGCGAGATGGACAAGGATTCGTTCCTTCAGCTTCTCGTGGCGCAGATGCAGTATCAGGATCCGCTGGAGCCTACCTCCAATACCGAATATGTCGCTCAATATGCACAGTTCTCACAGGTGGAAGCCCTGAACAACATGTCCACGAACATGGACCTGATGCGGGCAAGCAGCCTGGTAGGGCAGGAGGTCTACATCAAGACCACTTCCTCGAGCGGAGATACCGATTATGTGCAGGGCAGAGTGGACTACGTGGTATACGAAGGCGGCAAGCCGTATCTGTCCATCAAAGAGAACCTCTACAGCATGGATGATCTCGACACGGTCGTCGATTCCAAGTATCAGTCGGCGTATGACAAGGCTTATGACCTTACCACCGCGCTGAACAAGCTTCCGAATCTGGCCAATATCACCATCGGCGGCGAGGGAACCAAGATCGACGCGATGGCGAAGATCTTCGAAGAAATGTCCGATTATGAAAAAGGCTTCCTGACCGCGGAGAACACCTCCAAGCTTGAGGCTTACATCGCGAAGCTCGCGGAGCTTCGGCTGGCGGCCCTGACGGAGGATCAGCAGGAGGACGAGGCCGAAGAGATTCAGACGCCCGATGATGACTCGGACGGAACCGATGCGGCGGAGGATACCGGAGAGGACCTCGGAACCGGGATCATCGCGGAAGGATAACGAACGGATTCGTGCAATACGGGAAAGGAGACAGCCCATGGAATTCAAGAGCAGTACCTTCCTTTCCATCGACCAGCTGGCGGATCAGATCCAGTCTTCCGGCAAGAGCAGGGAGAACAGATCGTCCGCGGTAAGCTTTCAGGACATCCTGGCAGGAAAGAGCCTGGAACAGGAAAGCGTAAGATTTTCCAAGCATGCAAGCTTTCGCATGAATGACCGCGGCATGGAGATGACCGGAGAACAGCTGGAACGCCTGAACGACGGAACGAACAAGGCGGCAGAGAAAGGAATCAGAGAAAGCCTGGTCCTGATCGATGACATGGCCTTCATCGTCAATGTACCGAGCCGGACGGTGGTAACCGCCATGGATCAGACAGAGACCGGACAGAACGTATTTACCAATATCAACGGAGCAGTGATCATGTAACCCGGACCTGGATGGAGGGTTTGGTCCCCGAAGGATGGAAGGGACCCTGATCTGCTCCCCGAAACGAACAGGAGGAAATGCCTTATGATGAGATCGTTATTTTCGGGTGTTGCAGGACTGAAGACGCACCAGACCAAGATGGACGTCATCGGTAACAATATCGCGAATGTCAATACCACTGCTTACAAGTCAAGCTCCATCACCTTCTCGGATCTGATGAGCCAGACGACGCAGAATGCCAGCGGCGCGAACGCACAGACCGGTGTCGGCGGTACCAATGCCCGCCAGATCGGCCTCGGTGTCAAATCCGGCGCCATCAACATGAACATCACCGGACAGGGCTCCGCGCAGTCCACCGGTAATCCTTTTGATATCATGATCACCGGCGACAATTTCTTCATTGTCAGCAACGGAAGCTCCAATTTCTTCACCCGTGACGGCGCATTCTATGTCGATGGTGTCGGCAACCTGGCGATGACCAGCACCGGCTACAACGTCATGGGATGGAAGGTGGATGAGACCACCGGCGAGATCAAGCAGGACAACGTGACGGCACTGCGGATCATGAACGAGGCCAATATGACCTCCTCTGCGGAAGCTACTTCTCAGGCAACCGTGTCGGGCATCCTGGATAAATATGACGTGGATGTCAACAGCACCAGCGGCAAGACCCTGAACCTGAATTTCTATGACAATCTGGGCTACAGCTACACCGCGCGCATGATCATGAAGAGCACGGACGTGGAAGGCACCTTCTCCGTGGAATTCGAAAAGCTCCTGGACTCCGACGGCAACGAAGTGCCGATCGACGGTGCGGCCTTCGGAAGCACCACCACGACCGAGAAGAAGACTTCTCCGCTGCTGAATACGGACGCCTACACCTTCACCGGAACGGAGCTGCACAACAAGTCGGACGGCTCCCTGGCCATCAATCTGAGCGATCTGTCGGATTTGTCGGACCTGACCGCAACTGCTACGGTGAACGGCGATACGGCTGCCACCAAGCAGGACGCGCTGAATCTGCTCGCCCAGGCCTTCGGTTATGAGGGCAATGTGGACGGCTTCCTGAAGCTCAACATCGTGACGGACGGCTCCACGGACCCGGTTACGACCGACTCCGCGCAAAATCTGATCACGTCCGGGACCCTCTTCAATTACATCGATGCTGCTACGAATACCCTTTCTTCGACCGGCAGCACCATCCAGGGCGGCCTGCTCAAGCTCGATCCCACGAACGGTGAGTTTGTCGGCATCAACGGTTCCAATTTCATGACCCTGGATCTGACCGGTCTGGACAACGGTATGCGTTTCTCGCCGATCAGCATTGACTTCTCGACCGTCATGATGTCGAACAACAACGGCGTTTCCACCGTGACCGCGACCCGCGGCGACGCGGACAACCTCGGCTCCGGACGCGCGCTCGGCGAGATGATCGGCGTCTCGATCCAGAAGGACGGCAAGATCTACGCGAGCTACGACAACAGCACCACGAAGCTCCTCGGCCAGATCGCAACAGCGAATTTCGCGAATGCTTCCGGTCTCGAAAAGGCAGGAGACAACCTGTACAGCTCGACCCTGAACTCCGGTACCTTCGACGGTGTCGGTGTCGATATCACGGCCAACGGCGGCTACATGTCCACGGGTGTTCTGGAGATGAGCAACGTGGATCTGTCCCAGGAGTTCACCGACATGATTACCACCCAGAGAGGTTTCCAGGCGAACAGCCGTATCATCACCGTATCCGATACGCTTCTTGAGGAACTGACCAATCTGAAGAGATAATACATAGTTTCCTGACCAAAGCCAGGGGGCAGCAAATACTGCCCCCTGATTTTCCATTTCCAAAATTCAGCATTTTGCACAAGAGAGGGGCGGACCGCCCCGGAGGCGAAAACATGATCGAAGTGACCAGACTCAACGGTTCTAAAATTTTGATAAATCCGCATCTGCTCGAGCTCGTCGAAGAGTCGCCGGACACCGTTCTGACGCTGACTACGGGCCGCAAGATAATTGTAAAAGAAAGTAGACAAGACTTAAAAAATCTAGTAAAATCGTACAGAAAGGAACTTCTCGCCGACGACTGATTTTGTGCGGGATTACGAGGTGATTTTTTGTGGATATAGCATCACTGATCGGCTTCATCATGTGTTTTGGTATGCTGGTCTTCGGTATCCTGTCCGGCGCCGGCGTAAGCGGTATCGGCGAGTACCTGGACCTTCCGTCCGTGATCATCACCATAGGAGGTTCCCTGTTTGCTACGCTTACTTCCTACAGTATGAATGACTTTGTGGGCGGACTCAAGAGCCTTACGCTGATTTTCAAGGCTCCCTCGGCCAACACAGCCGACATGATCAAAAAAATCATAGATTTGTCCAATGTGGCCCGCAAAGAGGGCCTGCTTTCGTTGGAGGAGGCCGCGGCGGATATGGATGAGCCCTTCCTGAAGAAGGGTATTCTTTTGGTTGTCGACGGTACGGATCCCGATCTGGTGCGCGGAATTCTCGAGACCGAGATGGTCTGCATCGAAGGCAGACACAAGAATGTGGCCAGCTTCTGGGAGACATGGGCTTCCATGGGCCCTGCGTGGGGAATGATCGGTACCCTGGTCGGTCTGGTTGATATGCTTTACCACATGGACGACGCATCCGCTATCGGACCTGCCATGGCCGTCGCTTTGATTACCACATTGTATGGCTCCCTGCTGGCGAACTGGGTTTGTACTCCTACGGCCGCCAAGCTCAAGGCGGACAATGCCGTGGAGATGACACAGAAAGAGATCATGATCGAGGGACTGCTCTCCATTCAGGCGGGCGAGAACCCCCGTGTCATAGAGGAGAAGCTTAAGTCCTTCCTTGCTCCCAAGGATCGCGCGGCAGCCTCCAGCGATAACGGAGAAGGAGGTGAGTAAGAGTGGCCAAGAAAAAGCAGGAAGATCCGCCTGCCGGTTCGCCGGCATGGATGGCGACTTTCTCGGACCTTATGAATCTGCTGTTTTGCTTCTTCGTGCTGCTCTTCTCCATGTCGTCGATCGACGAGGCTAAGCTTAATGAGATCATTGCCTCGATGAACAGTAGCTTCAGTGTCTTCAGCGGAGGCGCGACCTCCATCGGAGACGGCATCCTTGTCAGCAACGGCATGAGCCAGCTCAACGAGCTGTCGGAATACATCAACAGCACGGGTAAGACAGCAGAGTCCGATACGGACGTGGAAGCGTTCGAAGAATATGATCAGGAACCCGCCGGTGTCCAGGAGCTGATCGATGAGCTCGAAGAGGCGAACCTCAAGTCCAATGAAGAGCTGGCGGAGCTCATCTCGGAAGCGATCTCCGAGAGCAATATGTCCGACCAGATCGATGTCACCTTTACGGCCCAGTATGTGCTGATGACCATGAAGGGCGCGCTTCTTTTTGATTCGGGTTCCGCGGAGCTCAAGGGCGAGGCAAGCACCCTGCTCGACCGCGTGGGCGTGATCCTCGAGCGCTATGCCAACGGCGAGGTCGAGATCGACGGGCATACGGACAATGTTCCCATGCACAGCGCAAAATACGCGGATAATGAAGAGCTGTCCAGCGCGAGAGCACTCTCCGTGTTCTATTACCTGATCAAAAATACCAATCTGAATCCAGGCTCCCTGAAGCATTCCGGCATGGGAGAGAGGGTACCGGTGGCGGACAATTCCACCGAGGCGGGACGCAGCAGAAACCGCCGTGTGGAAATCCGGATCTATAATGCGAACTGATCCCTGAAAGGAACAGCTCGGAAAGGAAGTAGTCCCGATGAAAAAGAACCTGCTTACGATTGTCATTCTGGCATTGCTTCTGGTGAATATTGCGCTTACCGCCGTAATGATGATCAGCGTAACATCCACCAACAGCCGCACGGCCGCTCTGGTGGACACCATTGCAACGGTCATGAGTCTTGAGGTCGTCACGGACGGATCGGCCGAGGAAGCAGCGGAAGCCGTCTCCATGGCAGATACCTCGGTTGTGGCTCTGGACGGATCCCTGACCATTCCGCTCAAGGCGGGAGAAGACGGAAAGCAGACCTATATGGTGTGCGATATTTCCCTTTCTCTGAACACCAAGCATGAGGATTACGCCACCTACAGCGAGAGCCTCTCGACCAACTTCCCGGTGATCAAGGACAAGATCAGCGAGGTGATCAGCAGCCACACGGAAGAGTTCTGCAAGAATAACCGTGAGCAGCTCAAGCAGGAGATCCTGAAGGCAATCCAGGATCTGTACGGATCCGATTTTATCTATGCTGTATCCATCAGCGAGGCCAAATTCGGCTGATGAAAGTACGATAACAACAGGGGAGGATACGCTTCGTGAGTGAAGTCCTTTCGCAAAACGAAATAGACAATCTACTGGCGGCGCTCTCCACCGGCGAACTGGATGTGGACACCATATCCAACGCCGACGAAAAACAGGTCAAAAATTACGATTTCGGCCGGCCTACCAAGTTCTCCAAGGAACACCTGAGAACCCTGGAGATCATCTTTGAGCACTACGGCAGACTGGTCTCCACCAACCTGCCGGTATTCCTTAGAAAAAACGCCACCATTACCGTAGCCAGTTCCGAGACGGTTACCTTCAGCGAGTTCTCCAATGCACTTTCCAATCCCGTTATCCTCGGGATCATCGATTTTACACCGCTGAAGGGTTCGATCATCATCGATCTGGCGACGAATCTGGGCTATGCCATGATCGACCGCATGCTGGGCGGCTCCGGTGTACCGCTGGACCGCAGCCGGGATTTTTCCGAGATCGAGATGTCGATCCTGCAGAAGATCATGATCATGATGACACAGCTCCTTCGGGAACCGTGGAAGAACGTTGTCGACGTCGATCCGGTCCTGACCCGTGTGGAGACGAACCCGCAGTTCGCGCAGATCATAGCGCCGAGTGAGATGATCGCCATCATCACCCTGAACCTCAAGATCGGCGATGTAGAGGGGTTCATGAATATCTGTCTTCCGTTTATCACGCTCGAAGACGTGATGGACAAGCTGAATACCAAGTACTGGTTCTCCACCATGCAGGAGAACATGGATGACGACTACAAGGACAACATCGAGAGCATGCTGCGGCATGTGGTCATCCCGATCCGGGCCGTTCTGGGAACCAGTTCCATTACCGTCGGCGATTTCATGAATCTCCAGATCGGCGACTGTATCCGGCTGGATGCCAAGGTGGACTCCGAAATGGAAGTCTTTGTCGGCAATATCAAAAAATTCACTGCGTTGCCCGGGGCGAAGGATGATTCCTATGCCATCCAGGTGACCTCAGTGATCAGAGAGGAGGACTAGCAGATGGACGGAATGCTATCCCAGGATGAAATAAATGCCCTCCTGAGCGGCATGGACCTGTCCGGAGATGAAGCACCCGATCTGAGCGGAATGGCGGAAGCTGTAGCTGCACAGAGCGCAGCGGAACCGCCCAGGGACGCTTACCTGATCGATACTCCCGCGATCGAGGGAGGGGAAGATCTCCTGAGCGATGTGGAGAAGGATGCCATCGGAGAGGTGGCGAACATCAGCATGGGATCGTCAGCAACCACGCTGTATTCGCTGGTCAACCGGAAAGTGAACATCACGACTCCCGTGGTCACACTGGCCAAGTGGGAGAATATCCTGAACGATTACGAGAAGCCCTGTGTCTTCATCCAGATAAAATATACCAAGGGTCTCGACGGCACCAATATCCTGGTGCTGAAGGAGCATGACGTAAAGGTCATCACCGACCTGATGATGGGCGGTGACGGTACCAATACGGAGGGAGAGCTTTCCGAGCTCCACCTCAGCGCGATCTCCGAGGCAATGAACCAGATGATGGGTGCTGCAGCCACTTCGCTCTCCACCATGCTGGCCACGATGATCGATATCTCGCCTCCGGATTCGAGCCTGCTCGATCTGACGCAGTACAAGTCCGGAGATGAGATCTCTCCCTTCCTCGGAGGGACCTTCGTCAAGATCTCCTTCCGGATGCAGATCGGAGATGACCTGGTGGACTCCTCCATCATGCAGCTGTATCCCGTGGAATTCGCACGGAAGCTGGTGGAGACCTTCATCAATCAGCAGACCGGCGGCGGATCGGCTCCCGAACCGGAACCGGCACCTGCGCCGGCACCCGCTCCCACACCGATGGCGGATCCTTCCGCACAGATGATGGGCGGACAGCCGGGTATGATGCCCGATCCGAGCGCGCAGATGGGCATGCCGGGTATGGGTATGCAGGGAATGCCGATGCAGGGAATGCCCATGCAGGGCATGCCGATGCAGGGAATGCCGATGCAGGGAATGCCGATGCAGGGGATGCCCATGCAGGGGATGCCGATGTACCAGCAGATGCCCATGCAGCAGCCGGTCAATGTACAGCCGGCCTCCTTCCAGAATTTCAGCGGTGCGCTGAACAACATCCAGGGAGGAGAGAATATCGGACTGATTATGGACGTACCTCTCGAGGTGACGGTAGAACTTGGCAGAACCACCAAGTCCATCTCGGAGATTTTGAATTTTGCTCCCGGAACCATCATTGAGCTCGACAGAATCGCCGGTGAACCGATCGATGTCCTGGTCAACGGCAAGTTTGTCGCAAAGGGAGAGGTCGTCGTGATCGAAGAAAGTTTCGGTATCAGAGTAACGGATATTATTAAGTAACAGAAAATAAAGTAGCGGAGGATTTAAAATTATGGCAAAGAATATCTTGATTTGTGACGATGCGGCTTTCATGAGAATGATGATCAAGGACATCCTTAGCAAGAACGGCTACAACGTTGCAGGCGAGGCAGAAAACGGAGCTAAGGCAGTCGAGAAGTACAAGGAAGTGAACCCCGACCTGGTCCTTATGGACATCACGATGCCCGAGATGGACGGCATCCAGGCTCTGAAGGCGATCAAGGCAGCCGATGCGAGCGCAAAGGTTATCATGTGCTCCGCAATGGGCCAGCAGGCCATGGTTATTGAGTCCATTCAGGCGGGTGCCAAGGACTTCATCGTGAAGCCTTTCCAGGCAGACCGTGTGCTTGAGGCCGTGAAAAAGGTTATCGGTTAATGCTCTTACTGGTTGGCAGCACCAATTCATTCGCGCAGCTCATCGCTGTGCTTGTGATCTTTGTCGGTGTCCTGGCGGTCACGCTCTGGGCTACCAGGTGGATGGCCAATTACCAGAAGGGCCTGAACAACGGGCGCAATATTGAGGTGATAGAGACCGCACGGATCGCCAACAACAAGTGGGTGCAGATCGTGCGTGTCGGGGATACCTACAAGGCCCTCGCGATCTCCCGGGACGAAGTGTGCTATCTGGGAGATGTTCCGTCAGACCAGGTTCATATCAGCCCGAACAAGGAGGTTTCCGCCTCCTTTTCAGGCATGTTTGAAAAAGCCCGGGGAGAGCTCAAGAAAAAAGAAAAACAGGATCATCCAGAAAAACTTTCCGGTGCGGACAGTGACGGTGAAAAGGACAGAGATTCATGCGGCCAATGAAGCTGACTGGAAAAAATATCATACGGACAATATGCCTGCTGGTTACGGTAGGCATATTGTGGTTTCAAGGAACTATTTCCGCGCAGGCTTCCGATCAGATCGAGCATGAGACCGGCGACACCGAAGTGTCCACGACCATCACGGACCCCGGAACCTATGACAATCCGGAGGATCTCAACACGCTCAATACCGTGAACCGCATCACCCTGACCTATGACGATGACAACGGATCGCTGAACGGCGCACTGCGGATCCTGATCACACTGACGCTGATCGGTCTGGCTCCGATCCTGATCCTTACGATGACTTCCTTCACCCGGATCGTCATCGTACTTCATTTTACCCGGCAGGCGCTCAATACGCAGACGGTTCCGCCGAACCAGGTCATGATCGGACTGGCGCTGATTCTGACCTTTTTCATTATGGAGCCGACGATTTCCGAGATCAATGAGACGGCTGTGATCCCCTTCGAGAATCAGGAGATGGATCAGGAGGAATTTCTCGAGGCCGCCGTGCAGCCCCTCCGGGAATTCATGTATCCCCAGACTCAGGTAAAGGATGTCCGTGTCTTCATGGAAGTGGCCGGGCTGGAATGGGACGGGGCATCGCTCGAGAGTATTCCCACGTCCGTGCTGGTCCCTAGTTTCATGATCAGCGAGCTTCGCATCGCGTTCTGGATCGGGTTCATGATCTATATTCCGTTTATCGTGATCGACATGGTGGTGGCGTCCACCCTGATGAGTATGGGTATGATGATGCTGCCGCCGACGACGATTTCCATGCCGTTCAAGATCCTGCTTTTTGTGCTCGCGGACGGCTGGAGCCTGATCATCACGGAGCTGGTGCGCACATTCTATTAGCCCGCGTGTTCGGACGCAGGGGCTTTCATTCAAGGACGGTCCGGAAAGAGGACCGGAGCGGGAAGGAGGAGATTCATGACAACGGAAGCTGTAACCGATATGCTCAGGCAAGGCATGTATGTGATCCTGGAGACCGCGCTTCCCGTGCTCCTCGTATCCATGGCCATCGGTCTGCTGGTCAGTATCTTTCAGACCATCACCTCCATCCAGGAGCAGACGCTGACCTTTGTGCCGAAGCTGCTGGGGATCTTTCTGACCCTGATCCTGATCGGCAACTGGATGATGAACAATATGGTGGAGCTGACACAGACACTCTGGCATACGTTCAGCTATTATGTTCATAAATAATGATTAATTATTCTTTCTCGATTTACGATCTGGAATATTTTCTGCTGATCCTTGTCCGGGTGACATCCTTTGTCTATCTTGCGCCTTTTTTCAGTCTGAACGGTGTGCCGAGGCAGGTGAGGATAGCGCTCAGCCTCTTTCTGTCGGCGATGCTCTACGGGATGCTGACACCGGCGGACGCAGTGGTGACGGATTCGCTGCTGGAATATGCCATCATCGTCGCGAAAGAGACCATCTGCGGACTGCTGATGGGATTTTCCACCATGATCTGCACCTCGGCGCTGAATTTCGCCGGTACGATCGCGGATATGGAGATCGGCCTTTCGATGGTGCAGATCCTGGATCCGGCCACGAGACAGAATGTGAGTATCACCGGCGCTTTTTACAATTACGGCTTTACGATGACCCTGATCGCGAGCGGGATGTACCGTTACCTGATCGGGGCCCTGGCGGATTCCTTCCGTCTGATCCCCGTGAACGGAGTGGTTTTCCACTGGGATCATCTGATGCAGTCCATGATCGTATTTCTGGGGGATTATGTTCTGATCGGCTTTGAGATCATCCTGCCGATCTTCTGTTCCGTGATGATGCTCAATGCCATCCTCGGGATCATCGCGCGCGTTTCGCCGCAGATGAACATGTTCTCCATCGGAATCCAGCTCAAGATCATCGTAGGTCTGGGCGTGCTGCTGCTTACCATCGGCCTGATGCCGAAAGTTTCGGATCTGGTCTTTGATGAAGTGAAGAAGGTCATGGTTCTGTTTGTGGAAGGTATGATGGAATGATTTGGGAATATCGGCTCCAGTTCTTCGCCGAAGGGGAAGATAAAACCGAAGAACCGACCAGTAAAAAGCTGTCGGACGCAAGAGATAAAGGGCAGGTGGCCAAGAGCAGGGAGGTAGCCAGCTGTCTTTGTCTGATGCTGATGTTTCTGATCATCAAGTTCTGGGCCGGGCACATGGGGACACAGTTTCTGGAAGTGATCACCTATGTGTACCAGGACATCGACGCCTCTCTTTTCTTCTGGCAGGGGAATATGCCGGTGCTGGATATGTGGCGGCTGTTCCGCTTTATGATGATCCGGATCATCGTGATCATCCTTCCGGTGCTCCTGCTCGGTGTGCTGATCAGCTTTCTTTCGGATCTGGTGCAGGTCAGTTGGCATCCGACCATGAAAACCCTCGAACCAAAGCTTTCCAAGCTCGATCCGATCAGCGGCTTCAAGAAGATCTTTTCGATGAATTCCATCATGGAGCTTTTGAAGAGTCTGGTCAAGATCGGACTGATCTTCGGCATGTCCTACAGCTTTCTGAAGGATGTGTATCCGGTGCTTTTTTCCTTCTATGACCGCCCGCTGATGCAGTCCATCGCGCTGACCGGCGATCTGATCTCGGATCTCGGAATCCGGATCTCCGCTGTCTTCATGGTGGTTGCCGCGGCGGATTTCGCCTATCAGAAGTGGAAGTTCCACAAGGATATGAGGATGACCAAGCAGGAGGTCAAGGACGAGTATAAGAACGCCGAAGGAGACCCTCAGATTAAGGGCAGGATCCGGCAGAAGATGCAGGAAGCCTCCCGCCGGCGTATGATGCAGAGCATCCCCAAGGCGGATGTCGTCATCACGAACCCCACGCACTACGCGGTTGCCATCCGCTACGACCCTTCCGAGATGGAAGCGCCCTATGTCCTGGCCAAGGGGGAAGGCTACCTTGCCCAGAAGATCAAGGAAGTCGCCAGGGAAAATCAGATCGAGCTGGTGGAAAACAAGCCGCTCGCGCGTATGCTTTACCACAATGTGGAGATCGGGGAGATGGTTCCGCCCGAGCTCTACCAGGCCGTCGCGGAAGTCCTCGCCTTTGTCTACAGCATCCAGGGACGGGTATAAAGTCCGCATCCGGACGGGGCAAAACCGCACCGGCCGCCTGAAAAGCCTCATCCAAATACGCAGGAAAGGAGAAGAACATGAAATTCAAAGCCATTCCCAAAAATGACGTCTTTGTCGCCATGTATCTGGTGGTGGCCATCGTTCTGTTCATCGTTCCGATTCCCGCGGGGCTTCTGGATGTCTTTCTGGCCTTCAATATTTCCATCGCACTCACGATCCTCTTCGGGGCCATGTTCAGCAAGGAAGTCCTGGACATGTCCTTCTATCCGACGATGCTCCTTTTCACCACGCTCTTTCGAATCGCGCTGAACACCTCCTCCACCCGTCTGATCCTCAGGGACGGTGATGCCGGTAATGTGGTCGAGACCTTCGGACAGTTCGTCGGCGGCGGTAATCTGATCATCGGTGTCATCGTCTTTATCATCCTGATCATCATCCAGTTCATGGTCATCAACAAAGGTTCCGAGCGTGTGTCGGAAGTCACCGCCAGATTCACCCTCGATGCCATGCCCGGTAAGCAGATGGCCATCGACGCGGATCTGAATACCGGCGCGATCGATGATGAGGAAGCCAAGCGCAGAAGACAGAAGATTCAGGACGAAGCAAGCTTCTTCGGCTCCATGGACGGTGCCGTGAAGTATGTCAAAGGAGATGCGACGGCCGGCCTTCTGATCACCGCCATCAACCTGATCGGTGGAATCGCTATGGGTGTGCTCATGCAGGGGATGCCCGTCGCGGACGCGCTGAACAGGTACTCCATTCTGACCATCGGAGACGGTCTGGTTTCCCAGATCCCGTCCCTTATGATCTCGCTGGCCACCGGTATCCTGGTGACCAAGGGGAGCAAGGATGCTGATTTCGGTGACACGATGATCAAGCAGCTCTTCAGTGTCCCCAAGGTGCTCTACCTCGTCGGCGCACTGCTGTGCTTTCTCGGTATCATCACTGACCTCAACACGATCCTGTTCATCGGACTCGGTGCCGTCTTTATCTTCAGCGGGCGCGCCATCGCGAAGACAATCCGTGAAGCGACGGTGGAGAAAGAGGTGACGGAAGAGGAGGCGGAAGCGGATGAGATCCGCCAGCCCGAGAATGTCAACAGCCTGCTTCAGGTCGATCCGATCGAGCTGGAATTCGGCTACGGCATCATTCCTCTGGCCGATGTCAACCAGGGCGGCGATCTCCTCGACCGCGTGGTCATGATCCGCCGTCAGATCGCGCTGGAGCTCGGCACCGTGGTTCCGATCATCCGTCTGCGCGACAATATCCAGCTCAATCCCAACCAGTATATTATCAAGATCAAGGGTATTCAGGTCAGTGAGGGCGAGATCCTCTTTGACCACTACATGGCCATGAATCCGGGCTTTGTGGAGGAGGAGATCTCCGGTATCCCGACCTTTGAGCCTTCCTTCCACCTGCCGGCGATCTGGATCACGGAGGGGCAGAGAGAGAAGGCGGAGAGTCTCGGCTACACCGTCGTCGATCCCCCTTCCATCATTGCGACGCATCTGACGGAGATCATCCGCCAGCACATCGACGAACTCCTGACCCGCCAGGATGTCCAGAGCCTGATCAACAACCTCAAGGAGACCAACCCGAGCCTGGTGGACGAGCTTACACCCAAGCTTCTCGGTCTCGGCGAGATCCAGAAGGTCCTGCAGAATCTTCTGCGCGAGGGCATCTCGATCCGCGACCTTCTGACGATCATGGAGACGCTGGCCGACTACGCGCCCACGACCCGGGATACGGACATTCTGACCGAGTATGTGCGCCAGTCCCTGAAGCGCGCGATCTCTTCCCGTTACTTCATGCCGAACGAGACGACCTCGGTGGTCACCCTCGATCCCAAGATCGAGCAGGAGATCATGAGCAGCGTCAAGCAGACGGAGAACGGAGCCTTCCTGAATATGGATCCCGCCAGAAGCAAGGCCATCATCGACGCGACCGGCAGAGAGATGCAGAAGCTCGAGAATCTCGGGAAGACCCCCATCGTCATCACCTCCCCGATCGTGCGTATCTATTACAAGAAACTTACGGAAGATTACTATCGGGATCTGGTTGTGGTATCATATAGTGAGGTGGAATCCAACGTAGAATTGCAATCTGTGGGAATGGTAACGGCTTGAGATGTATA
>JAFYEE010000153.1 GCA_017544405.1 Lachnospiraceae bacterium
CTTCCTCCTCTTCATATCTGTCATGAATATGAGAAAAATCCCAACCATGTATATGAGCTATCTTCTCCTCTGCTTCCCAATCTTTTCTTAATTCTGTTATTCTTTCTGTATTCATATCTGCTCCTTTTCAAATAATTGTTTCTAGTCTTATTTGTTCGGTGCAGTATGTGACAGCAAAACATTTCCATTAACAACACTATGCTATTTACCACGGCCTTAGTTCTTTTCTCATCACCTGCATCATTATGTCGGCCTTTTTTCGTTTCTCCCACTGTATAATGTCCTTCCTCAATCATAACCGCATTTAATTGTGATTCTAATGCAATAAAAAATGGGGCCATGTCACTTACATAGCCCCAGAATAATCATTGTAGCCCCGCCTTTCCTTCGGTTTTTCGGTGTTTTTCATTGCTTCCGATTCCCTTTACTTCCTCTGTATACCGGTCCAGCACTTCCTGATAATACGCTTCCGCGGCTACCTGCTGCACTGGAGCATATGGGACTCGAACCCACGACCTTCACACTGCCAGTGTGACGCGCTCCCAACTGCGCTAATGCCCCGCATCCATTTCCAAGGATCAGACCCTGTCCAAACGGTTACTTCCTGCTCTTCACCAGATTGGAGAATTCCAATGCTTTTCCGACATCTCCGTCAACTTTTATCTTGCCCAACGTATACCCGGCGATCGGATCCAGCTTCCCGGACATCAATTTATTGAAATTGTCCATGGAGATCGTGATCGCGCAATTCCGGTCATGGTAATCATACGGCTCTACGCTGATCCGACCATCCTTCACCTCGACATAGAACACACCCTCATTCTCTCCGGTAATGTTGATCTGTACCGCCAGAAAACCGATCCCGCTGATGTCGACACCTTCCGCGGCTTTCCTTACCTTCTTCACCAGGTTATCAAATGTCATCGGTTACTGCCCTCCCTCTTTCTATTGTAACATATTTTTTCCCGGATTCGTATTCATCCAGAAAATAATGTCGCTCGCCGCCCTGCTTGTAGGCAATGACGGTGTCCAGATGGATATTTTCCATACTGCTGAAAATATTGGCCTCCACGTAGGGATTATCCTTTTTCAGTGCCGCGATGAGCTTTTTCGTCTCCAGACGCTTGGAGGAGGTGGTTCCGTCCTCGTGGCAGGTAGTGCAGGTGTCCGTGAAGTGACAGGCGCACTGCAGGAAATGCAGCTCGTTGTAATCCCGCCAGGCGCAGATATCGCTCTCCCGAACCAGATACAGGGGCCGGATCAGCTCCATGCCCTCGAAGTTCGTGCTGTGGAGCTTCGGCATCATGGTCTGGATCTGCCCGCCATAGAGCATCCCCATGAGGATGGTCTCGATCACATCGTCGTAATGATGACCCAACGCGATCTTGTTGCATCCCAGTTCACGAGCCTTGCTGTACAGATACCCGCGCCGCATCCGCGCGCAGAGGTAACAGGGATTTTTCTCCACGGTATCCACTGCATCAAAAATATCACTCTCAAAGATCGTCACAGGGATCCCCAGGGCTCTGGCATTGCTCTCGATCAGCGCTCGATTGTCCGGATGATATCCGGGATCCATCACAAGAAACGTCAATTCAAAATGGCAGTGCCTATGGCGCCGGATCTCCTGAAAAAGCTTCGCCATCAACATAGAATCCTTACCGCCGGAGATGCACACCGCGATGTGGTCTCCCTCCTCGATGAGGCGGTAGGTCTTGCATGCCTTGGCAAAAGGCGTAAAGAGCTGCTTGTGGAATTTCTTCCGGATACACTCTTCCGCCCGATGCTGACGCTCTGCCGCGTCTGCTTCGCCGGCAATGGTGCTGCGGGCGTAGGCCACATATCCGCCGGCGAGGCTGTAACACTCTCTGCCGGGAGCGATCTCCTCCGCCTCCAACGCAGCAGTTCTGCGACCGATCTCGCAATACCAGACCAGCTTCCGATCCACCGGAATCCGGGACAGAGCATCCGCTATCTCCTCCGGCGAAACATCCGCATCGATGGCGATGGCGCCCCGGACCATTCCGTAGGCGCGCAGTCCCTCATCGCGAATATCGATCATCACATAGGACCCGGGTTCCCAGGTCTTTACTTCCTCACAGGTAATCTCTTTCATGCATCAAATACTGTCACTTTCTGTCTTTTCCCAGGCTCCGACCATTCTTCTTTATGGCTTCTTACACGCATTTTCAAGGAGTCACGTCAAAAGGATCACTGTACCTTTACACTTGCAATGTACTCTGTATCCGCGGGGATTGCAAGACCCGGATCTGAAATGCTCACCCTTCCGCCTGCAGAGCTGGATTATTCGTACCGCAGGGCCTCGATGGGATTCATGCGGGCCGCCTTGTTCGCCGGATAGTATCCGAAGAAGACACCGATGAACATGGAAAAAAGAAGGCTCCCCAGGATGCTCGAAAGGGATGGATCCGCGGGGTATCCCAGCAGCTTCGCGCCGAGGGCTCCGAGAAGCAGACCGAGGATGACGCCGATCGCACCGCCGATGAGACAGATGATGATCGCCTCGGTGATGAACTGGACGCGGATCGATGCATTGGTCGCACCAAGGGCCTTGCGGGTTCCGATCTCGCGCGTACGCTCGGTGATGGAGACAAGCATGATATTCATGACGCCGACCCCGCCGACCAGGAGCGCGATTCCGGCGATGATGGAGATGGCCGTGGTGACGGTTCCCAGCATCTGTCCGAGGGACTCGACCAGTGAGGCCATACAGAAGGCTTCCACGGTGAAGAAATCATTGCTGCGGTAATACCCTTCGAGATAATCGCGGATCCGGCCCGTAAGCTCGTTTGGATCGACGCCCGAAGACGCGACAACATCAAAGCCCCCATAAAAGTCTTGATGGGTCAGTTCATTCGAATAGGTCAGGGGAACATATGCATTCGTGGATCTGCTCGGATAGAGCAGCGCCATCGCGTTCTGCGCGGATTTATAGACGCCCACGATGGTCAGCTCGGCCGCCGAATAATTGATCTGGGTGGTAAAGCTCCGTCCGATGGCATCCTCCGGGGAGATATCCCAGAGATCGCTGACAAATTTCTCGTCCACGACAATCACGGGTCGGCCGGCGGCATAATCCTCGGGTGCGAAGAAGGTTCCGGCCAGAAGTTCAAAAGTGGTCGCCTGGAAATAGCCGTTGCTGACGCCGCTCAGCTCCAGATCGGCCGAAGAAGTGCCCGCTTTCACCGTCACGGTTTCAATATTCTGCTGCACGGAAATCGCCTTGATCTCCTCCCGGAATTCTTCCCGGAGATCCAGGATCATCTCCGTTCGGATCAGGTCACTGCGGTTCGGATTTCGCTGTGACCGGAGGGTTCCGAAGGTGATTCCGTTCTCCCTGCGGTCCTCCTCCGGCTCGCGCTGGGTCAGATAGACGGAGATATTGCTGGCTCCCTGGCTCTGCATGGTGTCGGACAGGGAATTGGTCAGGGAGTTGCCGACGGTCATGATCGCGATGACGGACGCGATACCGATGATGATCCCGAGCATGGTAAGGAGCGCCCGGGACTTGTTTGCACGCAGGCTGGTGAAGGCCATGCGGATATTTTCGCCTAAGAGCATACCATCGCCTCCTCTCCTGCCGGCTGCGGCTGACCCACCGGCTGCATGACGGGCTGACCGACCGGTTGCGGCTGTTCCTCCGGCTGCAAGATCGGCTGCCCCGCCGGATGCTCATGAACGGGAGCATGATAGATCCTCTGTCCCGAGCCGGGACGCTGGCCGGTGATATTGCCGTCGCTGATGGAGACGATGCGCTGTGTCTCGTTGGCGAGCTCCTCGGAGTGGGTGATGAGCAGGATCGTCTTGCCGCTTTCCTCGTTCATCCTGTGGAAAAGGTCCATAACGACGCGGCCTGTCTTGGAATCGAGAGCGCCGGTCGGCTCATCGGCGAGGATGATGGCCGGGTTGTTGGCCAGGCTTCTGGCGATGGCGACACGCTGCTTCTGACCGCCGGATAGTTCCTCGGGCATATGCTTCATACGGTCGCTCATCCCGACCATCTCCAGCAGAGCCTCTGCGCGCTCTGTGCGCTCTCTGCGGGGGACACCGGCATAGAGCATCGGAAGCTCCACATTTTTCAGGGCATTCGTCTTCGGGACGAGATTGTAGGTCTGGAAGACGAAGCCGATCTTCTGGTTGCGGATATAGGACAGCTCCGTGTCATTGGCCCGGTCGATGTCGACGCCGTCGATGATGTATTTCCCGAAGGTGGGACGGTCGAGGAGACCGATGACATTCATCAGGGTCGTCTTGCCCGAGCCGGAAGCGCCGACGATGGAGACGAATTCTCCCTCGGATACATCGAGGTTAATGCCGTTTAAGATCTGGAGTTCGTTCGGCTGTCCGATGTAAAAGCGCTTGATGATCCCGCGGAGAAACAGGATATTTTTTCGATCATTCTCTGTCATGGTAGGTGTCATGATGCGTTTTCTTTCCTCATCAGAAGAGTTCCGAATAGATATCAAAATCGTCCGTCATGGAGATGGTGCGGACTTCATCCCCTTCCTTCAGGCCTTCGCCGGCAACTTCGGTGTAATAATTGCTCTCGAGGATAACGGTGACGGGAACCGTGGCAAAGGAGCCGTCTGCCTGTTTGACCTCCACGAAGGTGCTCCCGTCCTCCGCCGTCTGGACGGCATTGTAGGGGACCGTGAGGGCGCCCGTATGCTCGTCCACAATGATGCTTAAGGAAGCGGCCATATCGAGGCGCAGACGCTCCTGGGGCTCCCGGATGTCGATGCGTACCTCGTAAGTGGCATCACTCGATCCGGCCACCGCGGGAGCGGCCGTCGGCGATACAAAGGATACGACGCCTTCGAATTCGGTGTTGCCGGTGGCGCGCGTCTTGATCAGGACCTTCTGACCGACCGCGATGTCGGCGATGTCATAGTCACTGACATAGGCGCGGATCCGGTAAGCGGAGGTATCCTGAATCGTGAGGATCGGTCCCTGGGCATATTTGTCACCCGCCTTGTAATTCACGGCGGTCACGATGCCGGAGATCGGTGCCGTCACTTCGCTCATTCCCAGCTGCTCTTCGATCGTGTTGATCTGCTTCTCCTGCGCGTCGGTGCTCAGGGAAAGCTCGTTGGTCGCCCGGGAATTCTTCGCGCTGGTGATCGAGCTCTGGGCATTGGCAACGGTCTGCTCGTAAGAGCGCTGGAGATCATGGTGGGCCTTGGTCGCGCTCTTGAGGACAAAGAACTGGGCATTGGCCGCATCGGCTGCCGCATCGGAGATGGCTTTTGCCGCCTGGTGCGCCTTGTCCGCAGCATCTGCTTCCAGGCGGGCTGCCTCTAAGGCCGCCCGGAGCTCCTCCAGGTTCTCCGCGCCTTCCGGTGCTTCATCGAGGGCATTCTGGGCTGCGTCCTTTTTGGCCAGTGCTTCCTGATAGACGCGCCAGGCCTCATCCGTCGCGCCCTGCTTGCCATTGTAGATACTGCAGAGCTGATCATACTTGCTCTGCTCATTGTTCATGGTCTCTTCGGCGTCCGCCACGCTCTCGGCCGCGGTCTCGATCTGGTAATCGGTCGTGCGCTTGGTGTCGGACACAGACGCATTGCTGGCGGCCTTGCTGAGGTCGTTCAGCTTCTGTGTCTTCTCGAGGGCTTCCTGTGCATCGGTCAGGCTCTCCTCGAGATCCTCCGTATCGAAGCGCACAAGTACATCGCCCGCCTTCACCTGATCCCCGACGGCGACATCCAGCATCTCGATCTTCGATCCGGCCAGCTCCGCGGCTACATCGACCGTCTCAAGGCTGATCACGGTACCTGTGGTGCCGACGCTCTGTATGAGATCTCTGGTAGTGACCGTCTCGGTCGGCTCTGCGGACACGCTGGAAGAAAGGGTATCCATCGCCTGCCGGACCGTAAGAATAAGCCAGACGATGAGTCCGATGACCACGGCCGTTACGACGATGGCGATGATCCAGCCCCTCTTCTTTTTCTTCTTCTTGAGATCCGAGAAGACATCGCCCTCGGCGGGAGGCATATTTTTCCCGGGCACGGGTCCTCTGCCCTGCGGGGGTACTACGCTGCCCTGCGGCGCTGCATTTTGCTGCGGCGCAGGTGCATTCTGCGGATTTGGCTTTGGTTCGGAGAGCTGCTCCTTGTGTTTCATCGGTTTCTTCCTTTCCGTCTGTCCTTACTCTGTAAAAGGCCGGTATCCCGGCACATTTCTGCGGTTCATCCTCTGACAGGATACCGCACCGTGCCGGAAGATACCAGCCAAATATCCTTATGGTTTTCTTAAGATATCCTTAAAGGTCAGGTTTTCATCACCTGGCGGATGATCATTGGCGAGAGGGTTCTGCGGGTCAGCGCCCTGGTGATCAGGACATGCAGCACGTCCGCAAGCACCATCAGAAAAAGGCTTGCCACAAAGATGCCGCCGAGGGAGATCCGCTTCGACATAAGATCCGCCAGTGTGGCGATGAAATCTCCCATTCCGTTTCCGTTGATAAACCCGAAATATCCGAGCATCATCAGCACCACCAGAACAACCGCTGCCCCATAGCATTTATATACAACAGAGCTGTAGATCGTCAGCATAAAGATGCAGACGGCCTCCATGAGGATCAGCTCCGCGGCGAAGGCCTTCTCGCTCATAAAGAGAGCGCGCACGGCGGTGAGGAGGAAGATAAAGGCATTTCCGGTGATCATCAGAAAATTCGGTAACTCCACATCATAGAAATACCGGTATACGGAGGAGCCGATCATCTCCGAAGCGACCATCTGGTGGGACATCTGCGCAACAAACATCGGCACCATCGCCAGATAAAGGATTCCGAAGCCGGTGAAGGTCATATCCCGGACAGAAGCCGCCAGGATGAGGGCCGTCAGGCCGAGCGCGCCGAAGATCAGTGCGCAGAACATATTCAGTTTGAACTGCTTTGCAAGGGGAAGCATTTTCAGACCCTGTCTGTATTTATTCATGGACGTCTCCTTTTATTTTCGTCTGCCGAAAAACTCCTTATTGATCCGTATAGCTTCTCGCGAAGCGCTTTTCTCCGAGGAGGAACAAGGCACATCCCATAGTGATCGCAAGTGCGATCCAGCCGAGGGATAAGACAAGTGCGATGCGGGTTCCTTCCATCAGGTTCATCAGAAGGGACATGACCAGATAGATCGCACTCTGCAGCCAGTAGCCCACCATCATGACTCCGACCCGCACCATCCGGTTCGCGACAAAGCGCATGACCAGGCTGACCGCCTGCAGGAAGAAGAGGCTGATACCGGCGACCATACCGGACAGGACCAGCGCATCGGCAACGCCGATCTTAGCCTCCAGCGCAGCCAGGCAGCTGAAAAACAGAATTTCCAGAGCCACCAGGGAAAAGCGCCTCGCCATATCCATGCGGTAGAGATGCTTCATGAAAAGGCGTCCGCGCGCGGAGCTTCGAACGATTTCGAGACCGCTCTGCCCGATGTAGATGCCGCCCATCAGCGCGTAATCCAGATAGATCTCCGCGAGAAACCAGAGCATACAGGCGACCAGAAAAGCATAGAATGCGTACATCTGCAGCCCCTTCACGAAGAACAGGAGCAGTCCCGCGAAGGCGACCGGTTCCGCACAGAACGCGATCCATTTATACCATTTGGGTAAAAAGACCAGATAATCTTTGATCAGCATGATTTTTCCTTTCCGGACCTTCCACAGGCACCTTACATCCTTGCGATGTCCTGCAGCGCCTTCAGAGAGCTGTATTGCTGCATGATACCGACGCAGATGGCGGTCAGGGACGGTACCTCGGTCTCGACATTCAGACCGGCCAGCCGGTCCAGATCCTCCGCCCTGCAGAGGCCTTCGTAGCCGTAGCTGCTGCTGCTCATGGTCATCAGAACCTTGCGCGCTGCATCGGCGCCCTCGGGATCCCCTTTGATGAGGATGTATTTTTCCTTGAGATCGGTCACGAAGCCCTGCTCCACGATCCGTCCCTTTTCCATGATGAGCGCATAATCGGTCACATTTTCCATGTCCGAAACATTGTGGCTCGAGAGGAGCACGGTACGCTCTCCCGCCCCGGCATCGATGTACTCGCGGATCATGTTGCAGAGGGCTTCCCGCATCAGAGGATCCAGCGGGGACGCGGGCTCATCGAGAAGGAGCAGGTTCGTATCCCGCGCCAGGACGCCGGCCAGCATGAGCTTCACCTTATTGCCGCTCGAGAGGCTGCGTACGGGTTTTCGGCCGCCGCCGGCGCCGCCGATGTCGAGTGCCCGGCAGTAGGCGTCGAACTTCTCCGCGGAAAATCCCTCGAACAGGCTCGCATTCAGGCTCCGGACCTGTTCCACGGTCCAGTGCGGCATATAGTAATTGTCCCCGCCGAGAAAGCCCACATGATTGCGGACGTAAGGATCCTCCTCGCGGCCGCTGTATTTTCCGAAGAAGGTAACATCGCCCTTGTAGTCGAGGCGTACCCCCGCCAGGATGTTCAGCAGAGTCGTCTTACCGGCGCCGTTCTCTCCGATGAGGGCGGTGGTAAACCCCTTCGGGATGGAAAGCTCGGGGATCTCCAGAGCAAAGCCCTTGAATCTCTTCTCCAATCCGACGATGCGGATCGCATCTTCTGTCACAAATCCTTCCATGTTCTCCTCCTGAAACGCTTTTTGCGCTATCTGTACTTAAACGTTATCCTTCCGTATCCTTCATCTCCAGCAGGGTACTTAGCATCTCACAGAGCTCCCGGTCGGACAGTCCGGCGATCCCGGCAACCTGGATCGCCTGGTTTAAGGCTTCCTCCACCTTCCGCATGTACTGCTCCTGAAGCATCTCGGAATTTTGTGCATTGACGTAGAAGCCCTTGCCCTGCACCGCGGTCACCAGGCCTTCCTCGGCCAGAAGCTCGTATGCCTTCATGGTGGTGATGACGGAGATCTTCAGATCCTTGGCCAGTCCGCGGATCGATGGGAGATATTCCCCCTGCTGAAATTTTCCTTCAAGAATCTGTGTCTTGAACTGGTCCGCAATCTGCTGATAGATCGGAACCCCGGAATTCTGCAACAGTTTCATACATTCACCTTCCTCTCCTGCACGGATGCTGCAGACATCCGCACAGCAGTTAACTGTTTATGTGTTATATATACACCTATGACAGTTAGACGTCAATCCTTTTTTTGAAAAAAATCCAAAAAAAGAAAACGGACCTGCCTGCTCCCATGCAAATCCGTTTCTCTCATATGCTTTATTCTACAGCGTTCCAGGTCTTTTGGGGGAGCTGTGGTTTCTATCCGAAACGTCCCGATCCCGTCCGCTCGCCGTGGATCATGCGGTTTAAGTCGGAAGGATCCGGTGTCACCAACTTGCCGTGTGCGTCATATTGGGTGAGGATGGAGGTGTTGCGCGCCGGCGTCCGTCTCCCGTAGTCGGAGATCAGACGCTGGAAGGCCGCTTCGTCTCCCGCCTGCAGGGCTGCCTTGATGGCTTCGTCGCGCGCCTGTGCGGTGGAGCTTGAGGGAGACGCTGCTCCCGATCCATCCGTCTGCGATGTCTTCTGTGCTTCCCAGGGCAGAGGATATGGATCCTTTTCTACGGCCGAGGCCTGCATGTTTTCCGGCTGCGCGCGGTCCGGGTACCCGGGCCGGTCCGCTTCGCCCGCTTCCCGGTCCGCCGCGTCCGCTTCCTTGCCTGCTCCGCTCGCTTCCCTGCCTGCTCCGGGCGCCTCCTCCGAGAGGGGCTTGCTCTCCCAGATATTGCCGAAAATGCGTTTTGCTTCACTCGCAAGCTTTGTAAAGAAATCCCGCACCTTCGCAAGGATGGCAGTCAAATCGGCTCCTTCGGCCGCTTCCGCCCGTCCCGGCGCACTCTCCCGCGCCCGGGAGGCCGCATTCCCGCCTCCGGAAGCCGTCTGCCCTTTGGCCTGCCCGCCGGAGGTCTTCACCTCGTCCTTCTCTCCCCCCGAGGGCTCATAGATCACGCCCTCCCGATCCTGATCGCTGAGCGCGTGGTCCAGGCTGAAGGTCTCGGCATTATCCACCGGTGGAGGAGCCTGCGTCTTGCCGGTCTGGAGATTCTGATATGGATTTTGTCCTACCGGTTGGATCATGAACGCCTTCCTTTCCTACCACTGCTTGCGGTATTCGCTCGGGCTGATTCCTTCGACCTTGCGGAAGAGGCGCGAAAAATAGTACGGTGCGCCGATCCCGCATTCGTATCCGATCTCCTCCATCGACTTGTCGGAGAAACGGAGCAGTTCCTTGGCATGGGTGATCCGCAGCTCCTGCAGGTACTGATTGATCGAGCACCCGAAGTATTCCCGGAAGATGCGGGTCAGGTAGTATTTGTTGATATAGAACCGCGCCGAGAGGTCATCTAAGGTGATCTTCTGCGTATAATGCCCCTGAAGATAGTGCTTGACCGAGGCGAGTTCTTTCTTCTTGCCGTCCAGTTCTTGATGCTCCGGATGCCAGCTCTGCTCCATGAGAAGGGTCAGAAGCCTTGTCAGCCCCTCGTGCAGTCGCATGTCCCGAATATAGTCCTGCGAACCGGCCACCTGCTGCAGGTACGCGAGCAGGTCGGTGAAGGGCTTCTGGTCCTCCGGGCGAAAGCAGGGCTGTCCGCCGCGCTCTAAGTATTTTTCATAGATGCCGAGGGCGGAGCCACCGGAAAAATGAACCCAGGACAGGCTCCAGAGGCTCTCGGAGGTCTGGTGGGAATAGGGCTGCCTGCAATCGACAAAGACGCAGTCCCCGGGCTGCAGCGCATAGGATTTGCCCTGATAGCTCAGGATCCCCTCACCGGAGGTCACACAGAAAAAGAGATAGCTGCTCAGATCCCGGCGGGCACTGGTATGCGGGCTGCGGGCGCGCAGGCGCCCGATCTCCTGCAGGTAGATCAGCTGATCCCGGGCAAATTCCGAGGGCGTGTATAGAATCCGGCTGGCGTCTACGAGAGCGCCGTGGAACAATGCATTTTCCATAGGTTGTCACTTATCCTCTTCCCCGATCTCAAGGGCGCAGAAGCATATACTCTGTTATATTTTAGCACACTCTGCCGCCGGAACGCAAAAGCGGAGCACTGCGCCAGCGAAAAAGAAAAAAAGAAAGGCGTAAAGCCAATGCCTTACGCCTTTGCATTCCTTTTGTGAAGTTCACAAAGCCCGCGCATCAGCCGCCGATCTGAGCAGCAACCTCTGCAGCGAAGTCTTCGTTCTTCTTCTCCATGCCTTCGCCTACTTCGTAGCGGATCATCTTTACGATCTTGAGATCCTTGTCAACGGATGCAAGATAAGCCTTGACGCTCTGCTTGCCGTCCTCAGCCCTGACATAGACCTGATCCATCAGGCAGATCTCCTTAAGCTGCTTGGAGATACGGCCGTCTACCAGGCCGCTGAAGATCTTGTCTGCCAGGTAGGAGTCCTTTGCAGCCATAGCCAGTCCAGACAGTGCAGCCTTTGCTGCGTCGGAGAGGAAGTTGAAGAGGAACTTGTTGGTCTTCTGCTCCTCGTATGCCATCAGATCCTCCTCGCTCCAGAGCTTGTCAGCGACAGCCTTGTCCAGGAGCTTCTGCAGGATGGGCTTGGGCAGGGTAGCGGGATCGTTCAGAGCGCTGTCCACGGTGATCTCGCGGATCTTGTCCAGCTCCTCCGCGGAGATATCCTCAGATGCGATGTACTGGGGAGACATAGCAGCGACCTGCATCGCCACATTCTTCAGTGCTTCCTTGACCGCATCGGTCTTGTTCGCAGTCTCAGCCTCGATGAGGACACCGATCCGTCCGCCGCCGTGTACATAGGAGGTGACGAGACCGTTTGCAGCCTCCACGCGCTCGAAGCGGCGGATGCTCAGCTTCTCACCGATCGTAGCAACCTGCTCTACCAGAGCATCATTGACCGTCTTGGAAGGATCCTCGATCCACGGCTCAGCAAGGAACGCGTCCATATCCTTGGCACCGGACTTAAGCGCCTGCTGTGCGACCTTCTCGACAAAGGTCTGGAACTTCTCATTCTTTGCAACGAAATCAGTCTCGGAATTGACCTCGACGACAGCTGCTACGGTGTCGCCTTCCGATGCGATGCGGCAAATACCCTCAGCTGCGATACGGCTTGCCTTCTTCACTGCCTTAGCCAGACCGTTCTTTCTGAGGTACTCAATTGCCTCGTCCATATTTCCGCCCGTCTCGTTCAGGGCCTTCTTGCAATCCATCATACCTGCGCCGCTCTTCTCGCGCAGTTCCTTTACCATGGAAGCGGTAATATCTGCCATGTTTCATTCCTCCTGTATTCGGTTAATCTTACGCTTCTGCCTTCTCCTCGATGTCGGTGCCTTCGCCCTCGACAACCGGCTGTACATCCGCTGCATCGCCCTGGTTTGCCTCGATGACAGCGTCTGCCATCTTGCCGACGATCAGCTTTACGGCGCGGATCGCGTCGTCATTGCCGGGGATGATGTAATCGAGCTCATCGGGATCGCAGTTCGTATCGCCGATACCGATCAGAGTGATGCCGAGTGCTCTTGCTTCCTGCACACAGATGTGCTCTTTCTTGGGATCCACGACGAAGATCGCGTCGGGAATTCTGGTCATGTTCTTGATACCGCCCAGGTTCTTCTCCAGCTTGTC
>JAFYEE010000154.1 GCA_017544405.1 Lachnospiraceae bacterium
AAGATCACCACAACAAAGACAGGTACGAACAGATAAAAAAGGACACTCTCTTCAGAAATCTCTTTCTTAGAAAGTGTCCTTAATCTTGCATTATTCGATTTTCTCAGTGGTCGCCGGTGCCGTAATCATGAATTATCATGCACCTGGCATTGCATATCTGTAGGACGGTTGTAGGACTTTTTTATGCCTTAACCGCTGAAACCCTTGATTTTACTGCATTCCTTACGACAAAGATTTTAGCGTCGGGAAGAGCAGCACATCGCGGATGGCAGGGCTGTTGGTGAGTAACATGACAAGTCTGTCAATTCCGTAGCCAATGCCACCTGTGGGAGGCATGCCGATCTCGAGGGCATTGAGGAAGTCCTCGTCGGTGTGGTTCGCCTCTTCGTCACCTGCGTCCGCAGCGGCATCCTGCGCCTTGAAGCGCTCGCGCTGGTCGATGGGATCGTTCAGCTCGGAGTAGGCATTGCACATCTCCCAGGTGTTGATGAAGAGCTCGAAGCGCTCCACCTTGGTCGGATCGTCGGGCTTCTTCTTGGTCAGGGGGCTGATCTCGATGGGGTGGTCCATGATGAAGGTGGGCTGCACCAGGTTCTCCTCCACATACTCTTCGAAGAAGAGGTTCAGGATGTTGCCTCTGGTGTGGTAGGGCTCGTAGTGGATGCCCTTCTCATCGGCCAGCTTCTTCGCCGCCTCGGTGTCTGCCACCTGGTCGAAGTCGATGCCGGCGTAGCGCTTCACGGCCTCGGTCATGGTGAGGCGCTCGAAGGGCTTGCCCAGATCGATCTCCTTGTCACCGTAGGTGATCTTGGTCGTACCGCAGACGGTCTCTGCCAGGAAGCGGAACATCTCCTCGGTGAGGTCCATCATGCCGTGATAGTCGGTGTATGCCTGATAGAGCTCCATCAGGGTGAACTCGGGGTTGTGACGGATGTCCAGTCCCTCGTTGCGGAAGACGCGGCCGATCTCGTAGACGCGCTCCAGACCGCCTACGATGAGGCGCTTCAAGTAGAGCTCCAGAGAAATGCGGAGCTTCACATCCTCGTCGAGAGAGTTGTAATGGGTCTCGAAGGGTCTGGCTGCTGCGCCGCCGGCGTTGTGGACCAGCATGGGGGTCTCCACCTCCATGAAGCCCTTCGCATCCAGGAAGTTGCGGATCTCTCGGATGATGCGGGAGCGCTTGACGAAGGTCTCCTTCGATTCCGGATTCATGATCAGATCCACATAGCGCTGACGATAGCGGGTGTCGGTATCGGTGAGGCCGTGGAACTTCTCGGGCAGGATCTGCAGGCTCTTTGACAGGAGTGTCATTTCCGTCGCATGGATGGAGATCTCTCCGGTCATGGTGCGGAAGATGTATCCCTTCACGCCGTAGATGTCGCCGATGTCGGACTTCTTGAAATCCGCGTAGGGTTCCTCGCCCAGGGCATCCTTGGATACATAGACCTGGATATCGCCCTTCAGATCACGGATATTGGCGAAGGACGCCTTGCCCATAACACGCTTGAAGAGCATACGGCCTGCGATGGCCACGGTGATGGCATCCGCATCCAGGATCTCACGGCGCTTGTTGTAGGCTTCCTTCTTCGCCTGACGGTATGCGCTGATGGCAGCATCGTCAGCGTCCTCAGCGGGCTCTTCGATCTCCGGCTCAGCGTATCCTTTCAGGAGCTCCGCCTCGTGGGCTTCATAGAGCGCGCGCACCTCATCGGTGTGATGGGTCACGTCATACTTCGTGATCACGAAGGGATCCTTTCCCGCCTCCTGCAGCGCAGCAAGCTTCTCACGGCGCACCTTCAAAAGCTGGTTCAGGTCCTGAACGGGTTCGTTTTGCTGGTTCTGATTCTTATTCTCTCCCACTGTATTTCTCCTTGTATAAAGTTACTCCGGCCTCTTGCGAAGCCGGAGATGATTACTTCCTTCACTTTTTGCAGCCTCTGTCTGTCGCGACTCTTTCCTGCGGGCAGATCCGTCAGCGGATCAGTCTCCGTTCGGCCGCTCGATGGAAAGGATCTTGTAAGTGAAGCTGCCGGCAGGCGTCTCCACCTCGACCGCATCACCGGTCTTATGTCCGATCAGGGCACTGCCGACGGGGCTCTCGTTGGAAATCTTACCCTGCAGACTGTTGGCCTCGGTAGTACCTACAATGCGATACTCCAGTTCCTCGGAAAATTCGATATCGAGCAGTTTGACTTTGCATCCGATATTTACTTTATCCGCGTCCACCTCGTCCGTGAGAATAACTTCGGCATTCTTCAGAATCGCCTCAAGTTCTTCGATACGGGCTTCGATGTTGCGCTGCTCGTCCTTGGCTGCATCGTACTCGGCATTCTCGGACAGGTCGCCCTGCTCACGCGCCTCTTTGATCTTCTCAGCCACCTCGCGGCGCCGAACGACCTTGAGATCGTGGAGCTCATCCTCGTACATCTTAAGGCCTTCATAGGTAAGAATGTTCTTCTTCTCCTCCATGACAGTTTCCCTTCTTATGATTAATGATATAGGTGCGGCTAAAACCGCTATGCTATTGTACTTTTATTTATGTGGGGTGTCAAGCAAATCCTTTCAGCTCTGACGCATGGCCACGGGATGCGCATCCGGCAGATGTTCCTTTGTATAGAGGAGCAGCCGGTCATTTTCCTGCAGGATCATCTCCCCTCTGGGGATCATCAGCTCCCTTCCGCGCTTCACGGAGATGATATAGGTCATGCGGGAGATGGCCAGATCCCGGATCCGCACGCCGACCCAGGGATTGTTTTTCTTCAGGACGACTTCCTTGAGGGTAATGTTGCTATCATCGTGGAAATGCTCCGCCGCGAGCACCAGCACGTCCCCCTGCTTCAGCAGCAGATCCCCGCGCGGCACCAGGGATTTACCCTCGCGCAGGACGGTCGCCACCAGAATATCGGTGGAAAGCTTCAGCTCGCTGATCTTCTTACCGTACCAGGGATCGTCCGGATCGATCGTCACCTTGATAAAGCGCAGCTCGGATTCGTTCGGGTTGTCTCCGATCTTCTTCAGGCGAGTGTACTGCTCGACGAAACCGGCGCTGATGATACCGGTGGGGATGGCTACCACACCTACGCCGAGAAACGCGATAATGACACCCATCACACGCCCCGCCGGCGTCACCGGATAGATATCGCCGTATCCGACCGTCAGCAGCGTATTGGCTGCCCACCAGATGCCCGAGAAGGCATTGTCAAAGACCTCGGGCTGCGCCTGGTGCTCGAGACTGTACATACACAGGCTCGAAGCCAGCATCATCGCAAGGATCACAAAGATGGAGGACAGAAGCTGCCGGCCCTTGCTGACGATGACCTCGGTGATGACATTGAGCGAGTCATAGTACGCATTCAGACGGAAGAGGCGGAAAATACGCATCACGCGGAACATGCGGAACGCCACGGCCCCCGCCGGGAAAAAGACCGGCAGGTAGTAGGGCAGGAAGGACAGCAGATCCACGATGCCGTTGAAGGAGAAAAGGTAGCGCAGCGTCGCCCGGAACCGACTGTGATTGAGATAGAGCTCCGGGGCCGTCCAGACACGCAGCACATAATCGATGGCAAAAAATGCCACCGTGATCGCCTCAATGACCTTCAGAACCGGTCCGTACACCGCCATCAGCTCGTCGAAGGTCATCATGATACTGACGGTCAGGTTGACGATGATCGCGCCCAGGTTCAGAAAGTCATATCCGCGGCCAATCGCATCCTCCACATAGCCGACCTCGATCATGCCGCTGACCCGTTTTTTCAGTTTTCGATAATCTGATTTTTTCAAAGGGATACCTAATACAAAAAAGTATAAACCGAGGTTTATACTTTTCTGTCATGCATGTTTTATTTGCCGAGCAGATCCTTCAGAGCGTCCATACCGGAAGAATCGATGGCTTCCTTATTCGCATTCTGGATCTGAAGATAGACCTCCTTGCGGTAAACGGGAACCTCCTTGGGTGCGGAGATACCGATCTTGACCTGGTCACCCTTCATCTCAAGGATCGTCACTTCGATGTTGTTGTTGATCACGATCGCTTCGTTTTTCTTACGGGACAAAGCCAGCATACTTATTCACCGTCCTTTCCCTTTTTCAGAATATCGTAGATGGGGAACCGAACCGGATACTCGTTGCTGTCCACAATGATCTGTGCAGCCTTGCGCTCCTCGGAATTGATCACGAAGGGGCCCTGCAGGTTGACGGTCATCTTGGTCAGGTCGGAAGGTACGGTCACGGTGACCAGCACGACGATGTTTTCGGGGGTCAGATTGCCCAGCACGCTGAGCAGCTCGTCGTCGACCTGGGGATCATAGTCAGGCTTGACAATGAGCGGATCCATCACGGGCATTGCAAAGGCGGGCTCGTCAATGGAAAGCATGTAACGGATCCCTGCATCGGAACCCTTCTCCTCATCATGAACCAGGGCAAATCTGGTCAGATCGGGAAAGCCGATGATGCCGTTCGGAAAATTCAGAATCTTCTCTTCGGAAATCTCAATTTCGCCAAAGATGCGTGTGTTGACTTTCATAGTGTCCTCCTTTACCCTATAAGCCTTAAATATAACTCAGCAACGTCTGCTGCATTACTTTACCGGTCGCCATGAGTGCCGCCTGGTAGGTGACATCCGCGCTGTTGAGATTGATCGCCACCTCGGTGATATCCGCGTCTTCATTCTCGCTGCGCAGGGTCTCGAAGGTGGTCTTCTGATTCTGAAGACGGCTCTCGATCAGCGCAAGCTTGCTGCTGCGGGTACCCACGTTGGTGATCGCCAGGTTTGTGTCATCCAGATAGCCCTGCAGGGAGGTGATCCCCTTCTCAAAGCGCTTCTGGCAGACATCCTTCGCATAGGTCAGAGCCTTGTCGATCGCGGTCAGCTGATTGTTCAGCGTCTCGATCTGTGCGGGATCGGTGGTCTCGGAGAGCTTTGTCTTCATGCGCTTCTGAATATCTTCCAGATCGCATACATTCTGAAGGGAAGTCACCAGATCGTCCACCTCACGGCTGATCCCGAGCACAAAGCACTCATCCGCCGTGGAATTCACACGGATCACGGTATTGAAGCCCACATCGCACTCGATGGACTGCTTCTCAATCGTCGTGTTTAAGTAATCTTTATTATATTCTATTTCCGTGTTCGGAACAACATTAAATGTACCGGAACCCGGCGCCGTCTCCTCGACTTCCTGGGAGGTGCAGTAAAAATAGTGCTCGGGACGAAGGTCGGTCGCTTCGAATTCGGTCTTCTGGTAGGTGATGAAGAATTTGCTCTCATCCACGGTCGCGGTGGAAGGGGAAACAGGGTCATCCTTCAGCGCCATCAGCTTGTTGTAAGAGTTCTTGCCGAGGAGGATCTCGCCTGTCTCGGGCACGTAGACCACATCATCATCGCCGACGGAGGCGTAAGGATCAGAGTCGAGGCTCTTCTCGGTGGTGGAAAGCGTCTGCAGCGTACCGGTCTCATCGTAGTACTCGATCACGGGGACGTTCTGGCCGGTGTGCACCGTTCCGTCACGGTCCGTGTAATCAAAGGAGGTCTCTCCCACGCCGTTGCAGTTGTCATAGGAGAGACGGATGCGGTAGACGTCCGTCTTGCTGACATCCTGCTCGGTGATGCCCGCGATCGCGCCGGCATTGAAATTCGCCGCGGTCCAGTCCAGCAGATTGCCCGTGTCGACGGAGGTGAGCTGGTCGATCGCGCCGATGCCGAGCTGCTCGGTGATGGTATACTGACGATCGGTCTCCTTCTGGAAGCTTAAGGAGGTGTCGGTGCGATATCCGGTAAACACATAGCGTCCCGCGTAATCCGCGTCGCCGGTCGCGTACACCTCGGAATTCAGCGCTTTCATCTGCTCGAGAATGATCTGACGGTCAGCGCTGGTCAGATCTCCGTTAGAACCCTTGGTGGTCTGGGAGATCATGCTGGTGATGACGGCGGAGAGATTCTTGAGCGCATCCTCGGTTACATCCAGCCAGCTGTTCGCATCGGGGATATTCTTGCTGTAGTACTGTGTCACCTCTGTCACATTGCTGCGCAGACGAAGGGCACGGATCGCTACCACGGGATCATCGGAAGGACGATTGACGACCTTGCCGGTGGCAAGCTGTGTGGTCAGCTTATCCTCGAGTACTTTATTGTTGTTGATGTTGGTCAGGTTGTTGCGCTCCATGATCTTATTGGTGATTCTCATGGTTCCCTCCTGTTCTGAATCCTCTGGTATTATCAAATCCCAGTTTCATTGATCAGCTTGTTGTAGATCTCCTGGAAGACGGAGATCATCTTGGAAGAAAGATTGTACGCATGCTGGTATTTCACCAGGTTCACCGCCTCTTCATCCTGATCGACGCCGGAGATGGAAAGTCGGCTGGTATCGATCTGCTTTTCGATTGTCGTGTAGCTGCTCTGGAAGGTATTGGCACTGGATGCGTTCAGCGCCACATCGGAGAGCAGGGACTCGAGGAACTCGGATGCGGAATTGCCGCGGAACGAAGCCGCGCTCTTGTCCGTCACCATTTTGGAGAGGTCCTCAAGCAGGTCGTTCTGCTCTACGCCATCACCGGTGCGGTATTTATTGCTCATCAGGCCGGGATCATTGATCATGGCCGCGAGCACGGAGAAGTTCTCCGCCGTCATGCGGTAGTAGGTGTCATCGTTTACGTTGATCTTGAAGCTCTTGTCCGCCATCGTGGTCTCGCCTGCTGCCGCCGCTGCTTCCGCCGCGCTGACGAAGGTGTCGAAGCGATAGCCGTCCGCGTCCTTCGAGAACTGGTACTGCTCGGAATCGGTCTCATGATTGCCGGTGAACATCATCGTACCGGTATTGTCATTGCCGGAGAGCAGGATGTCGTTGAACTTCTCGGAGAAGGTACGCACCCACTCGTTGAGCTGGCTCATGTAATAGGGAATCCCCTGGTACTTGACCGATGCGCCGATCGTCGCTTCCTTGCCCACGCGGTCATTGGTGATATGTGCCGGGTTCTGACCCATCCCGGTGCCCTGGGGCAGGTGGAAGGTGTACTCGTAGCTGACCGCTCCGTCCGTACCAACCTTGCACTCGAGATCCCAGGAATCGTAGTGGAATTCCTGATTGCCCAGGTTGATGACGCCGCCCTGGTCGGAGAGGTTGCACTGGTTCAGGTTCTTGAGGTAGGTGTCGCTCACGCTGATCGTGACGGTGTCTTCCGAAGCGGATATGCTTGTGTTCGTGATCGTGCCGTGGAAGTATTCGCCGTTGTTGCCGTCGCGCATGGCCACGAGACCCTTGAGGGCTCCGCCCATGGCTGCGTTGTAGAGGCTGAACTTCTGGCCGTCGTCCCAGTAGACATCATAGAGGCCGTCGATATCGGTCTGGTTGACCTTCTCGTAATTGGGTCTGGCCACACACTCGAGCTTCTTGTACTGTTTGGCATCCACGAGCATCTGACCGCCGGCGATCTTGACGATGAGTCTGGTCGCTCCGGTCACACGGTCGGGATCGTTGGGGTCGGTCACCGGCGATTCGGTCGCGGTGACATCCACGATCTTGGAGAGCTGGTCGAGGAGAACGGTCCGGCGGTCGCGCAGCTCATTGGCTTTGGCTCCGCCCATCTCCACGGTGTTGATCTGGTCGTTCAGGGTGGCAATCTCTTCCGCGATGGAATTGATCTCGTCCACCTTCAGCTTCAGCTCCGCGTTGACATCCTTCTGGATATTCTGCAGGTTGCCGGTGATGCTGTTGAAATAGTCGGTCAGGGATCCCGCATAGCCGACGAACTGTGTTTTCGTCGTGGTGTCACCGGGATTCTTCAGAAGCTCCTGCATGCCGGTCTTCATGAGGGTATCGAAGATCGTCGCGAATCCGCCGTTGGTACCGCTGTCGTAGAAGTAGTCCTCCATGGAGGCCATGTAGTAAGCCTTCATGTCGAATTCTCCGACGTAGGTACTGTTGTTCCAGAACTTCTGATCGTAGAATTCGTCGCGGACGCGCTCGATGCTCAGCGTCTCGACACCCGCGCCGGCGCAGCCGTAGGACTGCCAGGTGCGCAGGGCCTCGGCGGCTCTCTGATCCACCTTCTGGCGGCTGTACCCTTCCGTCTGGACATTCGCAATGTTGTTGGCGGTGGTGTTCACCGCGGCATTGCTGGCCAGCAGTCCGGAATATGCGATATTCAAACCGAAAAATGTGGATGCCATAGGCGCCTCCTGTTCCCCTTCCGCGGATTATCCCAGACGATTGAGCAAGTGCTCGAGCATCTCGTTTACCACATTGATAAAGCGGCTGGATGCATTGTATGCGCTCTGGAACCGGATCATGTTGGACAGTTCCTCATCGGATGACACGGCTGTCACCTGATCTCTTGCACTGGCCGCGGATTCCACGGTGGTGGACTGGTTCTGATAGATACTTTCGTACACGTAGGCCGAATTGGCCACCTGGGCGACCAGGTCGCCGTAGTAGTCGGTGAGGTTGACCTGCTTGAGTACGTATGGATTCAAAGTGTAGACCTGATCGGTGAAGACTGCCTTGAGTCTGTCCATCGTCACAGTATCTTCGGATCCGTCCTTCAGACGGAACCCCATCAGCGTCGGGGTCTGCTTGAGGTTGTTGTTGATCTGGGTGTTGGTCACGGAGTAGAGCGATTCGTTCTCCGCCGGATCTTCCTCATTGTAGATCCAGTAGTCTGCGGTCTCCGAGCCGACCGTCAGCGATGTCTTCGTAAAGCCGTCGGTCGTATTTTTCCGGAAAAGCTGCAGGGGCGATCCGTCGGTGTCGGTCATGTAGCCGTCGTCCGAAGCCTTCATGACACGGTAGGTCTTGCCGTCCGCCCAGTTCGGATCATTTGCCTTCAGGGCATTGTAGAGATCGATGTCCGCAGGGTCGGTCGCGTCCGGACCGATGGTCCTTACTCCGGCCGCCTGCTCGAGGACGCCGTTGACGGCACGCTCGAGATTGTGAACCAGCTGGTCAAATTCGGCCTGCACATTCATCAGGACGGATTCGCGGATGCCGTCGTAACCGTTCTCGATATCGGTGTAATTGGCTCTGTGATCGCCTCTGGCCAGAAGCATGGCCTTGAGTCCGCCGATGTCCGTTCCGAGATCTGCCGAGATCGGACGGCTGAACTTGAAGACCTTGGCATTGGTGATATCATATTCCTTCTGACCGTCTCTGTTGATGGTATATTCCGCATTCTGGGGCCAGAACGGTGTATAGAAACCGGTGTCCTGCTCGAAGTGCAGTCCGATCTCATAGACCAGGCTTCCCTTGACGAAGTCCTCGCCTTCGATCTTGACCGAGACGTCGCCGTTGGCCTCCTCCTGATAAGCGATATCCGCGAGGGAGGAGAGCTCATCGAGGTACGAATTGCGCGTGTCGCGCAGATCGTTGGCGCTCTCGCCGGAGAGCTCGATGAGACGGATCCGGTTGTTCAGATCCAGAATCTCTTTTCCTATTTTGTTGATACGTTCGACCTGTTGCTTGATTTGGGCGTTGAGATTGTCCTGGTAGCTTGCCATACCGTCATATACGGCCTGCGCATCTGCCAGGAACTTTTCCGCCTGAGATACCAGAGCACCCTGCGTAACGGAATTACACGGGTCCTTGGTCAGCTCCTGGACGGCCGTCCACAGATCGCTCATCGAGGTCTGGAACGAATCACCGTTCAGCTCCCCGAGCAGATCCTCGACCTCATGCAGGGTCTGGGAGGACACCTCGTAAAATTCGTTGCGTCCGTTCTCCCTGCGATAGGTCTTGTCCAGGAAATAATCCCTGACCTGTCTGGAATTAGAATAATAAACTCCAAGGCCGGTCTGCTGGAAAGAAATCGCGCTGGCCGTCTTGGAGATTGTAATATACGCTCTGTCTGATTGTTGCACCTGCTGGCGGGTGAACCCCTCCGTATCCACGTTGGTAAGGTTGTGGGTAACGGTGTTCAGCGCGTTGGAACTGGTCTGCAGTCCACCCACACCAACAGAAAAACTACTCCACAGGGACATATCGTTTCTCCTATTGCTTCGCGTCAAAATTCCCGCGCGTGACACCCATGGTATCACCGGTTGCATACGCGCCACGGGAATAATTGGCCGTTTCCGGAGCCGCCTTGAAGGACTGGAGCAGATTCATCTCGATCTGCACCATCTCGATGGAATCCTTCAGGAGCTCGCTATTCTGTTCATTCACCTGTCTCAAAGCGTGAACAACCTTCTGCAATCTGTCCCGAACATCAATGAGTGCCGACTGTTCCGATGGTCTGGCAGCCAGGATCTCAATCAGTTTCGTGAGCTTCAACGCTTCAACATCCCTGTTTAATACATTCGCTATGTCCGCCGTTACTTCCGCCCTGGTTTTGTCCAGGTTCTGAAGGCGGCTGGCATACTCCTGTTCCTCATCCGTGATCCTCGAGAGCTCCTCGAGGTTGCCGGTGATGATCACCGGCGTCTTTTTGCGCGACAGTTCCAGAAGACCCTCGTATGTCTCACATTCCCTGTTCAGGACATCGATCAGGTTCTCCATTAAACTCGCCACAGGCTATTACCCCAATTCCTGATACTTTGCCATGAGCTTTGCCGCAAAACTCTCGGTGCTCACACTGTAGGTTCCGGCATCGATCTGTGCCTTGATCGGCGCAGTCACGTCAGCACGGACATCCGGAGCATTCTTGACCGCTGCCTTCGCGGTGGCCATATCTTTTCCGAAGCTGCTGATGGACACGCGATCCGCAACATGTGAAGCGGGAGCGGTCTTCTGGGCCTTGTTCACTTTCTGGGCCTGATAGATACTCTGTACCTGGTTATAAGCTTCAATACGCATTGGGATGACCTCCCTCCTTGATAAACTCTGCAGAAAAGCATGCCTCTTCTGCGTTACATCAAGTTTATCGGAGTGGAAACAGAAATACTTTAGGGGAAACAAAAAGTTTTTTAATTCACGATTCTGCGCACACTGAGCACGGTGCGGTAATTCGCCCGGCTGACCTTGATCCCGGTCCGCTCGGTGCTGGCGTGGACGATCAGCCCGCCTCCGATGTAGAGTCCGACATGGCCGCTGTAGCAGACGATATCGCCCGGAACAGCCTCGGAGAGGCTTACCTCCGTCCCGGTCGTCCTCTGGGAAGAGGAGGTGCGGGGAATGGAGTAGCCGAAGTCCGCATATACGCGGTAGGTAAAGCCGGAGCAGTCCGTGCCCTGGGTCAGGCTGGTGCCGCCGAAAACGTACGGATTGCCGATGAAACGACAGGCATATTTTGCAATGCTCTTGCCGGTGGAGGATCCGCCGCTGCTGTCGATGATGGAGTCGTAATCGGAGCTGCCGCCGGTGCCGCCACCACCTCCGCCGCCACCGGTGCCGCCGGAACCGTCGCCGTCTTCCTCCTCACGGCGCTTGCGCTCGTCCTCGAGCGCCTTCTCGCGTTCCTTCTCCAGATCGCGGAGCTTGTTCTTCTCCGCCTGGAGCTGCTTTTTGGCATCGTTGGCCTTGCGCTGGGCTGCTGCCAGCTGCGCTTCAAAGTCGTCGAATTTGGCCTGGAGCTGGACCTTGATCCCCTCCAGCTCGACTTTGGAACTCTCGAGGGAGGACAGATCCGTCTGAAGCGCGGCCTCCTGCACCTCCAGTTCGGCTTTTTCGGTCTCCAGCTTATCCCAGAGGAGCTTGGTATTTTCCTTGGCCTGCGTGTACTCCTCCAGCTTGGCCCGATCGTATTCATAGATCTTCTCGATGTAGTCCAGATGGTTGAGGACATCGGCGAGTCCGGTTCCCGACAGGAGCAGGGATACTACGGTCGGATTGCCGCGCTCGTAGGTGATGCGGGCTCTGGACACCATGGCGTCGTACTGATTCTGCTCATCGATCACCGCCTGATCGTACTCCGCCTGGGTCTCGTCGATCTCCCCCTGCTTGACGGTGATCTCATTTTGCTTGGCCGAGATCTCGTCCTCCTTGAGGGCGATCTCCGCCATCGTGTCGACCAGATTCGCCTTGATGTCGTCCATCTCTTCTTCTATGATGGCTTCCTCATCCTCGAGCTCGGAGAGCTGCTCGTTCAGCGCGTCCAGCTTATCCTTGGTATCGTCGACCTTGTCCTTCTGGTCGTCGATCTGGTTCTGGATCTCATCCGATTTTTCGGCGAAAACCGGCAGGGGCTGAAGGGCTGTCATGCTCACAGCCAGCAGCACGGCCAGAAAACGATATGCTTTTTTCACGGGCTTCCCTCTTCTCATAAGTCGCCTTCTTCCTTATGGATTGAATGATCCTATTCGCTCTCGGAAATGGTTGCATGCTCGGTGAGGTACGCGAGGACATCCTGCTCCATGAAGGTGACGCGCGCCTCCTCACGGGTGGTATTGGCCAGGAGCGTGTCCACATCGACCCCGTTGGAAGCCGCGTAGTCGGACAGGCGCTGCTCCAGAGCCGCATCGTCCAGCCCCAGGCCGAGCTCGTTGGCGATCAGCTGGCACGCCGCGTCGATCTTCAGCTGGCGGGCGCTCATGCCCTCCACATACTCCGTGCGGGACATTCCCAGATAGCTGCTCAGGAAGGTCTCCTCATCGACGCCGTACATCTGCGCGTAGTAGGTAAGCATCTCCTGATACTGGTTTTTGTACTCCGTCACGATGGCCTCGGGGAAATCCTTTTTGACGGAAATGATCTTCTCCAGCTCATCGATGATCAGGGACTGGGTGTCGGAATTACCCCTTTCCGTCTCCTCGAGATAATTTCTGCAATAGGCCTCAAGACCTGCCATGTCGGTAATCGGTGTCTCCGCGTCGGTGGCCGTCTGGGTATTGATCACGTTGTAAATCTCTTCCTCGGGCAGGATCCCGTTTACCGTGCAGGTAAAGACGACATCCGCACCGGCCAGCTCCTCGCTACCGTAATTCTCCGGGAAAGTAAGGTTCAGGTCCACGGTCTCTCCCGGCCGCACGCCGATCAGGCCGTCCTCAAAGCCGTCGATAAAGCTGTCGGAGCCGATCCAGAGGGTCTGCTTCTCGGCCGTGCCTCCGTCAAAGACGACACCGCCTTTCTTGCCCGAATAGTCCAGATTGATCAGGTCACCGTCCTCCACGGCGCGGTCGGTGATCCAGGCGCTCTCCTCCACTCCGCTTCCGGAATTCGAGTAGATCGTCTTCACCAGATAGGCGAGGTAATCCTCGTCGATCACCACGGGAGGGACGGAGATCTGAAGATTGGAATAGTCACCGAGCGAGAGATACTTCTCCACATGGAGGTCGGTGACGGTGGTTGCATCCTGATCGCCCGAGGCATTGCCGCAGGCACAAAAGAGCAGTGCTGTCAGAACGGTCAACATTCCGGCAGCGATTTTGTTCGATTTTTTCATAAATTACTCCTCTTGGTTCTTTTGTTCCATAGTTAATTTATTGTATCACAAACCCGGTAAGGTTCCAAATGGATTGTTGCCGTGCGGGGAGAAATTTGCTAGAATAGATCTGTACGATCCGATTCAGATCCGCAATTCATCCTTATCAGGGAGGGAACCAATATGCCTACCGGTGCTATCGTTGCTATTGTGATCCTGGTGGTGCTGATCGCACTCATCATTGTACTGTATTTTCTCGGGAAGCGCGCACAGAAGAAGCAGGATGAGCAGAATGCCATGCTGCAGCAGAACAAGCAGACCATCTCGATGCTGGTCATCGACAAGAAGCGCCTGAAGATGAAGGACGCCGGGCTGCCCCAGATGGTGCTCGACCAGACGCCGAAGATGCTGCGCGGCGCGAAGGTTCCCATCATCAAGGCCAAGGTCGGACCGCAGGTGATGAACCTGATCTGCGAAGAGAAGATCTTTGATGATGTTCCGGTCAAGAAGGAAGTCAAAGCTTCCGTGAGCGGCATCTATGTACTCGAGGTCAAGGGACTGCGCAAGAACGCCAAGGCAGAGCCCGTGAAGAAGAGCGGCTTCCGCAAATTTGTGGACAAGCTGCAGGAGAAGGCGGGCGCAAAGCCGATCAAATAAGAGAAAAAGGACAAGAGAAAAAGAACGTTCCCGCGGGAGCGTTCTTTTTTGTTGCTTTTCCTTCCGATCAGGCCTCCTGCGGGTGCAGGCGGATCTCCAGCCGAAGAACCGCCTTCTGTGGCTCCTCCTCTTCCCCGTACGCGATCCGATAGGTCACGAGCAGGGTAAGGCCCTCATCCGTCCGCGTCTCCTCGATGGCCTGTGTGAAGGTATGGATGTCCATGACGCCGAAGGGCGTCTGGTAGGGACAGACATGCTCCTGCCCCATCTCATAGACGAGGCTGCTCTGCACATCTCCGCTGCGCTCGACCTCCAGCACCGTTCCCTTCCAGGAGATCTTCGTGCGGATCCTGCTGCCCTCCGTTTCCTCCTGATAGTGTAGGATGGACAGTTCGCCCCGCTCGCTGTAGATGCCCTGTCCGGTTGTGGTATTGGTCTCCCAGTGGCTCTCCCGATAATGGCGCCCCTCCAGGAGAAAGGTCACGGCCTGTCTCATACGTCTCCTTCGCGCATCTTCCGCCTTATCCTTTCCGGTCCTGTTCCTGGCGGATCTGACGGATGATGGATTTTCTCTGATTTTCGATGTGGATCCGGGCTGCCTCGGAAGCACGGGCGCCGTCCCGGTTCTTCAGACTCTCGAGGATCTCCCGGTGCTCCAGGACGAGATTGGCATGCCCATCGGTGTCCTTGATATATTCGTAGCGATAGCGGTAGATGGCCTGGGACAGGGTCTCCTCCACGGAGATCAGGCGATCGTTGCGCGTCGCGCGGATGATGACATTGTGAAAATCCACATCCGCCTGCGCGATCGCGTGATTTTCATTGGACCGGACCGAGGCCTCGAAATTCTGTGCGGCTTCCTCGAGCTTCTTAAGCTCCTCCGCGGTAATGCGCTCACAGGCGAGCTCCACACACAGGGCGTCGAGGGCTTCCCTGACCTCGAGGACATCGTTCATGCTCTTCTCCGTGATCTGGGCCACATGCGCGCCGCGGCGCGGGATCATGGTCACCAGCCCCTCGAGCTCGAGCATGCGGATCGCCTCGCGGATCGGGGTACGGCTGACCCCCAGGCGGTCGGCCAGATGGATCTCCATCAGTCTCTCTCCGGGCTCGAGCTCCCCGGTCAGGATCTCCGACCGAAGCTCATTGAACACGGAATCCCGCAGCGGCAGGAATTCATCTATTTTCATTTTTGATTTTGCCATATTCAGGTTCTCTCCCCATCGTAACTCATAGTCTGTCCGGCCTCACGCTTCCGGCCCCGCTTACGCCGCTCTCGTATCTTCCGGGATGCCTTACTCCGGCCGGATCGTCCGAGTGACGCAGACCTCCTCGGCGAGTCCCTCCGCGCGCATCCGTTCCGCTGCGCTGCGGGCCAGCTCCTCGGTCTCACAGACAGCGAAGACGGTCGGTCCGCTTCCGCTCATGAGCGCCGCCTGCGCCCCGAGCTGCAGGAATCTGTCCCGGATCTGCCCCACGACGGGGCATTTCGGGATCGTCACGGTCTCCAGCACATTGCCGAGCAGCGGCAGAATCCCTCTTCCGTCCGCCGGTTTTCCATCGATCACCGCACGCATCGCCTCCACCTGCGGGTGCGTGATGCGCTCGAAATCACGGTCCAGATCACGATACACCTCCGCCGTCGAGACGCCCACCGCCGGCTTGGCCAGCGCCAGCACCATCTCCGGGCAGGGTGACAGAGGTGTCAGGATCTCGCCGATCCCCTCCGCCAGCGCGGTCCCGCCGCGGATGCAGTACGGGATATCGGCTCCGAGCGAAGCCCCGATTTCGCACAGCCGCTGATCGGAGCATCCCAGGCGAAGAAGCCGGTTTATGCCCCGGAGCGCAGCCGCCGCATCGGTGCTGCCTCCCGCCATGCCGGCCGCCACCGGGATCCTCTTTTTCAGAAGGATCCGGATCTGTCCTTCGTACGCCGGCGCATAGCTTTCCAGAAGCCGATCCCCCGCGCGGACGATCAGATTGTCCGAGCCCGTGGAGAGCGTCCGCATGGACTGCGGTGCGATCATGGCCTGCTGCGGATCCCATTCCTCCGACAGGGACAGGAGGATACGGGGAGCGCCCTGCGCGGGGACCTCTTCGGCCTCCCACAGCTCCAGCTCGTCGTGCAGCCCGATGGTCTGCATGATCATCGCGACCTGATGGTACCCGTTGGGATAGCGCCCCAGAACGTCCAGGGACAGATTGATTTTCGCGTATGCCTTCTCGGTGATCTTCATAAGTATCCGTCTACTCTTTTCGGAATTGTACGTATTTTCATACAATCTGTGTTTATCTTACCATACTTCCCCTTATTCTCCAACACCTCTGCCCCTTCTTGTGTTATAATCAGAATCATCAAACGATTCGGGCTGTGCCCGGGACAGGCGGATCAAATGCTGCTGGTTAGAAACGGATATGTGATCGATCCGGCGGATCGGACGGAAGGCGTCCGGGATCTGTGGATCGATGAGGAAAAAGGAATCATCGCCCCGGCCGGTGCGGGGAAGGAGGCAGACCGCGTCATCGATGCCTCCGGACTCGTGGTCTCGCCGGGACTCGTGGATGTCCATGTACATTTCCGCGATCCGGGCTTCACCGACAAGGAGGACATCCTGACCGGTGCAAAAGCGGCTGCCAAAGGCGGCTTTACGAGCGTGGTGATGATGGCCAACACCCGTCCCACCATCGACAATGCGGAGACGCTTCGCTATGTCCTGGAGAAGGGCGCCGGGACCGGGATCCGCACCTACGCCTGCGTCAATGTCACGAAGGGCATGAAGGGCAGGGAGCTGACAGATCTGCGCGCGCTCTTCCGGCAGGGAGCCGTGGGGATGACGGACGACGGAGTGCCGATCCTGGACGAGGCGCTGGTGCGGGAGGCCATGCGGATCTCTGCAGAGCTCGGGATCCCCATCAGCTTCCATGAGGAGGATCCGCAATACATCCGCAATCCCGGCTACAATCACGGCGCGGCCTCGGAGCATTTCGGCATCTACGGCGCGGACCGCATGGCGGAGATCGCCATGATCCAAAGGGATCTGAAGCTGGCCGCGGAAGAGGGCGGCCGGATCGACATCCAGCATATCTCCACCGCGGAGGGCGTTGCCCTGGTGCGCGAAGCGAAAGCAGCCGGCACGGATGTACACGCGGAGGCGACGCCGCACCACTTTACGCTGACGGAGGAAGCCGCCATCCGGTACGAAACCAATGCCAAGATGAACCCGCCGCTTCGCACGGAAGCAGACCGCCTCGCCATCATCGAAGGGTTGCGGGACGGCACCATCGATATGATCGCAACCGACCACGCGCCGCATACGGAAGGCGAGAAGGCTGCCGGTCTGACGCAGGCTCCCAGCGGGATCACCGGGCTCGAGACGAGTCTGGCGCTGGGCATCACGGAACTGGTCGATCAGGGCTACCTGTCCATGCAGCAGCTCCTGCACCGCATGAGCACCGGTCCCGCACAGGTGTATCATCTGGATGCGGGGACCCTCGCGGAAGGGAAAGCCGCGGATCTCGTGCTCTTTGATCCGAAGAAGCGATGGACGGTTACAAAAGAGGGATTTGCCTCGAAGGCCACCAATTCCCCCTTCATCGGGTGGGAACTGACCGGACAGGTACAATATACCATCTGCGGAGGCAGAGTGATCTATCAAGTATAGGGGGTGCGTAATGAAGAGAAAGGAAGAAGCAGTCGTTTTATCCCAGCGGGAGATCTCATCCGGCATCTATGACATGTGGATCGAGACGAAGCTGGCAGAGCAGGCCAAGGCCGGACAGTTTATCGTACTGTACCCGAAGGACCGAAGCCTTCTGATGCCGCGTCCGATCAGCATCTGTGAGGTCGACGGCTACAAGCGGAGCATCCGGATCGTCTATCGCGTGGTCGGAGACGGTACCCGGGAATTCGCTACCTATCAGGAGGGCGACGTGATCGACATCATGGGCGTCCTGGGCAACGGATACAATCTGAAGGCCGCCAAGGGCAAGAAAGTGCTGCTGATCGGCGGTGGGATCGGTATCCCGCCCCTCGTGGAGCTGGCGCGTGAGATGGCCCTCATGAGCTCCAAGCTGATGATCGGCAATACGATCGAGATCGTCAGCGCCCTCGGCTATCGGGACAGCGATACGTTCCTCCGCACGGATCTCGAGGCCTACAGCCGCGTCTATGTCGCCACCGAGGACGGCAGCACCGGCGCACGCGGAACCGTGATGGACGCGATCGAGGATTTTGATATCAAGGCGGATATGATCTTTGCCTGCGGACCGCTTCCCATGCTGCGCAGCGTCAAGCAGCTCGCGCTCGAATGGGATGTCCCCGCGTACCTGTCGCTGGAGGAGCACATGGCCTGCGGCATCGGCGCATGTCTGGGATGTGTGGTAAAGACCACGCAGCCGGACGCGCATTCCCATGTCAACAATGCCCGCATCTGTACCGAAGGGCCCGTCTTTGAAGCGAGGGAGGTGGAGATCTGATGAATACTCAGGTAAGTATAGCCGGTGTAACCTTTAAAAATCCCGTGATGACCGCCTCCGGAACCTTCGGCTCAGGGATGGAATACAGCGAGTTCGTCGACTTAAACAAGCTCGGTGCCGTCGTCACCAAGGGAGTGGCCAATGTCCCCTGGCCCGGAAATCCGACGCCCCGCATCAGCGAAGTGTACGGTGGCATGCTCAATGCCATCGGCCTGCAGAATCCCGGCATCGATGTTTTCCTGGAGCGGGATCTTCCCTTCCTGGCAAAATATGACACGCGTATCATTGTGAATGTCTGCGGACATTCCATCTCCGATTATGTGGAAGTGACGGAGCGCCTCGGGGATCATCCCGAAGTGGACATGCTCGAGATCAATGTCAGCTGCCCGAACGTGAAGGAGGGCGGCATCTCCTTCGGCCAGCGGCCGGAAGCGCTCGAGGAGATCACGAAGGAGATCAAGGCACATGCCAAGCAGCCCATCATCCTGAAGCTCTCCCCGAATGTAACCGACATCGCGGAGATGGCCCGTGCAGCCGAGAGTGCAGGTGCGGACGCCCTGTCCATGATCAATACGCTAACCGGCATGAAGATCGATATCCACAAGCGCACCTTCGCGCTGGGGAACAAGACCGGCGGACTCAGCGGTCCCGCGATCCATCCCGTGGCCGTTCGCATGGTGTACCAGGCAGCCCAGGCAGTCAAGATCCCCATCATCGGCATGGGCGGGATCTCCTCCGCCGAGGATGCGATCGAAATGCTGCTCGCAGGCGCTACGGCGGTATCGGTCGGCACCATGAATTTCATCGATCCGTATGCGACGGAGCATGTCATCCAGGGCATCTGGGATTACATGAGCGAGGAAGGCATCGAAGACATCCAAACACTGATCGGAGCGGTATCCGAACGGTAAGATACAGACGCAAATATCCCCGGGTGGTGGAAGCACCCGGGGATATTTGCAGGTAGCATCTGTGAGTCGCAGCACCGATGCATCCCTGTCCTCATCCTGGCTTTGACATTCCAAGGGGTGGTGAATGTCGCCGCCATTCGATTCAATGGAAAAACATAACAGCCATCTGAAAAAGCAGATAAAAAAAGACGCAGGTACCCCAGTACCAGCGCCTTTGCTGTTGAAACCTATTTTACATACGTGGATACAAAAATACTACCCGTAGAACGCACAAAATATCATTTCTTTACAAAACGAATTTTGTGCATTTTGACAAAGCAGCCGGAAATTGACTTTTCCTTTAAAACTTTATACACTTACTAAGTCGTGTGTCGTCGGGATATCCTGCGGTGTTGAAGTCTGGTCTTGCGCGATGCGAGCCTGCGAACCGTGTCAGGATGGGAACATAGCAGCACTAAACAGGTACTCCATGTGCCGTAAGGGTGCTGGGCGGAGCTGCAGAACCCGGCGATGCATGACATTTGTATTTTTGTCACTGTTTCCATCGCGCCCCCCTTGCGTGGCCCGTCAAACCCTCGGATCGATCCCATGAATTTTCCCGGTAAAGCTACAACTGCACAGGATCCGGACGCTCTGCTTGCGCTCTATGCGGACTGCACACTTTGTCCCAGGCGCTGCCATGCGGATCGCCGGGAAGGAAAGCGCGGCTATTGCGGAGAGAGTGCTTCGCTTCGCTGCGCCCGGGCCGGTCTCCACATGTGGGAGGAGCCGGTGCTGTCCGGCACAGGCGGATCCGGCACCGTCTTTTTCAGCGGGTGCTCGCTTCGCTGTATCTACTGCCAGAATCGCACGATTGCCCTCGGAGAGAAGGGATATGAAACTTCCGCGGAGCGGCTCAGCGAGGTCTTCCTGGAGCTTCAGGCCAAGGGGGCGCACAATATCAACCTGGTCACCGGCGCCCATTTTCTGCCGCACATCTGCATCGCCCTGCGCCGTGCCCGCGCGGAGGGACTTCACATTCCCGTGCTGTACAATTCCTCCGGATACGAGGAGGTGGAAAGCCTGAGGCTCCTGGAGGGGCTCGCCGATCTCTACCTCCCCGACCTCAAATACTTCTCTCCCGAGCTCTCCGCGCGGTATTCCCATGCGCCGGATTATTTTGAGGTTGCCTTCGCCGCCATCACCGAGATGGTGCGACAGGTCGGGGAACCCATCTTCTCCGGGGACGGGATGATGCAGCGCGGTGTCATCGTCCGGCATATGGTCCTGCCCGGCGAGACGCGGGACAGCAAAAAGATCCTGCGCCGTCTGCACGAGGCATTCGGGGACAGGATCTATATCAGCATTATGAGTCAGTATACACCGATCGGAGCATTCCCTTCCGACCCTCTGCTGGAGCGCCGTGTGACGCCCGAGGAATACGCCCGGGTCGTTCGGTTTGCCGAGCAGATTGGCATCACCTGCGGTTTCGTGCAGGAAGGAGAAGTCGCGGAGGAAAGCTTTATCCCCGCCTTTGACGGCACCGGAATCCTGCCCGCGCGGGAGGACGCACCGGATCCGACGCACAAGCCGGCGCCCGAGGGGACGGATCAGTAGTTCCCGCCCTGGCTTTCCAGGTATTCCAGATAGCTTTGCACCATCAGTGCAATCTTAAACGTCAGAGCATCGTCAAAGGAGCGCAGGTCCAGACCGGTGCTCTTTTGTATTTTCTCGATGCGGTACATGAGCGTGTTGCGGTGCACGAAGAGCTGACGCGCCGTCTCGGACACGTTCAGATTGTTCTCAAAGAATTTGTCCAGCGTGCTGAGGGTCTCCTCGTCGAGATCCGGCACATCTCCGCCGAAGGTCTCATCGATGAAGATCTCGCAGAGGCTCTGGGGCAACTGATAGATCAGCCGGCCGATGCCGAGGGTCGCATAGGAGATCACGCTGCGGTGCGCGTAGAAGATCTTGCCGACCTCCAGCGCCACCTTGGCCTCCTTGAAGGATTTGGAGACATCCTTGAGCTCTCCGACCACGCTTCCGTAGGCTACCTTCACGCGCAGCATTGCTTCGGTATTGAGCGTACTGACGATCGTATTGGCGATCGCATCCGTATCCTCGGCGGTGTATTTCTCCCGCATGGACTTGATCAGGATGATGGTATTCTCATCCACCGAAGTCACGGCATCGCCGCTCTGGGGCGTGTACATCCCCTTCAGCAGATCCCGGGCGATATTGTCCTCTCCTCCGTTGGTCTCGATCAGGAATACCAGGCGGTTCTGGACATTCTCGATGCGCAGCTTTCTGGCGCGGTTGTAGACATCCACCAGCAGCATGTTGTCCAGGATCAGGTTCTGGTAGAAATTGTCCTTGTCCACACGCTCCTTGTAGGCTTTGCTGATGACTCTCAGGGAGGAGACCGCCATCTTCGCGATCGTGTAGGTGTCGTCCTCTCCGGAACCCAGCGCGCTGAGGACGTAGATCGGTTCCTCGTCCTCCAGCACCTTCATCAGATGGCATTCGCCGATCACCTGGCTGGCAGCCTCCGATTCCAGGAAGCTGCAGATCGTGGAGGCCGGGATGGCATCTCCGGTCAGCGCCAGCGGATTCCCCTGCAGATCGTAGACGCCCAGCTTCGCCTTGCTGATGGCGCTCCATTCCTCAATGCTGCTTTGCAAAATCTGATTGTTTATCATGTAAGCAACCTCTCAAAGTGAAAAAAGTCCCGGGCAATGCCCGGGACTTATAAGAAACGGACTAGTTGGTGATAACGACCTCCGTCTCCTTATCGAATACGTGAATCTTCTCGATATCGATCGCAAACTTGATGGTGTCGCCCGGTCTTGCGGTCGTACGAGGATCGACTCTTACGGTGATCGGGAACTCTTCCAGATCAAAGTACAGGAACACTTCAGCGCCCATAAGCTCGTACACCTTAACGGTGGACTCGAATACGCTTGCGGGAGAAGCTTCGATGTACATCTCGGAATCGTATACATCCTCAGGACGGATACCGAAGGTAACAACCTTTCCGTCATAACCACCCTCGATCAGCTTCTTGGACTTAGCGGGAGGAAGAGGAATGCTGTGGCCTGCGATCTCAAGGTTAGCGGTCTCGCCGGAAACCTTAACGGTAGCATCCAGGAAGTTCATCTGAGGAGATCCCATGAATCCTGCAACGAACAGGTTCGCGGGCTTCTCATACAGATTCTGAGGAGAATCAACCTGCTGGATAACGCCATCCTTCATAACGACGATACGATCGCCCAGGGTCATAGCCTCGGTCTGGTCGTGGGTAACGTAGATGATGGTGGTGCCCAGTCTCTGGTGCAGCTTCGCGATCTCGATTCTCATCTGAACACGCAGCTTCGCATCCAGGTTGGACAGAGGCTCGTCCATCAGGAATACCTTAGGCTCACGGACGATAGCACGGCCCATTGCAACACGCTGTCTCTGACCACCGGACAGAGCCTTGGGCTTACGATCCAGCAGAGCGGTCAGATCCAGGATCTTCGCAGCTTCCTTAACCATGCTGTCGATTCTGTCCTTGGGAACCTTTCTCAGCTTCAGACCAAATGCCATGTTATCGTACACGGACATATGAGGA
>JAFYEE010000155.1 GCA_017544405.1 Lachnospiraceae bacterium
ATTCCCCGATGGAAGAGGGGCAGCCGACACAGTGCATGCCGCACTGCATCAGGATGTAGGCGATCCCCATATCGTACTCGAGCATTTCGCCCATGGTGGTTTGTTTGGTAAGCTTCATGGATCGGACTCCTTTCGCATTGTCGTGGGTATTCTACACCATCCGCCCGGAATATGCAAGAGGGGCGGAGGGGGAGAAGCCGATCAAAACCGGTAATCGGAAACACCGGAAAGGACAGGCTCCGCGGCGCGGGATTCCGCGCTGCTGCCCGCCGTCCCTGACGGGCGCCGGAGCGCCTGCGTCCTCGGTCTTGCCTGCCGGGATACAGCTTGCACCCCATATCACAGGAAAGCGTTGGAAATCACTAGAAATATTTGGTAATTTCGACAAGCCGAACCGGAAGAATTTGGTTAAGTTTGTCCTATTGCCAAGAAATGGGACGCATGATAAAATGACCATGCTTAATTGTTCTATAGTAGTAATGTGGCGTGGTGTATTCTCTAACGCCCCCGTTCCGGTGTGGGACGGCTCCCTCTCCGAAAGGATGGAAAAAGCATGTATCTAACAAAAAATGAAATCGAAATCATGGACGTTCTCTGGAAAGCCGGCAAGGCCCTGTCGAGAGGGGAGATCCTCTCCCATTCGGAGGACAAGAGCTGGATGGACAGTTCGGTCCACATCCTGCTCAACAGCATGCTGAAAAAGGGCGCGATCCGCGAGGCGGGTTTTGTCAAATGCGGGAAGACCTGCGGCCGCGTGTATGAGGCCGCGCTGAGCTGTGAGGAGTATTATATCAGCACGCTCGATTCGACCCGGACCCGTCCGGACCCGGTTCAGCTTCTGGCGGCCTATATCGACCGCATCGGCCTGAAGGAAGAAGAGCGCAGCGCCATGAAAACAATTTTGGACAGATAAGAAACGAGTGTATAAACAGGGAAAGACGCAGAGCATAATCTGCGTCTTTTTTTACATTTTGCATCAAAAAATCGGGCCTGTACAAAAATGTGATGTACATCTTGCATATTTTTTGGCCCTGTGTTAAAATGCAAACGATAGTATAGATAACTATGGCTATCGAGAGACCGGAGGGGGGAGAACTATGGGAAATAATGCCAAGATAATCACGGTCGCAGGCAAGGGCGGAGTCGGCAAGACCTCGATCTGCGCGTGTATCGTCCGGCTGCTTGTTGAGAAATATCCCGACAAGAAGATCCTGGCGATCGACGCGGATCCCGCGGTGGGCCTGTCCGTTGCTCTTGGCGTGGATGTAAAGCTGACGCTGGACGATATTCGCCAGAGCATCGTCGACAGCGTGGAGAACGGGGAGACCCGGGAGGCTTTGGAGCTGCTGAGCGAGGCGCGCTTCCGCATCTTTGACGCACTGGTCGAGATGCCGGGCTTCGCCTTCCTGGCCATCGGTCGTCCGGAGAGCTCGGGCTGCTACTGCAAGGTGAACTCCTATCTGAAAGAGGTCATCGGGATCCTCTCCAACAGCTTTGATTACGTTGTCATCGACGGGGAAGCCGGCATCGAACAGATCCAGCGCCGCGTCATGGAAAAGGTCACCCACCTGCTGCTGATCACGGATCAGAGCAAGAAGGGCGGGCAGGTCATTTCCACCATCAAGCAGGTGGCGGACGAACTGATCTCGTATGAGAAGGTCGGCGCCATCATCAACCGCGTCACGAATCCGGAGCTTGTCGAGCTGATGGAGTCCCCGGTGCCCGTGCTCGCGGCCATCCCTGCGGACAGTGCTTTCGCCGCCAACGACATTCGCGGCAAGAGCGTTATGGAGCTGCCCGCGGATTCCGCTATACTCTCTGGAGTGAGGGAAGCACTCCACAAAATAGAAATTCTTTAA
>JAFYEE010000156.1 GCA_017544405.1 Lachnospiraceae bacterium
AATTCCCCTTCGCGCTGCGGCGGGATCCAGAACTCCCCTGCATTGGCCCCGGAGGTAGCAAGCATCCCACGCCGTGTGACCGCCTGTTCCCAGAATGCAAGGACTCGATCCTTCCATTTCTCCTCGCCGGTGATCTCATACATGCACGCCGCCCCGTGTGCAAGCGGGATGCTCGCGTTGGCATGATTGTCCGTGAGCGGATCGCCGCCCTGATCCAGCACATCAAAAAGGCTGTTCCCCTCGTAGTGCTCCGCCAGCTTTCTGTACCGCAGATCCTCCGTTCCGGCATAGAGTCTTGCCCAGATCTCCAGCATGCCGGCCTGCTCTCCCGCAAAAACGGCGCTCTCCCGGCCGGTCGCCGTTGCATGTTCCGTCGCCTTCTTTACCCAGGCGAGATACCAGTCGGCCAGACCGCTAAGGATCGTGAGCGCCTCCGCATTGCCGAGAAGCTCCCATACATCCGTAAGGCCCATGAGCAGCTTGTGCATGGTATACTGCGGTGACCAGATGTAGCGGTCGGTCATCAGGATCGTAAAATACTTCTCCGGAATGGGAGCCACCCACCCCGTGGCATTGAGCTTCTGCAGGCGTCCCAGCTCCCGCACGATGTGATCGATCCTCGCGGAAAGGATCGTGTCCCCGGGCCCCGCCACGATGGCGGCAGCCGCCGAAAGATAGTGTCCGAGGAAATGGCCCCTGAGCTGACAGGTCGGTGCCTCCCACCCCCAGTGCAGGGGGGCCTTGGAAGGATCCTCGACCACCTGCAGACCGTCCATGATCTCCCCGGCCTCCAGATAATAATTCTGCAGGAGCATCTTCGGATCAAGCTCCCGCAGATAAGCCGCGTTCAGCTTCATCCGTCCGGCAAAAAGTCCGGGCAGGACCGTCACTTCCTTCTCATTCAGGATCCGCAGCATTCTTTTCTCCTTCCTCCGGTTTCCATTCGATCTCCTCGATCGCGCCGCCCGCAAGTTTCAACGCCTCCAGGATCTTCTCCTTTTTCCATCCGGTCTCATGCATCAGCTCCTCCACCGTGACCGGACGCCTGAGGTCCTCATACAGTTCCTTTGCCCTGTCCGCCACCTCATTGACCCGGTTCACGGCGTGCTGCCCCCTTGCATCCTCCTCAAGATTCTCCGCAATGAAGGCCTCCATCGCGTCCATGACGCAGCGCGTAAGAACAGTCTCCGCCTCCTCCGGATCCTCCAGCGCGCCTAACAGCGCCGCGCCGTGATAAAGGGCGAGATTCCCCTCACCGATCAGATCCTCGAGGTATACCCCCTGTTCTACATACAGACGCGCCACATCCGGAACCGTGGAAAGGAGGGACTCCGCCAGCGCCTTTGACGCCTGCTCGTCTCCCTTCATGGCGCGGGCCGCCAGCGCAGTCCGCTCTTCCTTTGTCAGCACGGAAAGCTCCTTAAGAGATTCCAGATAGGTCTCCAGATAGGCGCGGTCCTCGCCGGAGAGACCGGCCTCCGTGTCCGGCGGCGCATCGACACCGATATGATTCTGCTCCAGATAGGCGTAGACCTGCTCCATCTGTTCATCGTTCAGCGAAAAAGGAGCAAACGTCTCCGTAAGCTCCTCTTTAGTGATCATACCGCCGTTTTCCCGCGCCGTGCGGCGGAGCTTTATGAGAGCCTCTCCGAAAGCCTTCTCGCGCGTACTTTCATCCATCATGCTTTTCCTTCCATATCTGTCCCTTCCGCCGATCTCTTCTCAGCGGCAGAGTGTCCTCACGTCTTGTGCTGATGCGTAAACAGATGCTCCTGGCAATACTCGTAGTTACCGTTGCATTTGGAGCAGAATCGGAATTCCAGATCCGGATTGTCCAGCTCTGTCTGGCCGCAGATCGCGCATTTATGCCGCGCGATCCCCTTGGGTGTCATATGCTTCGCGCTCTCTCTCGCCCTTTTCACCTCGCTTTTAAATGCATTGCGCCGTTTGATCTCGGAGGGCCGGTATGCCGCGCCACGTCCGGCGAAGAAGAAGATCGCAAAGTTTATGAGCGACGCCGCGATCGGGAAGAAGGCCCAGAAGCTACCGCTCATCAACCCGGTAAAGGCCTCCGCCGCAAGCCACACCCCGTAGATCACCCCGAGCCATTTCATTTTGACGGGGATCACGAAGAACAGGAGCACCATGTTATCGGGAAAGGTGGCCGCAAAGGCGAGCAGTATCGACATGTTCACATAGTAGATGGAAAAGCCGGAAGCGATATAGGCAAAAAAGGTGGGGGCCGTCTCCGGTGACGTGTAGGCGGGATAGAACAGATACGCAAGTCCCATGCAGAGGAACGCGCCGACGATCGTAAGAAGCAGACCGGAAAGAATGTAGAGATTGTATCGCGCGTCTCCCCAGACCCGCTCCATGGTGCTGCC
>JAFYEE010000017.1 GCA_017544405.1 Lachnospiraceae bacterium
ACCCAATAACATCTCGTACAAACAAAAGCTCTGTAGGTGCATCAGGTTCTCTCGCAGAGCTTTTTTTGTCGGTATCATGCAGCACCTGCGCGAAAGACAGGAGGCATTGGCAATTTGACTTGTTCAATATTTGTAAATTATGAAACTTACGGAGTATTTTGATCAACTAAAATCAAAGGACCTCATCTGCTGGGGAAGCGGGAAGCACTTTCGGAGCTGTACGCTCCCGTTCCTGCATAAGAGCGGCCTGATGGAACGGCTGAAGGGATTTGTGCAGATGCCCGGCGCAAAGCCGCTTTCGAGAAAGGGTGAGGTCCTTCCGTTGATCCCGAAGGAGCATCTTTCCCGGATGGATCCGGAGCGGACGGTGCTTCTCATCGCGGTGTCCGGTTACGAGGAGGTGCTTAGGCAGCTTCAGGCAGACCTTGACCTGGCATCCTTTGAAGCCATACCGTCTCTTTTCCTTTCGTTTCTCTATGAGGATCTGGAACTTTTGGCAGCGGAAAAGCCGCCGCTTGGATATCGTAAAACTATTGCGCCTGTCATTCCGAAGATTCTTCACGCCATATGGTTTTCGGGCGAGGCGATGCCGCCTCTCTACCGGAGTTGCCTGGACTCCTGGAAGAGGTATGCCCCGGACTGCGAGATCAGGATCTGGGATCTGAAGAGCTATCACCCGGACGGATGTCTTTTTTTCGACCAGGCCATCGCGGACCGGAACTGGGCCTTCGCGTCGGATTATGCCCGGGCGGATCTCCTTCGCAGATACGGCGGGATCTACATGGATCTGGATGTGGAGATGCTGCGTCCCATCGATGATCTGCTGCATAACGATGCTTATATGAGCTTCGAGTCCCTGGAGCGGATCGAGTGCGGCTCCGGTATGGGGGCGATTCCGGGGCATCCCATCCTGAAAGAGATCTGTGAGAGCTATGAGAACCGGCCGTATTTCAAAGCAGACGGCACATGGGATAACAGCACCTGCCCGGTGCGTTACACGCAGATCCTGGAGCGGCATGGCCTGCAAAAAAACGGGGCCTTTCAGACTGTGGAGGATATCACGGTGTACCCTTTTGAGATGCTTACCTGCAAGAGCTTTGATACAGGGGTCATTTACCGCACGGAGCACAGCTATACCCTGCATCATCATAACGGCAGCTGGATTCCCGCTTCCGCCCGCGGCGCGCTGCTGGAGCGCTATGATCAGATTCGGGCGTTTCTGGAAGCGCGGGATATCCTTGCGTAGAAGGAAAAGAGAAGTAACATGTCCCGGGGAGTGAAATCTTTGTAAAATATGCCCAGGCCAACTTTACATAACTTGCCTCTTGGTGGTACATTTAGGGTGAAGTACAAGGCATGGATCACGGAGGTGATGGTATGGCGATCAATATTCAGGCAAAAACGGATTATTCCAGTCTTTTTTCCAGCTTAAATACGAGCAGATCTTCGGACGCGATGACGAATATGAGCTGGCTGAGCGATTATTCCCAGATCAAGAGCGGAACCTACGGCAAGCTGATGAAGGCTTACTACGCGGACCAGGGCAGCAAAACTTCCGGAACTTCCTCCGCGGAGAAATCGGACGCGGAGAAAAAGCGTTCCGATATTCTGAGCAAGCTGACGTCCCACACGGCGGATTCCGTTACGAAGAAGAGCGAGACGCAGACGGCGCTTTCCAAGGTGAGCGCGGATGCGGATGCGCTTCAAAAGTCCGCGGATGCGGTCCGTGAGGCGGATCTCGGCGATACCGAAAAGCGGCGGCAGGCGGTGCAGTCCTTCGCGGACAGCTACAATGCGCTTCTTAAGTCCGCAGCCGATGCGGACAATACGTCCGTGAACAACCGGATCGATGGTATGAAGGACAATACCACGCTCTATAAGAAGTCTCTGGCGGAGATCGGCGTGAACGTGGGATCCGACGGGAAGCTCTCCGTGGATGCGGAGAAGCTCGCGGCGGCCGATCAGGGCAAGGTGGAGGATCTCTTCGCGCAGCGCGGTTCCTATGCGTACAGCGTCGGCGTATCCGCGGCCATGGCAGAGACCAATGCGAACTATGCGGCGAATTCCGCATCGACCTACACGGCGAACGGAACCTATTCCGGTGTGACCGGATCTCTCTTTGAGGGACTGATGTAGGACCGGAAAAAACGTCCTGTTTTTCGGCCTTGAGCAGAATCTTTTCCGAGATAAAAATTTCTGCTTGACATCCTGCCACCCTGCGTTGTAATATATCTCTGTTGTCGCGCAGGAATGGCGGAATTGGTAGACGCGCACGGTTCAGGTCCGTGTGGGGGCAACCCCTTGAGAGTTCGAGTCTCTTTTCCTGCACACTAAGGCGTTAAGCATTTGCTTGGCGCCTTTTTCGTGTCTTATTGCCGCCTCAACTTTTCCCTTCCAAAAAAAGGATTTTGGCCGCCCTGTTTGAATAATACTATTGTGACTGTTTCCGTTTATGGAGGTAAACATGACCATCCGAGAGAGCCTGGAACAGAGAGAGCGAGAGTATTTAAGTCCCTATGCATCCCTGAGCGCGATGTCGCGGGGACGGGACCGGGAGGAGCCGCAATGCGACATCCGTCCGGTTTTCCAGAGAGACCGCGACCGCATCCTGCACAGTAAATCTTTCCGAAGACTGAAGGATAAGACGCAGGTTTTCCTGAATCCCGAAGGGGATCATTACCGCACCCGTTTGACGCATACCCTGGAGGTATCGCAGAATGCGCGGACGATCGCCAAGGCGCTGCGGCTCAATGAGGACCTGACCGAGGCAATCGCACTGGGGCATGATCTGGGGCATACCCCCTTCGGACACGCCGGAGAGCGGGCCCTGAACCGGATCTGTCCGCTGGGCTTCAAGCATCACGAGCAGAGCGTGCGGGTGGTGGAGCTCCTGGAAAAGGACGGACAGGGTCTGAACCTGACCTGGGAGGTCCGGGACGGGATATTGAATCATCAGATGAGCCTGATGCCGCACACGCTGGAAGGGCGTGTGGTGCGCCTCTCGGATAAGATTGCCTACATCCATCATGACATGGACGATGCGGTGCGTGCGGGGATCCTGACGGAGGAGGACGTACCGTCCCAGATCCGCGCGGTGCTGGGGTCCACACCGGGAGAGCGGCTGGACGTGCTGATGCATGACATCATCACGAACAGTTCGGGCATCGACGATATCCGGATGTCGGAGCGTGTCGGAAGCGCCATGCAGGCGATCCGTCAGTTCATGTTTAAGGCGGTCTACACGAATCCGGTCGCCAAGAGCGAGGAGAGCAAGGCGGAAGCTTTGGTGGAGACGCTGTATAAGTATTATCTGGAGCATCAGGAGCAGATGCCGGAGGAGTACCTGCAGCTGCTGGAGCGCGGCGAGGAGCTGCCCAGAGTCGTGTGTGATTTTGTCGGTTCCATGACGGACCGTTATGCCATCAATACGTACAACGAACTGTTTATTCCCAAATCCTGGGAACTGTGAGGGGAAGACGAATGTACTATTCCGATGAGATCATCGAGGAGGTACGTTCCCGCAACAATATCGTGGATGTGATCTCATCCTATGTCAGTCTGAAGCGGCAGGGGGCCAATTACGTCGGCCTGTGCCCGTTCCACAACGATCACAATCCATCCTTCTCGGTCAGTGAGCGCAAGCAGATGTACAAATGCTTCAGCTGCGGCGAGGGCGGGAATGTGTTCCGCTTCATGATGCAATATGAAAATATGACCTTCCCGGAGGCGGTGCGGGCCCTGGCGGAGCGCGGGGGCGTGGAGCTTCCGCAGGAGCAGGAGTCCGGCGCCGAGCGCGCGAGAGCACAGCAGCGGGAGCGGATCCTGAATATCAACAAGGACGCGGCGAATTATTTTTACCAGCAGCTGCATCGGCCGCACGGCGCGAAAGCGCTGGAGTATCTGAAGGGCCGGCAGCTCTCGGATGAGACAATCCGCAAATTCGGCCTCGGCTTCGCCGGTGTGGACGGTCGTCAGGTGATCGATTTCCTGCGGAGCAAGGGATATGAGGATGCGGATATCCGCGTCTCGGGATTGGCTTCGTTCAGTGAGAAGGAAGGCCTGACGAGCCCTTTCTGGAACCGTGTGATGTTCCCGATCCAGGATGCCGGCGGGCATGTGATCGCCTTCGGCGGGCGCGTGATGGGCGATGCGAAGCCCAAGTATCTGAATTCGCCCGAGACGGATTTTTTCAATAAACGCAAAAATATGTACGGGTATCACATCGCAAGGCGCTCCAGGGCCGGGAATTTCATTCTCTGCGAGGGGTATATGGATGTGATCGCGATGCACCAGGCCGGGTTTGATCAGGCGGTGGCATCCCTGGGAACGGCTTTCACCGAGGAGCAGGCGAATCTCCTGCGAAGGCACAAGGACCGGAATACGATCTACCTGGCCTACGATACGGACGGGCCGGGGGTCACGGCGGCGCTGCGCGCCATCGGACTGTGCCGGGAGGCGGGGCTGGTCTGCAAGGTGATCGACATGCGCCCGCAGAAGGATCCGGACGAATTCATCAAGGCGAACGGGCGCGAAGCGTTTCAGGACCGGATCGACCACGCGGAGAACAGCTTCCTGTTCCAGGCGCGGGTGGAATATGAAAAGGTGGATCAGCAGGATCCCGATTCCCGTACGGCCTTTCAGACAAGGGTGTCGGAACTGCTCGCGGCGGTCCCCGATGAGCTGGCCAGGAACAATTATCTGCTGGCGGTCTGCGAGCGGTACGGGATGAACGCGGAGGCCATCGGCCGCAAGGTGTCGGAGCTGATCGGACATCCGGAGGAAGTATCCGGCTATGTCCGGCCGAAGCCCACGCAGGCGAAGCGAAAACGGGAGGATGCATCCTCCGTCGCTCAGAAAATGCTGCTCACGTATCTGACGGACGATCCGGGCCTTTACCCGGTGATCTCGAAGTACGTAAAGGTCGAGGATTACACGGAAGGGCTTTACGCGCGGGTGGCAGAGCTCGTGTACCGGGGAATAGAAGCCGGTACGCTGCAACCGGCCTCCCTCCTGAATCAGTTCACGGAGGAAGAGCAAAGCGATGTGGCCGATATCCTGCAGGCGCAGCTCCCCGAGACGGAGACGGAGCAGGATCGAAGGAAAGCATTGCGGGACCTGATCCTCAAGGTGCGGGAGAACAGTTATCTGGTATTCTCACAGGATACCGGGGATAAGTCCATGGAGCATGTGATGGAGACGATCCGGCGCAAAAAGGAGCTGGAGGATCTGCGTCGCAGAGATCTGTTTTAAAAATATTTGTGGGAAGGGATAAACATTAATGGCTAAGAAAAAGCAACCGGTAGAGGTAGTAGAGCAGGAGAACGAAGAGATCCGCGAGGAGGATAGCGCCAAGGAGAAATTTGAGGAGCGGCTTCATGCTCTGCAGGCGCTGGCCAAGAAAAAGAAGAATGTCCTGGAGTATCAGGAGGTCGTGGATTATTTTGCGGATCTGTCCCTGGACGAGGATGGTTTCGACAAGGTGCTCGAATTCCTCGATGCGAATTCCGTGGATGTCATCCGCATGGAGGACGAGATTCCCGAGGAGGACGAGGAGGAGCTGGATCTGTCCGAAGAGGAAGAGGTCGATATGGAAAATATCGATCTGTCCGTGCCGGAGGGCGTCAGCATTGAGGATCCGGTCCGCATGTACCTGAAGGAGATCGGCAAGGTGCCCCTTCTGACGGCGGATGAGGAGATCGACCTCGCAAAGCGCATGGAAAAAGGCGACGAGGAGGCCAAAAAGCGTCTGGCCGAGGCGAACCTTCGTCTGGTGGTCAGCATCGCAAAGCGCTACGTCGGCCGCGGAATGCTTTTCCTGGATCTGATCCAGGAGGGCAATCTGGGTCTGATCAAGGCCGTGGAAAAATTCGATTATACCAAGGGATACAAATTCTCGACCTACGCGACCTGGTGGATCCGTCAGGCGATCACCAGAGCCATCGCGGATCAGGCGCGTACGATCCGTATCCCCGTACATATGGTGGAGACGATCAACAAGCTGATCCGTGTCAGCCGTCAGCTCCTGCAGGAGCTCGGTCGGGAGCCGAGTCCGGAGGAGATCGCGGTGGAGATGAACATGCCGGTGGAGCGTGTCCGTGAGATCCTGAAGATCTCGCAGGAGCCGGTCTCTCTGGAGACTCCGATCGGTGAGGAGGAGGACAGCCATCTCGGCGACTTCATCCAGGATGACAATGTGCCCGCACCCGCGGACGCAGCGACCCAGATGCTGCTGCGGGAGCAGCTCGGCGAGGTGCTCGAAACTTTGACGGAGAGAGAGCAGAAGGTGCTGCGGCTTCGCTTCGGTCTCGATGACGGCCGTGCCCGCACCCTCGAGGAGGTCGGCAAGGAATTCAATGTCACGCGTGAGCGCATCCGTCAGATTGAGGCAAAGGCGCTGCGCAAACTCCGTCATCCGAGCCGTTCCAAGAAGCTGAAGGATTATCTGGAGTAAGGGTGGATATGGATGGAACGGTTGGGAACCGGAAGGGATTAGCCTCCGCGCGGATGCAGCAGCTGGTCGATCTGGCCGCGGTCGGTGCGGCAAGGCTACGGACGGGGACAGAAGCCCTCGCGGGTGCCGGAACGGGTGCGATGCGCATCGCGGACATCGGCTGTGACCACGGGTTTGTCTCTCTGGAGCTGATCCGGGAAGGCATCGCGGAGCATGTGATCGCTTCCGATCTGCGGGAAGGACCGCTGGAGCGTGCGAAGGAGCATATCGCGCAGGCGGGTCTGTCGGACCGAATCGAGACGCGGCTCGCCGGCGGATTTTCCGGTCTTGCGTCCGGGGAATGTGACGGATGTGTCATCGCAGGCATGGGCGGCGCCCTGATGGAACGGATTTTGACCGAAGGGGAAGAAACGGCAAAGCAGATGCGGTTTCTCGTGCTGCAGCCCCAGTCGGAACTGGCGCATTTCCGAAGATTCTTAAAGGAAAACGGGTACGTGCTTCTGCGAAGCGAGGTCCTGTGTGAGGAGGGCAAGTGGTATTTCCCGATGCTGGTGACGCCCCTTCCGTCCGCGGAAGAAGCGGAGCAGGCGATGCGGCGGCAAAGCCGGTACGGGGACCTGTGCTTTTCCTACGGGGAGGATCTCCTCGAGGAGGACCGGGGACTGCAGGAATACCTGAAATGGGAGCGGACGGAGCTTGCGGGGCTGCAGGAGTCTCTCAAAAAACTTGCGGATCCTCCGCTGGAGCGCATCCGGGAACTCGAGCAGGCGCTGGAACTGAACCAAAAGGCGGCTGGCGCTCCGGAAGACGGGATCTGAGCCGGTAGCATAAAAATATTACGAAATGGCAGGTAAAGGGACAGATGAGTACATTTACACTGAACATCGACGGGGAACTGAAGGAATATCCGAAGGGGACGACCTGGGAGGATGTGGCACGCGATTATCAGAAGTATTTTGACAGTCCGATCGCGGCGGTATCCGATTCGGGCAAGATCCGGGAGCTGTTCAAGCGGGTGGAACGCGACAGTGATGTCAGCTTCTTTACCCTGAAGGATAAGATCGGTCACCAGACCTATGTCCGCGCGGCGATCATGCTGACCATCAAGGCGATCCAGGAGCTGTACGGCGCAGAGGTGGCCAATAAGATCCGCCTCGATTTTTCCATCGGGAACGGACTGTTCCTGAATGTGTCGGATCTGATCCCGGTATCGGAGGAGGCAGCCGCGCAGATCAAGGCGAAGATGGAAGAACTCGTAGCGCGGGACATCCCCTACATGAAGCGTTCCCTTCCCATTGATGAGGCGATCGCGCTTTTTGACGATTGCGGGATGGAAGATAAGGTGCGGCTTTTCAAGTATCGCCGCAGCTCCCGTGTCAATATCTATGAGCTGGACGGGTACTATGATTATTTCTACGGCTATATGCTGCCCCGCACCGGCTATGTGAAATATTTTGATTTCATCAATTACGGCACGGGCTATATGCTGCTTTTGCCGCGGGCGAAGACCCCGACGGTGGTGGATCCCTTCGAGGAGCGCAAAAAGCTTTATCAGACGTTCCAGAACACCCACGAATGGTGCAAGCAGATCGGTCTCCTGAATGTGGGGGATCTGAACGACCGCATCTGCAAGGGCGGCATGAACGACCTCATCCTGGTACAGGAGGCGGAGCAGGAGCGTCGCATCGGCGAGATCGCGAAGGAGATCGTGGCCAGGGGCGGTGTAAAATTCGTGATGATCGCGGGACCTTCCTCCTCCGGCAAGACCAGCTTCTCGCACCGTTTGTCGATCCAGCTGCGCACGCTGGGCATGCAGCCCCACGCCATCGCGCTGGATGACTATTTTGTCAACCGGGAGCAGACACCGCTCGATGAGGACGGCAATTACAATTTTGAGTGCATCGAGGCCATCGATACCGTGCAGTTCAACGAGGATATGCTGAAGCTCCTGGATGGAGAGCGCGTGGAACTTCCGACCTTCAATTTCAAGATCGGGCGCAGAGAGTACAACGGGCATTACATGCAGCTGGAAAAAGATGACATCCTCGTCATTGAGGGCATCCACGGACTGAACGAGAAGATGTCCTACGCGCTGCCGAATGAGAGCAAGTACAAGATCTACATCTCCGCCCTTACCAGCATCAATGTGGATGAGCACAACCGCATCTCCACGACGGACGCAAGACTGATCCGCCGGATGGTGCGTGACGCGCGGACCCGCGGATCCGATGCAAAGCGTACGCTTGGCATGTGGGCTTCTGTTCGCCGCGGCGAGGAGGAGAATATCTTCCCCTTCCAGGAGCAGGCGGATGCCATGTTCAATTCGGTGCTGATCTATGAGCTGGCCTGCCTCAAACCCTTCGCGGAACCGCTCCTGTTCGAGATCGGCAAGGACGAACCGGAGTACTTCGAGGCCAAGCGGCTGCTGAAATTCCTGGACTACTTCCTGAGCGTGCCCAGCGAATTCCTCCCGAATAACTCCATTTGCCGTGAATTCGTCGGCGGAAGCTGTTTTAACGTGTAAATTGTTTTATTGAAATTGTTTTAGGGGAGCTTCTTCCACGGGCAGTGTCCAATCCGAACCTCTGCCTCGCCGCCGGTGCTTAGCGAAGCAAGGCGGTCAGCCGCAGCTGAGCTTAGCATCCGCTGCGTGTCGAGGCCTGAAGCGGGAGCGGGGTTCGGATGGACACTGCCCGTGGAAGAAGCGTAACACTTAATTAAATAAATGAATTAACAATGAGTGGGACATGTGATCGCGGCCCGCGCAAGCGGGGTGAGGAAAGTCCGGGCTTCACAGGGCAGGATGCCAGATAACGTCTGGTGGAGGCGACTCCCAGGATAGTGCAACAGAAAAGAACCGCCCGGGTAACCGGGTAAGGGTGAAAAGGCGGTGTAAGAGACCACCGCGGCGGCGGTAACGCAGCCGGCTGTGTAAACCCCATCCGAAGCAAGACCAAACAGAAAGGTTAAGGCCGGCCCGGCCGTCTTTCAGGTAGGTCGCTTGATGCGGCTGGCGACAGTCGTACTAGATAGATGATCACACACGACAGAACTCGGCTTATCGTCCCACTCATTATTAAGATAGACAAGGTTTCAAATGTATAAGAAAGAAGGCGTAAGAAATGACAAAGATTGATGTATTTTCCGGTTTCCTGGGGGCGGGTAAAACCACACTGATCAAAAAGCTTCTCGGAGAGGCTATGGACGGCAGCAAGACGGTGCTGATCGAGAATGAATTCGGCGAGATCGCCATCGATGGCGGATTTCTGCAGGATGCCGGTGTCGAGATCAAGGAGATGAGCCAGGGATGCATCTGCTGCAGCCTGGTCGGTGACTTTGGCGCTTCCCTGAAGGAAGTGATCTCCACCTACGCTCCGGAGCGGATCCTGATCGAGCCCTCCGGTGTCGGCAAGCTTTCCGATGTCCTGAAGGCGATCGAGCGTGTCGCAGCGGATCTGGACGTACAGATCAACAGCGCGGTCGCTGTCGTGGATGCCTCCAAGGCCAAAATGTATATCAAGAACTTCGGCGAGTTCTTCGTCAACCAGATCGCGTACGCAGGGACGATCATCCTGAGCCGCACGGACAAGGCTTCCGATGAGAAGATCCAGGAAGCGGTGGCTCTGATCCGTGAGCACAATACGCAGGCGACGATCATCACAACGCCGCTCGATCAGCTCGACGGCAAGGACGTGCTGGCCACGATCGAGGGCGCGGACAAGATCGATGATCTGCTGGCGGAGATGATGGAGAAGGCGAAGGAAGTGCCCGACGGAGAGGATCCGGAGGAGCATGCACATCATCACCACCATCATCATCATGACGACGAGGACGGGGAGTGCTGCTGCCATCACCATCACCACGATGACGACGATGACGAGGATGAGGATGAGGAACATGAATGCCACCACCATCATCACGACGATGAGGACGAGGACGAGGAGCATGAGTGCCATCACCACCATCATCACGAGGAT
>JAFYEE010000157.1 GCA_017544405.1 Lachnospiraceae bacterium
CGGATACGCAGGTACCGATGTACTCTGACAGACATCCGTAGATATCAACCTCGCATGATACGGGTATGCCGCGGCCAGTGAGACGGCTGTTCACATAGCAGGGAACAAAGCCGAACTGGGTCTGGAATGCGGGCCAGCACTTGCCTGCAATGGCTACATACTTGCGATAACCCTTGTGTGCCTCGATCCAGTCAAGGAGAGTCAGCTCATACTGTGCAAGCTTTGCCAGTACTTCGGGCTTTTTATTTCCTGCGCCAAGCTCTGCCTCCATGTCCTTAACCACCTCGGGGATCCTCTCATCGCCCTCATGCTTGTTGAAGGACTCGAAGAGATCAAGCTCGGAATTCTCCTCGATCTCAACTCCCAGATTGTAAAGCTGCTTGATGGGAGCGTTGCAGGCCAGGAAATTAAGAGGTCTGGGACCGAAGGATATGATCTTGAGATCTGACAGACCGATGACAGCCCTGGCAACGGGAACGAAATCATGGATCATGTCGGCAACATCGCCTGCATTACCAACGGGATACTCGGGGATCCATGCCTTGACGCTGCGAAGCGGTAAGTTGTAGCTGGCATTGAGCATTCCGCAGTAAGCATCGCCGCGGCCGTCCTGCAGATCGTTCTGGCTCTCCTCAGCGGCTGCGCAGAACATCTTGGGGCCGTCGAAGTGCTTTGCCAGCAGGGTCTCGGAGATCTCGGGACCGAAGTTGCCCAGATACACGCACAGTGCCTCGCATCCGGCCTTCTTCACATCCTCCAGGGCCTCCACCATCTGGATCTCGCTCTCCACGATGCACACCGGGCACTCGTAGATGTCCGCTGCATCATACTTGTCGGCATAAGCCTTCACCAGCGCCTTGCGGCGATTAACGGAGAGGCTCTCCGGGAAGCAGTCACGGCTGACTGCCACGATACCGATTTTTACCTTGGGCAGATTAATCATGTTTGGTTTCCTCCTAAATATACTTTCCGTAAATGACACTTTTTTCTCGTACCGATTGAGAAAAAATTACCAATAAAATACTACCACGGCGCAGGGATTCTGCATAGATAAAAATTCGCAAAACTTTCTCACATTTTGAGAGAGGGAATGTGCCTTTACAGGCGCTCCAGACGAAGCCGCAGAAGGTACAGCGGATACCGTTTCCCACTCTGCTCCTTAAGAACCCCGAGCAGGGTCCGGGTCGCCGCGCGCGTTTCTTCGAGCATGGCGCCGGAGACGGTCTGATCCGTGTAGAGATACCGTTCGTACGTTCCGAGGAATCCCTCCTCGATGGGGTCCGGCCGCACGCTGCGAAGACGCTCCGCCAGTTCCCGGCAGGTCTCGTTTTCCGCGCGTTCGTACCCGAGATATCCGAGGATCTTCAGATTCTGCCGGACGCTCCGCCGATATTTTTCCGCAGGTGTCCGGCGCTTTTCCCGGACGGCATCCGCCGCCGCAAGGATCAGAGCGAAGACGGCCCCCAGAAGGACCAGCAGAAGCAACGCTTTTCCGGCCACGGGGATCCAGGAAAGATCCGGTCCAGAATCCGGCTCCGCCGGAAGGACCTGCGGCGCTTCCTCCTCCTCCCCGTACAGGGGCAGAAAAGCGCCCTGTCCCTGCGTCTGTTCCTTCTTCTCCCGGCGCGGCAGATAGCGGTCGGAAAGGTGCCCGGGTGTCGGCTCAAACGCGACATACCCCTTTCCCTCGAACCAGACCTCCGGCCAGGCATGCGCCATGTAGGAACGGACCACGGTATCTCCCTGCCTGCTGATGGGCACGAGGAACCCCTGCACATAGCGGGCCGGGTACCCTTCGCTGCGGGCAAGGAGCGCGAACGCGGTCGCAAAATAGGTGCAGTACCCTTCCTTTTTCTCCAGCAGGAAATAATCCAGAAAGCTGCCTGCGTCCTGCACTTTCTCCGGAAGCGCCCCCGGAGACGGATTGTAGGGAAGCTCTGCCAGGGCTTCTTCGATCCGCAGCAGGCGCTCGCTCCCGCTTGCCGCGCCCTCCGTCACATCCGCCACCCATTCCCGCACGCCTTCGCTCAGGACGGGTGCTTCCGAGCAGGCGAGCAGTGTATCCGCATGGTACTCCTCCAGATCCCGCTCCGTCACCGGCTCCCGGAAATAATCCCGCAGGATCCGGTTACGAAGCTCTTCCTCCTCGGGCAGATCCGCCTCCAGAAAGGCCGCCAGATCCTCCCGCGGAATCTCGTTTCGCACATACCGCACCAGGTAGGAGGTCCCGTAGCCCGCCTTTTTGTCAAAGCGTGCCACCGGTCCTTCCACGCGGTAATCCCTCATTTTCTCTCCGGGCTTCAGGAACCATACCTTGGAGGGAAGCAGCATCGTGCGGGTGCGGTAGTTCTGATAAAAAATCTCCAGCTGGGCGCTCCGGAAGGCATCCTCCTCCCCGGCCCGGCCGTAGCGCTCCAGCGCATAGATCGTCTCGAAGGCATCCGCAGCCATCTCCCGTTCCGAATACTGCTCCTGCAGTTCCCAGCCCCGTCCCGTGAAATCGCTGTAGGTCTCCGCCGTCAGATAGACCGACCGGCTCCGTCCCGCC
>JAFYEE010000158.1 GCA_017544405.1 Lachnospiraceae bacterium
AGCAGACTGTGATTCAGTTCACTCCTACCGGCGATTACGAAACCGCGGTGGAATCCATTCATTTAGACGTTCTGCACCGGGAAAAATCCCCGTTCTATGTGCAGATCGACGGGGAGACCCTTCCCCATTTCCTCAACCGGAAGAAGTACGAAGCGGCCTCCCGCGGCTGGTACTACAGCCAGACCCTGAAATCCGTGCAGATCAAGTATGCGAACCCCGGGAAAGATCATGCCGTGCTGATCAGCTTCGCGGTGTTTGACATGATCGGCATGTGAGCCGGGCAGGATGCTTTTCGCCCGGCGCGATGAACGGATGGAATCGTTATGGCGGCGCATACCCGTTCCGGGCAAACACCGGGCTCCGGTCAAGGGGCGCGCCCGTTTCGACCGTCTGTCCGCCGGGACAGGCTTTCCCCCTCCGGGCCTCCCGCTTCATACGCTGAATTCTCTGCACGCTGTACTCTGTACTCTCGTTCCCTGCATCCCGCATTCCCCACTCACAAAATTTCCTTCAAGAACTGCCCGGTATAGCTCTTCCTGACTTTCGCGACTTCCTCCGGCGTGCCCTTGGCGATCACTGTGCCGCCGCCGTCGCCGCCCTCGGGGCCCAGGTCGATGATATAGTCGGCGGTCTTGATCACGTCTAAGTTGTGCTCGATCACCAGCACGGTGTTCCCCGCGTCGGTGAGGCGCTGCAACACCTTGATCAAGCGGTTCACGTCGTCCATATGCAGGCCGGTGGTGGGCTCGTCCAGCAGCACCAGGGTCTTGCCGGTGGCGCGGCGGCTGAGCTCCGTGGCCAGCTTGATCCGCTGCGCCTCACCGCCGGAGAGTTCCGTGGAGGGCTGTCCGAGCTTGATATAGCCGAGTCCGACATCGTACAGAGTCTGGATCTTGTTCCGGATGGAGGGAAGATTCTCAAAGTAGGTCAGAGCCTCCTCCACGCGCATATCCAGGACATCGTAGATATTCTTGCCCTTGTAGCAGACCTCGTGGGTCTCGCGGTTGTAGCGCTTGCCGCCGCAGACCTCGCAGGGCACATAGACATCGGGCAGGAAATGCATCTCGATCTTGACGATTCCGTCGCCGGCACAGGCCTCACACCGCCCGCCCTTCACGTTGAAGGAAAAGCGTCCCTTGCTGTAGCCGCGCGCCTTGGCATCCGGCGTCCCCGCGAAGAGATCGCGGATCATGTCGAACACGCCCGTGTAGGTCGCGGGATTGGAGCGGGGCGTACGTCCGATTGGGCTCTGGTCGATGCAGATCACCTTGTCCAGATGCTTCGTTCCGCTGATGGATCTGAATTTGCCGGGAATCGTGCGCGCACGGTTCAGCTCCCGGGCGAGCTGCTTGTAGAGGATCTCGTTGACCAGGCTGCTCTTGCCCGACCCGGAGACACCGGTCACACAGGTGAAGACGCCCAGCGGGATCTTCACATCGATATTCTTGAGATTGTTCTCCGCGGCGCCCTTGATGGTAAGCCAGTTCTTCGGCTGCCTGCGGACCTCGGGGATGGGGATAAATTTCTTCCCGCTCAGGTACTGACCCGTGATGGACTCCGGACAGGCCATGATCTCCTCCGCGTTTCCGGCGGCCACCACTTTTCCTCCGTGACTGCCGGCTCCGGGACCGATGTCGATGATGTAGTCCGCAGCCAGCATGGTATCCTCATCGTGCTCGACGACGATCAGGGTATTGCCCAGATCGCGCAGATGCTTCAGGGTGGCGAGAAGCTTGTCATTGTCCCTCTGATGCAGGCCGATACTCGGCTCATCGAGAATGTAGCAGACGCCGACCAGGCCGGAACCGATCTGGGTTGCCAGGCGGATGCGCTGTGCTTCTCCGCCGGAGAGCGTTGCCGTGGCACGGCTCAGCGACAGATAGTCGAGTCCGACATCGTTCAGGAACTGTACTCTCGCCCGGATTTCCTTCAGGATCAGAGCACCGATCTTGAGCTGCTGAGGCGTGAGTTTTGCGTCGAGGGTTCCCAGGTAGCTCGACAGTTTCAAAACCGACAGGTTTGTCACATCGTAGATGTTCATCTCGCCGACCGTGACAGCCAGCGCTTCCTTCTTCAGACGCTTGCCCTCACATTCCGGGCAGGGGCTGAAGCGCATGTAGGATTCGTACTCGGCCTTGGCGGTGTCGGAGAAGGTCTCGCGGTACCGACGCTCCACATTTTTCAGGATCCCCTCAAAGGCCACGGGGTAATCCCCCGTTCCGCGCTGTCCGGTATAATGGACCAGCACCTGCCGGTCCGTTCCGTTCACCAGAAGATCCTGGATCTTCTGCGGATATTTTTCAAAAGGGGTGCTCAGGCTGAATTTGAATTCCCTGCTCAGCGCCTGGAGGAGCGCATTGGTAAAGCTCCCTGCCGACTGGGCGGACTGCCAGCCGGGCACGGTGATGGCCCCTTCGTTAATCGAGAGGGAGCGGTCCGGAATGATCAGATCGATGTCGAATTCCATCCGGTAACCGAGTCCCGCACAGACCGGGCAGGCGCCGAAGGGATTGTTGAAGGAGAAGCTCCGCGGCTCCACCTCCGCGATGCTGATGCCGCAATCCGGGCAGGCATAACTGGTGCTGAAGGAGAGCACTTCCCCGTCGATGACATCCACGAAAAGCAGCCCGTCCGTCAGGCCGAGCACATTCTCGATGGAATCCGTCAATCGCTTCTCGATCCCGGGCTTGACCACCAGACGATCCACCACGATATCAATGTTGTGCTTGTTGTTCTTCTCGAGGACGATCTCCTCCGAGAGATCGTAGAGGATCCCGTCGACGCGGACGCGTCCGTAGCCGGCCTTGCGCGCACGGTCGATCACCTTCTCGTGCTGACCTTTTCGTCCACGCACCACCGGCGCGAGCAGCTGCAGCCTCGTCCCTTCCTTCAGCGTCATGATCTGATCGACCATCTGGTCCACCGTCTGCCGCTCGATCGCGCGCCCGCAGTTCGGGCAGTGCGGGATTCCGATGCGCGCATAGAGCAGACGGAAATAGTCATAGATCTCCGTCACGGTCCCCACCGTGGATCTGGGGTTGCGATTGGTCGATTTCTGGTCGATGGAGATGGCCGGGGACAGGCCTTCAATGCTCTGTACATTCGGCTTTTCCATCTGTCCGAGGAACTGTCTGGCGTAGGAGGACAGACTCTCCATGTAGCGTCTCTGCCCCTCGGCATAGATCGTATCGAAGGCCAGAGAGGACTTCCCGGATCCCGACACACCTGTCATAACCACAAAACTGTCTCTCGGAATATCCACGTCCAGGTCCTTGAGATTATTCTCCCTGGCGCCGCGCACGCGGATCTGATGCCTGGGCAGCATCCTCACACTATCTGTTTCTTTTGTTTGCTTTGGCATATTTTCTCCCTGTCCTACCGGAGCAGTTCAAACAGATCTGCCTCCTGCTCCTTGTAGGCATCCATAATCGTCTCGAAGGCGTCCAGGAAATAGTGCGTGGACTCCGTAAAGACATCCTGTTTCAGATAAAAGATCACCTTGTTAAGGAAAAGCTGCTTGTCCATCAGCTCCTCCGCATGGACGAAGAAGGGACCGAGCTTTTTATTCTCGGCGATGCGGCGATCCTTCGCCACGCCCTGCTTCTTGGACGCGAGATTCTCCTCGTCGATAGCGACATTCACGATGCTCGCGAAGGTCGGCCAGTTGCGCTTCAGCTCCCCCTTTGCCGCAAGGCGCCGGATCAGCTCTCCCACGGCTCCGCCGGTCTGGGCAAAGACCTCCTCCAGCGGGCGTGTCCCGGCAAAAATACTGCGCTCCATACTCATGTTTTCCGGCAGGATCGAGAAATCGATCGGCACGTAGCGCAGCTCGAAACGACGCTTGAACGCGCTGTCCATGACGAAGATATTCTCATCGGCGGTATTCATGGTCGCCAGAATATTGAAATTGGCCGGCAGCCAGATCTTGCCCTCATGGAAAATATTCTTCATCCAGGGGTCGAGGCTGAAATAGGCACCGATGTCCCGGTTGATGATCGGGTACTCGCTGCGCCCCTTCTCGCCGCGGTCGAGCAGCTGGAACACATCACCGAAGATCGAGGGTGCGTCGCCGCGGTTGATCTCCTCGATGATCAGGTAGTATTTTTCCGACGGATGCAGAAAGGCCTGCTTCAAAAGTCCGGTGAAGGGGCCCGCCACAAAGGAATAGTCCAGCGGATTGTCCGCGGAGACCATGGGCTTGATACAGCCGACAAAATCCCCGTAGGTATAGGCCGGATGGAAGATCGCGCGCTTGATGTGGGCATCGCGCTCCTTCTCGTCCGGATACTCCGCCTTGAGCAGCTCGTTCACGCTGTGGGATTTACCGGTTCCGGGCGCTCCGTAGTACACGCGCTGGATCGGCTTCATGTCCTGCTCGGTAAAGTAGAAATCGTCTCCGCGTCCCTCATTGGACGGTCCCTCGGCCACGGCTCCGCTGCGGATATAGTAGCGGGCGTGCTCGGTCGGGTGGGAGAAGGCCTCCCCCTGCTCGATCAGCATGCGGTAAAGCTTGATGCTGACCTCCAGCGTTCCGTGTCCTTCTTCGTTGACCTGCGCGAAATCCGGGTGGCGCATCAGGATCTCCACGGTATCGCTGAGACTCTGCGGATCCGAGCAATAGAACAGATTGGACATCGCGTTGTTTTCCACCTTCGTGGCTCCGACGCGCAGGGCGTAGGCGTAGGCACTGATCTCATTGTCGGTATAGCAGCGCATACCGTCATACTGAACCTGTGACTTCAGCCACTCTCTGAACCTTTTTTCGTTTTCGGCATCTACCTTCCCCATAGTTCCCCTTTCCGCAGTCTCCTGCCTTTCCTCGCACAGCGGTTACTTTTTTGTGACAGCGTCGAGATGCTTTCGCAGATCGATCATCTGGTCACGCAGCTGCGCCGCGCTCTCGAAATCGAGTTCCGCCGCCGCCTTGCGCATCTGTTTTTCCACTTTTGCGATCAGTTCCTTC
>JAFYEE010000159.1 GCA_017544405.1 Lachnospiraceae bacterium
ACAGATCTTTCAGAAAATGAAGGAAGAACTGAAAAAAGGCCTGCTGGAAGATCTGGCAGTAGATCGAACCGACAGGCCCTATATCAAACCGGATTGTGTTCCGCCCCCGCCGATCCCTGCGGATGGTAGCTTGGGTGGATTCATGAGTATGGTTAAGAGAGACAAATTCTGCAGAAAGTGCGGGAATCAACTGGGCTCTACGGATAACTATTGCCGTGAGTGCGGCGCCCAGGTAGTCGTTACCTGTACAATCGGCGATCCCTTTGCACCAAATACGGATAAGTAAGTGAGAAAAGGCGAGTTTGCGGAGAGCGGCTCGCCTTTTTTTTATGAGCGCCAAGATGATTTATGAGGTAACCTTATGGATCCGCCCTTTGATGGCATACATGATCAGTGCCCCTAGAACGGGATAAAATGCAGAGAGGGCAATTATCGCGATGCTGGGGCCGAGAGCGACCAGGTCGGTAGACGGCCAATAATATCCTACGGAAACAATCTCTATCGAAATGGATAAAGTGCCGCTTAAGAGGAGCGCCTTGATACCGTAGGAGATGGCTTGCTCAGATTTTTCTGCCTGGGCGATCAGAAGTTCCGGATTAAATTTTCCGGGGGCAAAGGCAACCTTGAATCCTTTGAAAAAGTCACCGAATTGTCCCGCAATGCCCAGAATAATAAACTGTAAGCCAAAAACTGATATAATCGTCGGAGAATCCCAATAGAAGTAGAAAAATCTGGACCCACCGCTGGAAAACATAATAAACGCTACAAATAGCAGCGTTATGATAAGCCCTATGATCAGGCTGATAAGGGTATGTTTTCCTGCTCTTTTCTCGTTCTCATTATTTTTGATCAATTCCACCATATGTTCTTCCGCCTTTCCGTTATAAGCATCCTCGGACAGGCGTTCTCCTGACAAAAGTTCATTGATGTTGATCTCTAACGTTCTGCACAGCTCCGGCATGATCAGAGTATCGGGCATGCCTCGCCCTGTCTCCCAGCGGGAAACCGCTTTGTCACTGACGCCGATCTCGTCCGCCAACTGCTTTTGCGTGAGACCTTTTGCTTTTCTGACTTCTGCTATGAACAGTCCTGTTTTCTTTTGATCAATCATGGAGGCCTCCTGTACCATAGGGTTTCCGGTTACGTCTTTAGTGTATTCCTGCGCAGCTTTCACGTAAACCTACGTATCGTAGAGTTTGCCTATTGGCAGTATATTTGAAGCCTCTTATCCGCAAAATCGGGGAAGAGTGAGGAGGGACGGGAGCAAGATTGCGGATAGGAACGCATCCGCACAAGCTCTTTATCCGCAAAATCGTGGAAGAGCGAGGAGGGGAGGGAGCAAGATTGCGGATAGGAACGCATCCGCACAAGCTTTTTATCCGCAAAATGGAGGAAGAGCGAGCAGAGGAGAGCGAGCAGAGAGGAGCGAGCGGGTGATGGGGCGCGTGCGGTCCGGTGGACCGCATGCCACGCGCCGACCGAGCCGGAGGCGAGATCCGAACCCTTTGGGTTCGAGGTCTCGCCTCCTTACGAAAAAACGACCCTCAGAATCATCTGAGGGCCGTTTTTCGTAAGAGCAGGTGATGGGAATCGAACCCACGTGTCCAGCTTGGAAGGCTGGTGTTCTACCATTGAACTACACCCGCATATGCCATATATTTGCTGCTCATCACTGCTGCAACAAAGGCTATTGTAACGAAAGAGGGAGACCTTGTCAAGGTCTCCCTCCATTTTTTCTTATGGTGCGTTCTTAGGGTTCCTCTTCCCGCAGGTCTTCGATCAGGGCCATGATCTTGGAGATGGAATCCGTCTGCGGACTGGCCGCCATGCGGTCGATGTAGCTCTGGCGGTTGTCGTAGAGCTCATGCACCTTCTCCACGAGATACTTGGTCGACAGGTCGTCCTGGTCGAGGACGATCGAGAAGCCCTGCTGACGGAACGATTCCGCATTCTGCAGCTGGTCGCCCCGCGACGCGGCCGTCGGAAGCGGGATCAGAATGTTGGGCTTTTTCAGCGCCAGCAGCTCGCAGATCGCGTTGGCCCCGGCGCGGGAGATCACGATGTCCGCCATGGCGAAGAGATCCTTGAGCTCATTCGTGATGTACTCAAACTGCTTGTAGCCCGGCGTCGTGAGCAGCAGATTGTCCATCTTGTCCTTGCCGCACAGATGGCAGATCTGGAAATCGGGCAGGAGCTTCGGCAGGGCATCGCGAACGGCCTGGTTGACGGCCGCGGCTCCCTGGCTGCCTCCGATGATCATGAGCACCGGCTTGCTGTCGTCAAAGCCGCAGAGCGCCTTGCCCGCGGCGGCATCGCCCTCGAAGAGCTCCGCGCGGATCGGGGTGCCGGTGAGCACCGCCTTGCCTGCGGGAAGGTGATCGAGTGCCTCGGGGAAATTACAGCAGATCTTGGTCGCCACGGGGGCGCACAGCCGATTGGCGAGTCCCATGGACACATCCGACTCGTGGATGATGATGGGGATCTTGAGCTTCGCCGCCGCCCGCACCACCGGCACGCTGACGAAGCCGCCCTTGGAGAAAAGGATGTCCGGGCGATTGCGGCGCAGGATTTCCTTCGCCTCGCGGTATCCCTTGATCACACGGAACAGATCGGTAAAGTTCTTCGGATCCAGGCTGCGGCGGAATTTGCCGGTGGCTACGCCGCTGTAATAGATGCCCATATCCGTGATCAGTCTTTTCTCAATGCCTTCGTAGGAGCCGATGTAGGAGATATCATAGCCCGCTTCCTTCAGCGCGGGAATCAGAGCCATATTGGGAGTCACATGTCCAGCGGTACCTCCGCCGGTCAGCACGATTTTTTTCATAAAGCCTCTCTCCCGGGCCTGCGCGGCCCTCTGAAAATCCTTGTTGTCGCGCTATATGATAGCACAATCCGCTTGAATTTACCATATAACTTTGCTACACTAGCCGTGCGGCTTCCTGCGGCAGCGGGCTTGTTACGGTGCAGGAGAAAGGTTTGGGGGAAATATGAAGATCGTGGTTTTGGAGCGCAACAGTGTGGGGCCGGATATTTCCGTGGATATCTTCGAGGAGCTCGGAGATGTGACCCTTTATCCCAATACGGTGTCTGTGGAGGAGGTGCGCGAGCGCGTGGCCGATGCGGATATCGTCGTGGCCAATAAATCCCCGATGCGGGAGGAGAGCCTTAAAGATGCGCCGAACGTAAAGCTCATCTGTGAGTTCGCGACCGGCTATGATAATGTCGACCTCGCTTACTGCACGTCCCGCGGCATCAAGGTGTGCAACGTGGTCAATTACAGCACCGCGATGGTGGCGCAGCATACGTTTGCGCTGGCGCTTGCCCTGAGCCAGAAGCTTCCGCATTATGACGAGTATGTCAAGTCCGGTGCGTACAGCGCGCAGGATCGTTTTTCCAATTTTGACGAAGCCTTCTATGAGCTTGACGGCAAGACCTGGGGCATCGTGGGCATGGGCAATATCGGACGCCGCGTGGCGAAGATCGCCGAGGCCTTCGGATGCAAGGTGATCTTCCATTCCATCACCGGCAAGAGCACGGTGACGGAGTACCCGCGCGTGGACAAGGAGACGCTCCTTGCGGAGAGCGATTTTCTCTCGCTGCACTGCCCGCTGAGCGATCTGTCCAGAGATTTCATCGACGCGGACGCGCTTAAGAAAATGAAAAAATCGGCCTACCTCATCAACGTGGCGCGGGGACCGGTGGTGAACAATCCGGATCTCTACGAGGCGCTCGAAGCCGGCGAGATCGCGGGCGCAGGTCTGGACGTCCTCGAGAAGGAGCCGCTGCAGCTGAGCAATCCGCTGAGCAGGTTTAAGGACTCCAACCGCCTGATCATCACGCCGCACCTGGCATGGGGCAGCGTGGAAGCCAGAATGCGCTGTGTGCAGGGCGTGTATGACAATATCCGCGCCTTTCAGGCAGGCAGCCCGATCCATGTGGTGAACGGCTGACAAAAAGAAGCCCGATCCATGTAGTGAATGGTTGAGGACGGGCAGGGACATACCTCCGGGAACGCTCGGAGAAAGGAGCAAAAGTTTTATGCTGGAATCATTGAAAAGGAACGGAAAGGGCATCATCCTGATGCTGATTTCCGCGCTGAGTCTGTCGGTGGGACAGCTCCTCTGGAAGCTGGCCGATGTATCGGATCTGGTGGCGCCTCTTTTGGCCGGTGACATCTCCTTCGCGGGGATCTGGAAGGTCTTTCTCGCGGTGCTGCCCGGGTTTGTCGTCTACGCCGTCGGCGCTCTGATCATGACGATCGCGCTGGGCTACGGAGAGCTCTCCGTGCTTCAGCCGGTGAATTCCATGAGCTATGTATTCGCGCTGATCCTCTCCGCGATCTTCCTGACCGAGCGGATCTCCTGGCTGACGATCATCGGCATTTTCGTGATCATCGCCGGTGTGATCATGATAGGAGGGAGTGACAAATGATGATGATTATTCTCGTCCTCCTGGCGGAGACCATCGCTGCTTCCTTTGCCAGTTATTTTCTGAAAAAATCGGCCAATACCGGGGAGAAGTCCAAGGCCTACATTCTGCTTTCCCCGCTCTTTTACCTGGGTGGCATCCTGTATGTATTTTCCGCGCTGTGCGGGATCTACCTGCTGCAGAAGCTTCCCTATGCCGTCGTCCTTCCCATCGGCTCCCTGACCTATGTGTGGACCCTCTTTGTATCCCGCTGGCTCCTGAAGGAGAAGATCACCCGGCGCAAGGTGCTGGGCATGGCCGTTCTGATCACCGGCGTCATCCTTGTGGGAGTCGGAAGCACACTGTAAAAATCAGTCAGCCAACCCGCAATCCCGGATAGACCGCTCTTTATGAAAAAAAGCCTTCGCGAACCGATTTTTCACGGCTCACGGAGGCTCTTATTTTTCCTGTCTTCCGGCGTTATCCGGATGGATGATTTCAGATCGTTTTTTCTCAGATCTCCGCCACCAGTGCGGTCACCAGCTTCGCGCAGTGCTCGGCGGCCTTGCGCTCGAAGGTGGGGTAGTCCATGTGCGCGGAGTCATCGGCCTTGTCGGAGATGGCGCGGAGGATGACGAAGGGGATGTGGTTGAGGTAGGAGCCGTGCGCGATGGAAGCGCCCTCCATCTCACAGCAGTCGCCCTGGAAATTGCGGATCAGGCGATCCTTCACTTCCTTGTCCGCGATGAACTGATCTCCGCTGACGACGCGCCCGACGATACTGTGCAGCTCGGGAAGCTCTCTCGCGACGATGGCGGAAGCAAGCTCGATCAGGTGCTCATCCGCGGGGAATTCCTTGATCCCCATCTGCGGAACCTCGCCCAGGGGATAGCCGAAGCCGGTGGCATCCATGTCATGATGCAGGGCAATCTTAGAGATCAGGATATCGCCGATGTCCAGCTTCGCGTTGAGGGAACCGGCCACGCCGGTATTGATGATGTGCGTCACCTCAAAGATATCCACCAGGATCTGCACGCACAGGGCGGCATTTACTTTGCCGATCCCGCTGCGGACGACGACGACCTGCGCGCCGCCGAGGGTTCCCTCGCAGAATTCCATATTGGCGCGGGAGACCTTCCGCGTGATGTCCATGGATTTTTTCAGGGTATCGACTTCGAGCTCCATGGCTCCGATGATTCCGATTTTCTTCATAGATTCCTCCGTTGGTTCCCCATCAGTCGACGGGATAATTCAGCTGCTCCTCCGTGATGTGGTACAGCACGTTATTGAGGTAGCGGTTGGCCAGGTAGTTGGCCATATTCAGGTTCTGGTCCAGATAGTTGCCGCAGTCTCTGGGCGTGGCCCCCGGAATCTCACCGTCGTAATTGCGGATGTACTCGTACATCTCGATCATCAGAGGGACGATATCCTTCGACGCATAGTCGCCCGCCAGCAGCAGGTAAAATCCGGTGCGGCAGCCCATCGGTCCGAAGTAGATGGTCTTGTCCTTGTAGGTCGGATGATTGCGCAGGAAGGTGGCCCCGAGGTGCTCGATCGTGTGGATCTCCGCGGTATTCATGACAGGCTCGTCATTCGGGCTGGTCATGCGCAGATCAAAGGTGGTGATCACTTCCTGTCCGACATGATCCTTGCGGGAGACATAGACCCCCGGAACCATGCGGATGTGATCGACGGTAAAGCTTGCTATTTTCTCCATGTCCTCTCCTTCACAGATTTTGGATCTTCCGCCGGGGAGGAAGGTGCGCCTCCGGGCGGAGCAGATGAAAAAGGTAACAAATCAAGTCGATTGTAGCACATTTTGTTCGGTTCTTGTACTTTGCTTTCACATTTGGTATATTTGTCTCGTTGATTTTTGGTTCGCCATGACGAACTCATGGCTAGGGAAAGAAAAACCGGAAAGGAGCAAAATGGCATAGAGAGAAATCATTGAATTTCGCTATGACACCCAGCTTCTGCTGGACAAATATGTGGAGGACGGAGCGGATCCGGATGATGTATCCGATGATCTGGTGGACGAGATCCGCGAGCATATCCTTGAGACCTTCCAGGGCGATTGCCTGGTGCTGGCCGGCGACAGCGGCGAGGACGATCTCGGCGGTGAGAAGGCAATCGTAAAGCTGCACTTCCATACCAATGAGCCCTGGCTGGTACTGGCTTATTGCAGAACGCTCGGGGAGATCTACGACATCGTGGTGGAGGATATGCAGCGTCAGTCGGACGGGTTACACGGCTGATGGAGATTTATGATTTTTTCATTGACAATCCTATGACTAACCCGATACAGTTACCTCATGGAGACCTTTTCCATGGGGTATTTTATTGTTCTCCGCATTCCTCGGAGGATATGCGGACAGAAAGAGAGGGATAGTTATGAAATTTGTATGTTCGGTTTGCGGTTATGTGTATGAAGGCGACAAGGCTCCCGAGAAGTGCCCGGTCTGCGGCGTAGGCGCTGACAAGTTCATCGCGCAGGGCGGCGAGGACAAGGTATGGGCAGCGGAGCACGTGGTAGGCGTGGCACAGGGCGCTCCCGAGGATATCGTGCAGGGCCTGCGTGACTGCTACAACGGAGAGTGCGCAGAGGTCGGTATGTATCTGGCAATGTCCCGCCAGGCGATCCGCGAGGGCTATCCGGAGATCGGTGAGTTCTTCCGTACCGCTGCTTTCGAAGAGGCAGATCATGCCGCAAAATTTGCCGAGCTGCTCGGCGAGGTGGTGACGAATTCCACCAAGAAGAACCTTGAGATGAGAGTTGCTGCTGAAAACGGCGCAACTGCAGGCAAGACCGATCTCGCAAAGAGAGCAAAAGCCCTCAACCTCGATGCTATTCATGACACTGTTCATGAGATGGCACGCGACGAGGCAAGACACGGCAAGGCATTTGCAGGCCTTCTGAAGAGATATTTCGGCTAAAAAAGCTTAACGGCGGCGGAGGCGTCTGTCTCTGCCGTCGTTTTTCATTTTTTTAAAGAATAGAGGCAGTATTTATGGATAAGAAACCGGTGATGAAAGATCTTATTGTCCTTTGGATCGCACTGACGGCGCTTGTATGCGCAGCTCTTAACCTTCATATTTCCCTGAATATGCTGGAGCCGAAAAGAGAAGAGTGACAATAGAAAGGAAATGTACATGAAACTGAGCGCACGCAATCAACTGAAAGGCACGATCATTGAAATCCAGGAAGGTGCTGTTAACGGCATCGTTAAACTTGATATCGGCGGCGGCAACGTCATCAGTTCTACGATCTCGATGAGTTCCATCAAAGAGCTCGGCCTCGGGGTTGGAAAGGAAGCCTATGCCGTGATCAAGGCGACTTCCGTCATGATCGGCGTAGACGACTGAACGGATAATTGATTCTGTATAAGAGGATGACCCCTGCGCGGCTTGTCCTTTTTTATAGCCTTGGAGACGCATATGGGTCGCTATTTTGAATTAACGAATAATGACCCAACATTTTAAAAAGAAATAGGGTTAAAAAGTGAAAAAACAGAAATCAGCACCATTTTTTGGTTAAGCAAAGGAGTCGATTTCTGTTTTTTTCTGAACAGGCCCATTCTATTGAAGATTTTTGGGGTCTGATTATGCAAGAATACGAATATGACCCAAAAGCATGGAAGAAACAGGGGTCAAATAGATAAAAATAAAGAAATAGCACCCAAA
>JAFYEE010000160.1 GCA_017544405.1 Lachnospiraceae bacterium
AAGTCCGGAATGGCGATGGTGGCAATGGTGTTGCCGCCGAAAGCGGGACTGGTCATCAGCAGCTGATTGTGGAGAGATTCCTTCCCGGGAACGGGAGTGATAGGGAAATCTCCGATATCCAGCTGGGTGCAGTCTGCGGTCAGACCGGTAGCCACTCTGGCGGAAACGGTAGGGCCAAGGTCACGGCCGATGGCGGTTGCACCCACCAGCATGATCTCGGGCTTATACTTCTCGATGACGGAAGCCAGGGCGTGTGCATAGGGCTCCGTGCGGTACTCCTTCAGCTCCGGGTCATCCACCACGATGACCTTGTCTGCGCCGTATTCGGCCAAAGAATCCGCAAGATCCTTCACGCCGGATCCAATGAGGACTGCGACCACCTTCTGGCCCAGGTCCTTTGCAAGGTCCTTTGCCTTGCCCAGCAGTTCAAAGGAGATCCCGCTGATCTGATTATCCACCTGCTGAGCGAAGACATATACGTCTCTATATTCTTCCAAACCCATTTTTGTGTTCCTCCTAAATATCATTAAACAAGAATTTTCTGATATGTCTCTTGGGTATCTGCTGATACGGATCGCTTCGCCTCTTCGAGGCTCCCGCGATCCTGCGACCACTCGCAATCCGCACATATTTTGCTTTCGCAAAATACGGCTCCTTGCTCGTGTTCGCGGCGGGTCCCAATGCCATCGCCGCTCTCGTGCAAGCACGAGCGGCTCGGCATTTGTCCCCTCCTATCATCAGATCACGTGCTTCTCAGCAAGTTTGCCTACGATGTAGCTGACAGCCTCTTCGGGAGACTCGGGAACGATCTTCTCGCCTGCGCCCTTGCGGACCTTGTCGGAAGCCTTTGCGATCTTTGTGGGAGATCCCTTCAGTCCCAGGTTGGAGTCATCCACGTCCTTCAGATCCGCTCTGCCCCAGGTGGTGATCTCCGCAGCGCATGCATCGAAGATGCCGCCGGGAGTCATGTAGCGGGGAGCATTCAGCTCGGAAAGTGCGGTGATCAGGCAGGGCATCTTTGCCTCGACGATGTGATAACGATCGTCGTACTGGCGCTTCACGATGACCTTGTCGCCGTCGATCTTCAGCTCCTGTGCATAGGAGATGACGGGAAGTCCCAGGTGTTCGGCGATCTGGGGACCGACCTGTGCGGTATCACCGTCGATGGCCTGACGGCCGGTGATGATGAGGTCGTACTCCAGGTTGCGGATCGCGCCTGCGATGGTGGTGGAGGTGGCCCAAGTATCTGCGCCGCCCAGCACTCTGTCGGTGACCAGGACTGCCTTGTCCGCGCCCATGGCCAGTGCCTCGCGGAGTGCATCCGCAGCCTTGGGAAGACCCATGGTCAGAACGGTGACTTCCGCACCGTACTCATCCTTTAAGCGAAGGGCAGCCTCCAAGCCTGCCTTGTCGTCGGGGTTCATGATGGCCAGCATTGCGGCTCTGTCTAAGGTTCCGTCCGGATTGAATTTCACGCCGCCCTTGGTATCCGGGACCTGTTTGATACAAACGATTACTTTCACAGTATTTTTCCTCCTTACTTCAGCAGTGCCGCGGAGATCACCATGCGCTGTACTTCGCTGGTGCCCTCGTAGATCTCGGTGATCTTTGCATCGCGCATCATGCGCTCGATCTCATACTCTCTGATGTAACCGTAGCCGCCGTGGAGCTGGACCGCCTTGGTGGTCACTTCCATGGCTACCTCTGCAGCGCAGAGCTTTGCCATTGCGGCTTCCACGGAATAGGAAACCTTGGGGTTCTTCTGATACTCGGCCTTCTTCATGGCAGCCTGGTAGACCAGCAGCTTTGCAGCCTGGACCTTGGTGGCCATGTTTGCCAGCTCGAACTGTGTATTCTGGAATCCGGAAATGGACTTTCCGAACTGCTTTCTCTCTTTGGTGTAGGCAATGGTGCGCTCCAGAGCGCCCTCAGCGATGCCCAGTGCCTGTGCGGCGATACCGATACGACCGCCGTCCAGGGTATGCATGGCGATGTTGAAGCCCTTGCCCTGCTGTCCCAGGAGGTTCTCCTTGGGGATGCGGCAATCCGTGAAGATCAGCTCATAGGTAGAGGATCCGCGGATACCCATCTTGTTCTCCTTGGTTCCGAAGGTGAATCCGGGAGTGCCCTTCTCCACGATGAATGCGGAGATCTCCTTCATCATCTTGCCGCGCTTCTCGACCTTGCCGGTGACGGCGAAGATGACATACACATCTGCCTCTTTCCCGTTGGTGATGAAGCACTTGGAGCCGTTTAACACCCACTCGTCGCCATCCAGGACAGCCTTGGTCTGCTGACCCTGGGCATCGGTTCCGGCGCCGGGCTCGGTCAGTCCGAAGGCTCCCAGCTTCTCACCCTTTGCCAGGGGGACCAGATACTTTTCCTTCTGCTCGGGAGTACCGAAGGTCATGATGGGGTCAACGCACAGAGAGGTATGTGCGGAGACGATGACACCGGTGGTGCCGCAGACCTTGGAAAGCTCCTCCACGCACATCACGTAGGTGAGGGGATCGCAGCCCTGGCCGCCGAACTCCTTGGGAACGGGGATTCCGAGGAATCCGTACTTTGCCATCTTGTCGACGGTCTCTCTGGGGAACTTCTCTTCCTCGTCCACCTCGATGGCGAGGGGCTTTACTTCGTTCTCGGCGAATTCACGGAACAAAGTCTGAGCCATTTCATGTTCTTTGCTTAATGTGAAATCCATCTTACAAACACTCCTCCATAATGATTTGATATTTCAGCCCTGCGGCCCAGGTGAGCCGCAGGGCGTGATGAACTTTGACAGAGCTGCTTACTTGCTGTAATCGAAGAAGCCCACACCGGTCTTCTTGCCCAGCTTCTTCTCCTCCACCATCTTCTTCAGAAGGGGTGCGGGAGCATACTTGTCGTCGCCGGTCTCGGTGTGCAGCACGTTCATGATGGCCAGGCAGATGTCCAGTCCGATGAGGTCGCCCAGGTGAAGGGGT
>JAFYEE010000161.1 GCA_017544405.1 Lachnospiraceae bacterium
TCCGGAACTTTCGTCCGAGACCTATCTGACGAATGTCTTCGATGCCTTTGCCGTGAACGGCAAACATTATATCGTGATTCCGAATTTTGACGTGCTGACCTATACCGCGAAATCTCCTGAGATGGACGCTTATAAGGGCTGGAATACGGCACAATTCATTGAATTCGCCAAGTCCCGTACCGCTGATCAGCAGGTGATCGAAGATCTGACGAGATCTCAGTTCCTGAACAATGTCATGACCTACCGCGGAGCGGAATTTGTGGATCCCGAGACCGGCAAGTGCAATTTCAATTCGGACGAATTCATTCAGCTGCTGGAGTATACCGCAACGCTTCCGGAAGAGATCAACTGGGATGCCCGCCCGGAAACCTACTGGAATGATTATGACACCTTCTACAGCTCCGGCCGTGTGGCACTGAAGTACGCGTATGTGTCCAATGCGCATTCCTTCTACACGGACAATTACAACGCCTTCAAGGGCGATTTCACGACGGTGGGATTCCCGACGAACGGCGGCAATGGCGCTTGTCTCAACTGCTATGCCTATTATCTGATCGGTTCGAACAAGAATCATGTCCAGCAGGCATGGGATTTTGTAAGATATTATCTGACCCCCGAGTACCAGAATGCGATCGAGTATGATATCCCGGTGCTGGAGAGCGCTTACAAGACCTGGCTGTCCAAGGGACCCGAGAAGAATTCCTGGACCGATCCTACCACCGGTGTGACCGAGTACTACGATGATTATTACTATGTGAACGATCAGCAGTATGAGATCCCGACCATGTCCCAGAAGTATCTGGACGATCTCGATGCGCTGGTCCGTTCGACCACATCGACGCAGTATCAGCAGACGGATATCATCAGCATCATCGAGGAGGAGGCTTCGGCCCTTTTCTCCGGACAGAAGAGCGCGCAGGATGTGGCGAATGTCATCCAGAGCCGCGTGCAGATCTACGTGAACGAGAACCAGAACTGACTCCTTGCCGGGCAATGAGAAAATGCACTTGAAATCGGCTTTTCGGTGTGTTATAGTATGGAAGTTGATTTGGTTCCATCTCTTATGAGAAGTACATCGATACGCTGGAGAGGTTATTATGAGCGCACTTAGAATTGTGATTACGATTTTGTTTATTCTGGATTGCCTGGCTTTGACCGCACTCGTTCTGATGCAGGAAGGAAAGTCCGCAGGACTCGGAGCCGTAGCCGGTATGGCAGAGACCTACTGGGGCAAGAACAAGGGCCGTTCGATGGAAGGGCTGCTTGTGAAGCTGACCAAGGTGGCTGCGGTGCTGTTCATGGTTCTTGCGGTTGTTCTGAATCTGAATGTGATTTAAGAAGAAGGAAGGACGGGCATTCTTGTGAAAGCAAGGATGCCCATTTTTTATGAGAAAAAGAGATTATTACCCGAGAGGAAAAGTGCATAGAGAGTCGCCGGAAGCAAAGGTGCTGCGCATCTCGGGCGATGAACGTTATGAGCATCGCATTGGTCGTTTTATCATGAACGCGCGCGGTTTCGGCTTTGTGACGGTGGAAGGGGAAGCGGACGACTACTTCATCCCGCGGACGATGACGAATCATGCCTTCCAGGGAGACCTCGTCGAGATCGTCCTTTTAGAAAGTGCCGGGAACCGTTCCCGCAGACGCTCCGGCGGGAGCAGTACGGAAGCGGCTGTGATCCGCATCGTAGAGCGCGGCATCCGGGAGATCGTCGGCACCTTTGAGCAGCGGGAAGGATGCGCCTTCGGGTTCGTGATCCCGGACCGCGTAAAGCTCCCGCTGGATGTCTTTATCCCCGCGGAAGCGTCGTTGCAGGCTTCCGACGGGCACAAGGTCATCGCAAGGATCACGGACTACGGCGACGAGGGACGGAGCCCCGAGGGCGAGATCGTGCAGATCCTGGGGCATATCGGAGATCCGGGCGTAGAGATCACGTCCATGGTGCGCGCTTTTGAGCTGCCGGAGGATTTTCCCGAGGAGGTGCTGCGGGAGGCGGAAGCAGTCGCGCAGATGGTTCCGGGGGCGGAGGCTTCCGATGCAGCGGCGCAGGGCAAGGGGGCACGGATTTTTGACCGGGCTGTCAGCCGGCTGGATCTGCGGGATACTCTGATGATCACCATCGACGGGGAGGATTCGAAGGACCTGGACGATGCGGTGAGTCTGACCTATGACGGGGAAGACTTTCATCTCGGCGTCCATATCGCGGATGTTTCGGAATATGTCCGTGAGGGTTCGGCGCTGGACGCGGAAGGCTACGAGCGCGGCACGAGTGTGTATCTGGCGGACCGCGTGCTTCCCATGCTTCCGACGGCGCTCTGCAACGGGATCTGTTCCCTGAACGAAGCGCAGGACCGGCTGGCTCTGAGCTGCTTGATGACGATCAGCGGAACCGGGGAGATCAAGGAGCATGAGATCACGGAATCCCTGATCCGGACGCGCAAGCGGATGACCTATACGCAGGTGCAAGCGCTCCTGGACGATCCGGACCTGGCAGATACGCCGGGGTATGAGGGCTGCGGCGAGGTGCTTCCCATGCTGCAGGAGATGGCAGGCCTTGCGCAGATCCTGCGCAATCGCAGGCGGCGCCGCGGATCCATCGATTTTGATCTGCCAGAATGTAAGGTGACGCTGGATGCGGACGGGAAGGTGACGGATGTCCGGCCCTACGAACACACCATTGCCAATGACCTCATCGAGGAATTCATGCTGGCGGCGAATGAGACGATCGCAGAGCATTTTTACTGGCTGGATCTGCCTTTTGTATACCGTGTGCATGAGGTGCCGGATGCGGAGAAAATCGCTGCCCTGGTGCAGACGATCGCAGCCTTCGGCTATGGCTTGAAGGCGCTGGGCCGTAAGAACAGTAAAGTAAATCCCGAGGAGGTGCATCCCAAGGAGATCCAGAAGCTTCTCGCCGGGATCCAGGGGAAACCCGAGGAGGCGCTTATCACGCGGCTAGCGCTGCGCAGCATGCGGCAGGCCAAATATGCGCCGTACTGCTCGGGGCATTTCGGTCTGGCCTGCGATTATTATTGCCACTTTACATCGCCGATCCGCAGATATCCGGATCTTCAGATCCACCGGATCATCAAGGACTATCTGCGGGGCGAACTGACTGCCGCGCGGGTGGATCATTATCGCTCGATCCTGGACAGCGTAGCGGAGCAATCCTCCAAACGCGAGCGCAGGGCGCAGGAAGCCGAGCGGGAGGTGGATAAGTTCGAAAAGGTCTGCTATATGGAGCAGTTCCTCGGGGAGGAATATGACGGGATCATCTCCGGCGTGACGAAGTGGGGCGTTTATGTAGAACTTCCGAATACGGTGGAGGGCATGATCGCAGTGGGAGATCTGCCGGGCGGCACGTACTATTTTGACGAGGACCATATGCAGCTCATCGGCCGCAGAGGTGGATCGGTCTACCGCCTCGGAGAACGGATCCGGGTCATCGTATCTTCTTCAAATCTGATCAATCGCACCATTGATTTTCTCCTAGCGGACCGGCAGCCGGAAGAGGAGTGAGAGGCGCCGAAAACCTGTACCAGCGGTTTAGGCGCGGATCCATTGACTTTTCGGCGCAGTTTGCCGATAATCTATATGTCCGGTGAGAAAAGGAGAAAGAGAAGCATCATGGCAGGGAAAAACGAGCCCGGAAAGCTCATCGCAAATAATAAAAAAGCGTTTCACGATTATTTCATCGATGAGACTTATGAATGCGGCGTGGCGCTGCACGGCACGGAAGTAAAGTCCCTGCGCATGGGCAAATGCAGCATCAAGGAGTCCTACGTCCGGATCGAGAACGGGGAGGTGTGGATCTACGGGATGCACATCAGTCCCTACGAGAAGGGCAATATTTTCAACAAGGATCCGCTGCGGGTCAAGAAGCTCCTGATGCACCGCTCCGAGATAAACAAGCTGGTCGGGAAGATCAAGGAGAAGGGCTTTACGCTGGTGCCGCTCGAGGTGTATTTTAAAAGCGGTAAGGTCAAGGTGAAGATCGGACTGGCACGCGGCAAAAAGATGTATGACAAGCGGGAGGATATCGCGAAGAAGGACCAGAGGCGCGAGGCCGAGAAGGAATTCAAGGTGCGCATGAAGGTATAGATCCATGGCGGGCATCCGGCCATAAACAGGGCCCGGGATACCGGACAATTTCATACGGGGCAGTAAAGGTTTCGACAGGGATTTTGAAGCTGGAGAAGCTATCCGTTGCGACACGTTAATCGCACCCTAAAATTAAACGCTGAAGATAATCAGTACGCTCTGGCAGCCTAACCGCTGACAGGGACGCTCCTTTCGGAGCTCGTCAGTCCGGCGCACTCACACGTCGGGGCACTGGCGTCATGAATGTGAGAAACGACATGCATTAAGCTTTGCGTGCATGGACGTATCATGAAGCTACCGAAGTGAAGGGAGTGTTCGATCTCCCCCGCGGAGGGAAACGCGCTACGCGCAAAACCATCGAACTATGATAGTAGAAGGACAGGGGATGGGTCTTTGGACACGGGTTCGACTCCCGTCTGCTCCACTCGACGAACCGCCACGCGCAGGAAGGATGTCTTCTTGCGACGGGCGGTTCGTTTCACGTTTCGGTTGAAAAAAACCTTCCAAACTGATATGATTTCTTTTGTGTGTAATCTTGGAAAGGCAGCATGTAAATGACGGATAATAAGAAGGTTCACAGGAGGAGAAAGGGTGTAGGAAGGCGCCTTTCCTATCCTTTTTATATCTTGATACGGGAGCTGGTAAGAGTCTTTTCTCCGAAATACCGGATCACCGGAGCGGAGCAGATCCCGGAAGGGGCCTGCATCATCGTGGGCAATCACGCGCATATGTATGGTCCCATCGAATCGGTCCTCTATACGCCGGGCGCACATGTCACCTGGTGCATCGCGGAGATGATGATTTGGAAGGAAGTGGCGGAGTACGCCTATACGGATTTCTGGTCGATGAAGCCGAAGCGCGTCCGCTGGTTTTATCGGATCCTGAGCCACCTCATCGTGCCGCTGGCTGTCTGCATTTTCAACAATGCGCCGACCATTGCGGTCTTTCGTGACAGCCGTGTCATGCGCACCTTCAAGGAGACGCTGGATCACCTGAAGGCGGGCGAGCGGGTGGTCATTTTCCCCGAGCAGCTGACGCCCCATAACGGGATCCTTTGGTCATTCCGGGAGGGCTTTGTCGATGCAGCGCGTCTTTACTACAAACGGGAGAAAAAGCCACTTCTCTTTGTTCCGATGTATGTATGCCCGCGGCTGAAGAAAGTCTGTTACGGGGAGCCTGTGGCCTTTGACCCCGAGGCTCCGATCGAAGAGGAACGGGTACGGATCTGTAAGGTGCTCTCGGACCGGATCACGGAGCTGGCCGTGTCGCTTCCGGAGCATGTCGTGGTCCCGTACCCGAATGTGCCGAAAAAGAATTATCCCCGAAATGTGATACAAACCTATGAAACGACAGAAGATTGATTACAGCGGATTTTCTCTTAAAAAACTGACGGATCCGCGTTTTTCGCATCTGCTGTGGCTCAGTGGATGGCTGGTGTATTTTGTTTCCTATTTTTTCACGGAGAATCTGATCCCCGAGGAGCGGTTCCATGAGATGCACTGCTTCGTGGACGATCTGATTCCTTTTTGCGAGTATTTTGTGCTGATCTATGCCGGGTGGTACCTGTTTGTGGCCGGATCCATGCTCTATATGCTGCTCTATGACGCGAACGGGTTAAAGAAGATGATGCTGATGATCATCCTCGTGCAGTTCCTCGGGAATGTGTGGTTCGTGGCGTATCCGTCGCTGCAGAATCTCCGGCCGGAGGTGTTCCCCAGGGAGAATTTCTGTTCCTGGCTGCTGGGGCTGATCTATACCTTTGATAACAATAAGGGGGTTTGTCCTTCGCTGCATGTCGGTTTTTCCGGTGCGATCCTTTCGGTCTGGCTGAAGGACCGGGAAGTAGGAAAGGGCGCGAAGACAGCACTGTCATTTTTTGTATTTCTGGTCTGTCTGGCGGTGTGTTTTGTCAAGCAGCACTCGTTTCTGGACGTGCTCGCCGCGATCCCCGTGGTACTGATCGCGGAAATATGCACCTTCGGGAAGGATTACTGGCTGCCCCGATGGACCGGAAGAAAAAAGGCGGAGCCTTCCCCGGGCGAAGCCGGTAAAGGAGATAGATAAAATGGGACATAAACTGGGAGATCGCCGGGACGGAACCTATCTGAAAAAGATCGATTCGATGCATACGATCATGCCGCTGATGTACCCGAACCGGTGCGACAATGAGGCATTTATCTCGGAGTGCATCGATCTGACGGCCATCAATGCCTATCTGGAACAGAAAAATGCGGGCAACCCCGAATACAAATACAATCTCTTTCAGATCATGGTCACGGCGCTTCTTAAAACCATCACGCTCCGGCCGAAGATGAACCGCTTCGTGGCCAATAAATCCATGTATCAGAGAAATGAGGTAAGCGCTGCCTTCACCATCAAGAAGATCTTCTCCGACAATGGCGGCGAGGCGCTTGCTTTCCTGCATTCGAAAGGGACGGATACGATCGATACGATTCATGAGGAGCTCTACCGGCAGATCAGCTACTGCAGGAGCGATGCAAAGGATCCTTCCACCGGCGCGATGGATGTCATCCAGAAGATTCCGCGCCTGCTCCTGAAAGGGGTGGGAGCGCTGGCCAGATTCCTGGACCGGCACGGCTGGATGCCGAAGGGCATTATCGCCACGGATCCCTACTATGCGTCGGCGGTGCTGACCAACCTGGGGTCCATCGGCCTGCACGCAGGGTATCATCATCTGACGAACTGGGGCACGACCTCGGTCTTCTGTGTCATCGGAGAGCGCAAGGTGCGCCCGTTCTACAACGAGGATGGCACGGTCACGATGAAGGACAGCGTGGATCTCGGACTGACCATCGATGAAAGGATCGCGGACGGGTATTACTATTCGAAGACGATCCGGCTCCTGAAGCACCTGCTGGAAAATCCCCAGCTTCTGGAGTTGGAGCTTCAAAAGGAGATCCAGTACTGATAATATTATGACACAAAGAAGGGATGGACATCATGAGTGAAGCTATCACTGCCAAAACGCCCTGGGCGGAACATGTGGGGGAGGTGCCTTTGCACCTTACGTATTTCGAAGGTTCCATGTATGACATGCTGGAGGATGTGGCCCTCCGCTATCCGAACCAGATCGCGTTTGATTTTATGGGGAGATCCACGACCTATAAGCAGATGATCGAGGAGATCGACCGCTGCGCCCGGGCGCTTCGGACCATCGGCGTGCGGGAAGGCGACCGCGTGACGATCGCGATGCCGAACTGTCCTCAGGCGATCTATATGTTCTACGCTGTGAATATGATCGGCGGCATCGGCAATATGATCCACCCGCTCTCCGCGGAGAAGGAGATCGAGTTCTATCTCAATGAGAGCGAGTCCGTGACAGCGATCACGCTGGATCAGTTCTACAACAAATTTGAAGCCATCCGGGCCAACACGAAGGTGGTCAATATCATCATCGCCTCGGTGAAGGATGCGTTAAGCCGCCCCTTAAAGGCCGGCTACATGCTGACGGAAGGCCGGAAGATCAAGAAGATTCCGGATCTGGCTCCCGTGATCCGCTGGAAGGAATTCCTGCGCCTTTCGAAGTGCTGTTTTTACAATTATCGCGTTAAGCGAAGCTCATCTGATCCTGCGGTCATATTGTACTCCGGCGGTACGACGGGCAAGACCAAGGGGATCGTGCTGACGAATGGCAATTTCAATGCCCTCGGTCAGCAGGTCATCGCGACAAATCCCATGTTCCGTCCCGGAGACCGGATGCTGGCTGCCATGCCGCTTTTCCACGGGTTCGGTCTCGGTGTCTGCATCCATTCGATGCTCTCCCAGGGCGGCAGATGTGTGTTGGTTCCGAGATTTACGGCGCAGAGCTACGCTAAGCTGATCACCAAGTACCGCTGCAATTTCATCGCCGGCGTACCGACGCTGTATGAGGCACTGCTCCGGCTTCCGAGCATGGACGGAGCGGACCTGAGCTGCCTGAAGGGCGTCTTTTCCGGCGGCGATTCCCTGAGCGTGGAGCTCAAGAAGAAATTCGACAAATTCCTGTACGATCATCACGCGACGATCCAGGTGCGGGAGGGGTACGGTACCACCGAGACGGTGACGGCCTGCTGCCTGACGCCGCCCCACCAGTTCAAGGAGGGCAGCATCGGCGTACCGTTCCCGGATACCTACATCAAGATCGTAAAGCCGGGGACCGCTGAGGAGGTTCCTTACGGGGAGGAGGGCGAGATCCTGCTTGCCGGCCCCACCGTGATGAAGGAGTACATGAACTGTCCCGACGAGACGGCGGATACGCTGCGTCATCATGACGACGGTCTGACCTGGGTTTACACCGGGGATCTCGGCAGCATGGACAGCGAGGGATTTATCTATTTCAAGGGCCGTGCGAAGCGTATGATCATCTCCTCCGGATACAATGTGTATCCCGGCCAGCTGGAGAATATTCTCGACGCGCA
>JAFYEE010000162.1 GCA_017544405.1 Lachnospiraceae bacterium
TACGGGATCTATGTGACCAGTGTATGCCCTGGGCCGGTGAACACCGAATTTTTCGATCTTGCGGAAGCGGGCGGCACGTCCCTTCGCATCAAGAAATATTTCATGACCACGCCGCAACAGGTGGTGCAAAAAAGCCTTGCGGCAAGCTATCGTAAGGCACCGGAGGTCGTGCCCACTTTTGCGATGAAGGCCTTTGAACTGGCCTGCAAGCTGCTTCCGCATGGTTTGATCCTGCGGATCACCTCCGCCCTCGCCCGCTCCGAGCAGAAAAGGAGCCGTGCATGAATCCGCTGCGCATGTTTTCCTGGGACAAGTACAAAGGAGAACCCGGTTATCTGAAGCGGCAGAGAAGCTATGAACTGGCCCGTACGATCCTGATCTTCGGGATCGCCTTCGGGATCTTCGGCGCAGGGTACGCTTTGACGGGGACCCGCGGGAATATATTTACGATCATGGCCGTGCTGATGTGCCTTCCGGGGAGCAAGAGCCTGGTGGAAACGATCATGTTTTTCCGCTACCGGGGCTGTCCGGAGGATTGCGCAGGTGACTTCGGGGAGGCGGCAAAGGACCTGTGTCAGTCCTTTGACCGGGTGTTTACTTCCGCGAAGGGGAATTACTCCATCGCGCATCTGGCGGTTTCGGAGGGAGCCATCGCCTGCTTTACGACGCAGAAGGATCTGAAGGAAGAGGCCTTTCGCGAGCATCTTCAGGTCATGCTGCAGGGGGAGCGTCTTCCGAAGATGGCCATCAAGGTTTATACCCGCAGGGAAGCCTATTTAGAGCGCCTCCGCGGTATGAAGCCTTCTGCGGAGGATGCGACAAGCAAAGCCGTGCTTACGCTGCTTCATCAGATTTCCCTGTAGCGGAACGCCTTGGGAGGTGTCTATGCAAAGCTTTACCATCGGGGAGAATCAGGCCGGACAGAGGCTGGATAAATTTCTGCGGAAGTATTTCCCTTCCGCCGGTTCCGGTTTTCTCTTTCGGATGATGCGCAAAAAGAATATTACCCTGAACGGGTCGAAGGCGGAAGGAGGCGAGATCCTCAAAGTCGGGGATACGGTGGAATCCTTCTTCTCGGAGGAGACCTATGCGAAAATGCGTGCGGAAGGGACATCCGGAGCCGGGGAAGCAACGTCCGCAGCGCGGGAAGGGGCTTCCGCTGTCTATGCGGGCGGCAGGCTCTCCCAAACGGGGCAGAGCAGGGAATTTGGCGCGGTACGCGTTCTCTACGAGGATGAGGATGTGCTTGCGCTGTTCAAACCCTTCGGTGTGGCGACCCAGACGGGGGGAGAGATCCGTTACTCCCTGAATGAATGGATGCTGGACGATCTGGTGCGCAGGGGACGGATCACGCAGGAGGAGCTTCGGACCTTTCATCCTTCCGTGGCCAATCGTCTCGACCGGAATACGACCGGCCTGGTGCTGTGCGGGATCAGCCTGAAGGGCTCCCAGGAACTGGCCAGGATCCTCCGGGAGCACCTGGGCGAGAAGGTATATTATGTCTTGTGTGCCGGCGCGTTTGAGGCGCCGCTTCGCGCAGAGCATCTGCTGCTTCGGGATTCCGGATCCAACCGGTCCGAAGTGCTGACCGCAGCACCCGCCGGGGGAAAGCGTCTGCCGGGGGCCGGCGACCCGGAGCCTTCGCCTGCAGCGCCGGAAGGCGCGCAGCGGATTGTGACAGAGTATCAGCCCATCGCTTCCAATGGGGAGGTTACGCTCCTTGAGGCGCGGCTGATCACCGGCAAGACCCATCAGATCCGCGCGCAGCTGTCCTTCCTCGGACATCCCATCGTGGGGGATCCCAAATACGGGTCACGTGCGCTCAATGACCTGTACCGGCGCAAATACAAGGTGAAGGGACAGCTCCTGCATGCCGGCGCATTTACTTTTCCGGAGGCGGAAGGCGCCGGAAGACTCGCCCGCCTGGCCGGACGCAGGATTGTCTGTCCTTTGCCGGAGCCCTTTGCCGGTGTCGTAAGAGATCTTTTTCCGGAGACCGATCTATGCCTACATGGAAATCTAGAGGGCTGAGAGGCTCCACCTTTGAGGAGCTGATCAACCGGACCAATGAAAAATACGATGAAGCCGGGCTGGCGCTGGTGCAGAAGATCCCGACGCCCATCACTCCGATCGACATCGATCGGAAGACACGCCATATCACTCTGGCCTATTTTGATCAGAAGAGTACGGTCGACTATATCGGAGCCGTTCAGGGGCTTCCGATCTGTTTTGATGCAAAGGAATGCGCTTCGGATACCTTCGCCCTCGCCAATATTCACGAGCATCAGGTGAATTTCATGAAGCGCTTTGAGGCGCAGGGCGGTATCGCCTTTTTCCTGATTTCCTTTACGGCGCGGGAGACCTATTATTATCTGCCGCTGCAGATGCTTCTGTTTTTCTGGGAACGGGCGGAGCAGGGCGGACGCAAGAGCTTTCGCTTTGAGGAGCTGAATCCGGAATACATCCTTCCCGAGACGCCCGGCGTGCTTGTGCCTTATCTCGATATGATCAACAAGGATCTGCAGGATCGCCCGGATCCCTGATCCGACGCAGATTTTTCCGTTTTTTGCTTTGGGAAAAAGATTTGACAAGCGCCCGGAACTGTTGTATGATTGCAATAATTTAGTTCTCTACCATGCTATCACATTAGCATACTAAAGCGTGACGATTGTAAGAAGCGGAAGGGGAGAGGTCTATGAACCGAACTTTATTGCACACGCCGGAAGGCGTGAAGGACTGTTACGGAAAAGAATACGCGATTCGGAGGCTGGTCGAGGAGAAGATCCATGCGTCGCTCCTATCCTATGGCTATGAAGACATCCTGACGCCTTCCTTCGAATTCTTCGATGTTTTTTCCAGAGAAGTGGGGACGATCCCCAGCAACGAGCTGTACAAATTTTTTGACAAGGAAAATCGCACCCTGGTGCTTCGGCCGGATTTTACGCCTTCCATCGCCAGGTGCGCCGCGAAGTATTTTATGGAGGAGGATGTTCCCAGGAGATTTTGTTATCATGGGAATGTTTTTACCAATACTTCCGCCCTGCAGGGCAAGCTTTGTGAGGAGACGCAGATGGGCGCCGAGCTCATTGAAGACCCAAGCGTTCAGGCGGATGCCGAGATGATCGCACTGGTGGTAGACGCTCTGCGCAGCGCAGGACTCTCCGAATTTCAGATCAGCATCGGCCAGGTGGATTTCTTCAAGGGCCTGTGTGAGGAGGCCGGATTGCCCTCGGAGACGGAGCTTGCGCTTCGCGAATACATCTCCGGAAAAAATATTTTTGCGGCACAGGAGCTTTTGGAGCAGGCGAAGACACCTTCGGAATATGCCGAGAAGCTTCTTCAGATCGGTAATTCCTTCGAGGATCACGGGAACTTTACGGCGCTTCGCAGCAATGTGAAAAATGAGCGCTCCCTCCGCGCGCTGGATCGTCTGGAGGATATGCACCGGCTGCTGGAAATGTACGGCGTTTCGGAGTTTGTTTCCTTCGATCTCGGAATGCTGAGCAAATACAATTACTATACCGGCATCATTTTCAAAGCCTTCACCTATGGCGTGGGGCGGCCGGTGGCAACGGGCGGACGCTATGACCGTCTGCTTTCTCATTTCGGCAAGGAGGCCGCCGCCATCGGATTCGTGGTCCAGATCGATGATCTGATCGAGGCATTGAGCCGCCAGAAAAACCTTCCGGAGTACGAAGATCAGCGGGTGATCGTCTTTTATGACAGTCATGACGCAGGGCAGTTCCGGAAGGCGCTTGAGGAAGCCAGAGAACTTCGCAAAGAAGGGAAGATGGTTGTGCTGACACCTGCGTCAGCACAGCCGTAAGGGGAGATTATGAATCAGGAAGACAGATATCTTACATTTGCCCTCGGGAAGGGGCGTCTGGCAACGAAAACGATGGAACTGTTCGAATCCATCGGGATCTCCTGCGAGGAGATGAAGGACAAGGATTCCCGAAAGCTGATCTTTGTCAATGAACAGCAGAAGATGCGCTTTTTCCTGGCCAAGGGGCCGGACGTTCCGACCTATGTGGAATACGGCGCAGCCGACATCGGCGTGGTGGGTCGTGACACGATCCTTGAAGAGAACCGCAATGTGTACGAGGTGCTGGACCTCGGGTACGGAAAATGCAGAATGTGCGTCTGCGGACCGGCTTCCGCGGCGGAGCTTTTGCAGCACCATGAAAGAATCCGCGTTGCCAGCAAATATCCGAACATTGCCAGAGAATATTTCTATAATAAGAAGCACCAGACGGTGGACATCATCAAGCTGAACGGATCGGTGGAGCTTGGACCCATCGTGGAGCTTTCCGATGTGATCGTTGATATCGTGGAGACCGGTTCGACCCTTCGGGAAAACGGGCTGTCCGTGCTGGAGGAGATCTGTCCCCTTTCCGCGCGCATGATCGTCAATCCCGTGAGCATGCAGATGCAGAACCGGCAGATTACGGATCTGGTGAATCGCCTGCGCAGACAGATTCTGGCGCAGTAGTTACCGAAAGAAAGAGGATGAAAAAATGAGAACAGTGAAATTAACCCCGGAGCTTCAGAAATCCATTCTGGAGGATCTGTTAAAGCGCAGTCCCAGCCAGTATGGCACCTATGAAGCGACCGTAAACGAAATCCTGCAAAAGGTCCGTGAGGGCGGCGATCAGGCCCTCTTTGACTATACCGAGAAATTTGACAGGATCCGCCTGAATGCGGACACCATCCGGGTGACTGCGGAGGAGATCAAAGAAGCGTATGCGGCGCTTCCGCAGGACTTTATCGAAGTGCTGAAAGAGGCGGCGGGCAACATCCGTGACTTTCACTTAAAGCAGCTTCGCAACAGCTGGTTCGAGACCAGAGAAGACGGCTCCATCCTGGGCATGCGGATCACACCCATCGCCCGCACCGGGGTCTATGTGCCCGGCGGCAAGGCGGCCTATCCGAGTTCCGTTCTTATGAACGTCATTCCCGCGAAGGTGGCCGGTGTGAAGGAGATCGTCATGACCACCCCGCCCGGGCAGGACGGCAAGGTCAATCCCGGTACGCTGGTGGCAGCGGATATCGCCGGAGTGGATGTCATCTACAAGGCCGGCGGTGCACAGGCCATCGCGGCTTTGGCCTTTGGCACGGAGAGCATCCCGAAGGTGGATAAGATCGCGGGACCCGGCAATATCTTCGTAGCGCTTGCGAAAAAGGCGGTCTACGGATATGTCAGTATCGATTCCATCGCAGGTCCTTCCGAGGTCATGGTGCTGGCGGACGATACGGCGAATGCACACTATGTCGCGGCGGATCTGCTGAGCCAGGCGGAACACGATGAGCTCGCAAGCGCGATCCTGGTGACGACCTCGCAGCGTCTGGCGGAGGAAGTATCCGCTGAGGTGGAGGGGTATCTGAAGGAGCTTTCCCGCGCGGATATCATACGGAAGAGCCTGGACAATTACGGGTATATCCTGGTGACGGATTCCATGGACGAGGCCATCGGCGCGGTAAATGCCATCGCTTCCGAGCACTTGGAGATCCTGACGGCGAACCCCTGGGAGACCATGACGAAGGTTCAAAATGCGGGAGCCATCTTCCTCGGTGAATATTCCTCCGAGCCGCTCGGAGACTATTTTGCGGGTCCGAACCACATTCTGCCGACCAACGGCACGGCGAAATTCTTCTCGCCGGTCAATGTGGATGATTTCATCAAGAAGACCAGCATCATCTCTTATTCGAAGGAAGGGCTCTCGAAGGTACACAACCAGATCGAGCTTTTTGCAAAGCAGGAGGGGCTGACGGCACACGCCAACAGCATTAAGGTCCGCTTTGAATAAAGGAAAAGGAAGGGACGGAGAAATGCGCGAGGGGATAGTAAAACGCACGACGAAGGAGACGGATATCGATCTGCGCCTGAATCTGGACGGAAGCGGAAGCAGGGAGATTTTCACCGGCATCGGATTTTTCGATCATATGCTGGAGGGCTTTGCAAAGCATGGCTTTTTCGATTTAAGCTGCAAGGTAAAAGGCGATCTGCAGGTGGACGGACATCACACGGTGGAAGATACCGGCATCGCGCTCGGGACGGCCATTGATCAGGCGGTTGGTGATAAAGCAGGCATCCGGAGGTATGGGTATTTCGTCCTGCCCATGGATGAGGTGCTGGTGCTCTGCGCGGTGGATCTGTGCGGCAGACCGTATCTCGGTTTTGAATACGAGTACCGCACGCCCATGATCGGAGCGCTTGATACCGAGCTGGTACATGAATTTTTCTATGCGGTGTCCTACAGCGCGAAAATGAATCTTCACATCAAAGTGCTCTCGGACGGGAATGCGCATCACGTGACCGAAGCGATGTTCAAGGCCTTTGGCAAGGCGCTGGACATGGCGACCGGATACGATGCGCGCGTGGACGGCGTGCTTTCGACCAAGGGAAGTCTGTGATTTTGCCTGGAACTGTGAGAAAGGGATGTCCTTTTCGGGCATCGGAGGAGGACCATGATCAAGAAATTTGTACCCTGCATTTATCTGTACCGGGAGCATGCGGTGCGCAGCTTTGACGACCGGACCATCGTGGAGACGGATCCGCTTCGTCTGGTACGGAAATTTTGTGAGAATCACGCGGATGAGCTGATCGTTTTTGATCTCTCCGAGGAGGAGTATGAGAGCGTGGCCGAGGCGGATGCCGCCCATGAAGCGGCGCTGGATATGCTGAAGCAGATCGCGCAGATCAGTGAAGTGGATGTCTATGCCGGCGGCAATATTCACCGGATGGAGGATGTGAAGAAGATCCTTTACACCGGCTGCAAAAAGGCGATCCTGGACTATACGAAGCCCGAGAATGTGGAGCTTACCAGGGAGGTCAGCGAGAAATTCGGCGCCGATAAACTGCTGGCGTCTCTTGCAGATCCCGAAGAGCTTGTCCATCTGATGGATGAGCAGAAGCTCCTGTCCGGATTATTGCTCCTGAATCCCCATAAGATCCGTGAGACACAGGAAGCGACCTGCCTTCCCTTCTATGTGCAGATCGGACAGGTGGCGCTCAACAAGCTGCTGGAGATCTTTGCCTATGATTCCGTCTGCGGCGTAACGGGCAATACCATCAATGACAACGCCGAAGAGATCCTGTCGCTGAAGGAGCTTTGCCGGGAAAACGGTCTGAAGGTGGCACTCCTCGAGTCCTCCGTTTCCTGGGAGCAGCTTAAGAAAAACGAGCAGGGACTGGTTCCCGTGGTGGTGCAGGATTACCGCAACAACGAAGTCCTGATGGTGGCTTACATGAACGAGAAGGCCTTTCATGACACGCTGCTGACCGGAATGATGAATTATTACAGCAGAAGCCGGGACGAGCAGTGGCTCAAGGGCGATACGAGCGGGCATTACCAGTACGTGAAGAGCCTTACGGCGGATTGTGATTTTGATACGATCCTGGCGAAGGTATCCCAGGTCGGAGCGGCCTGCCATACCGGGGCCAGAAGCTGCTTTTTCAATGAGATCACCAGCCGGGAATACACGGTTCCGGAAAATCCGCTGACCGTCTTTCAGGATGTATTCGATACGATCGTGGACCGGAAGGAGCACCCGAAGGAGGGATCCTATACCAATTATCTTTTCGACAAGGGAATCGACAAGATCCTGAAGAAGGTGGGAGAGGAAGCAACGGAGATCGTGATCGCGGCGAAGAATCCCAACCCGAATGAAATCGTGTACGAGATCAGTGATTTCCTGTATCATGTAATGGTACTGATGGCAGACAAAGGGGTCACCTGGGAAGAGGTCACCGCGGAACTCGCCAATCGCCACTGATCGCATCTGTATGGGGAGAGAAGGATGTTAAAGGGATCGGAATTAAGGACTAGGCTGACGGAATCGGTCGGCAAAGTGATCATCGGAAAGGAGGAGGCAACCTGCCTCCTCTTAACTGCGTTATTGGCCGGAGGACATGTTCTGTTTGAGGATGTGCCCGGAACCGGTAAAACCAAGCTCACCCGGAGCTTCGCAAGAAGCATCTCCGCGGATTTTTCCAGGATTCAGTTTACCCCCGATCTGCTTCCTGCGGATGTCACCGGAAGCGCGATCTTCAACCGGGCGACCTCCGAATTTGAGATGCGGAAAGGACCCGTCTTCACCAATATTCTGCTAGCGGATGAGATCAACCGCGCGACACCCCGCACACAATCCGGCCTCCTGGAGGCGATGGAGGAGCTGCAGGTTACCATCGACGGAACCTCCCTTCGGCTTCCGGAGCTTTTCATGGTGATCGCGACGCAAAATCCCATCGAGAGCATGGGCACCTTTCCGCTGCCGGAAGCACAGCTGGACCGTTTTGTGATGCGGCTCAGTCTGGGCTATCCTTCGGATGAAGAGGAGGTGTCGGTGCTCCGGAATTTCCTTTCCGGGGATCCTTTTGAAGAGCTGACACCGGTGGTCTCGCAGGCGGATATTCTCGAGGCGAAGGCGCAGGCGCGCAAGGTGCATCTGTCCGAGGAGCTGCAGACCTATATGGTAAAGCTCGTTACCGCGACCCGCAACAAAGGATCGATCCGGCTCGGGGTCAGCACCCGCGGCCTTTTGGCACTGCAGCGCTGCGCCCAGTGCTATGCCTATCTGCAGGATCGGGACTATGTGGTGCCGGATGATATCAAGGCGCTGGTGGTTCCGGTTTGGGCCCATCGCATTCGTCCCACAGGTTCGCTTCGCACGGTGACCGGGGAGAAGATCCTTCGTGACATTCTTTCGGAGACGAGCGTTCCCACTGAGGATTTTTCATGATTACGGTACTTGTCATCGGTTTGATTACCCTCGGTCTGTTCCTTGCCCAGAGGGAACTGTACCACAAATACTGGAACCACCGCGTGTATGCCTCGGTAGCCTTTGAATCCGACGGGATCGCATGCGGCGAACCCTCGGCGGTCATCGAAGTGGTGGAGAATCGCAAACGCCTGCCGCTTCCCATGATCAAGGTAAAGTTCCAGACCTCCAGGGAGCTGCATTTTACCTCCGGGAAGGGCTCCCGTATCACGGACCGGTATTATCGAAACGATGTATTTCATCTGAAAGGTTATGAAAAAATCACGCGTCGTGTGGAATTTGTCGCCGCGCGCCGCGGGTTTTACGAGATCAGGGAAATGGATCTGGTCGGTTCGGATCTGTTCATGTCCGATCAGTTTGTCAGCGCGCTGCCGGTGGATACCGGCCTGATCGTGTATCCGAGAGAGCGTGCCTTCCCGTCGCTCGATCATGTCTTTGTTTCTCTGCTCGGGATGCAAAGCAGCCGCAGATCGCTGGTCGATGATCCTTTTTCCTTTCGCGGCCTTCGCGCATATCAACCCGGAGATTCGGAGCGCCTCGTCAACTGGCGTGCTTCCGCGCGGACGGAAGAGCTCCTGGTCAATCAGAGAGAATATGTCTCCATGCGTCCGGTGCATCTTTACTTAAACCTGCTGGACGACGGAGTCTTAAAGCATGAGGACTGGGCGGAGGATATGATCAGCGCCGCCTCTTATCTGGCCGGGCGCTTTTACCGCAACGGGACCAGGATCAGTCTTGACAGCAATGCCTGCGACTGCTTCCGCCATGCGACGATCCATCTTTCCTCCGATCGTATGCCGGATTATGAAGAGCTTCAGTCCATGCTGGCCCTGATCGACCTGAAGGAAGTCCGTCCGGTCGATTCTGCCTTTGATGAACATATTTTTGCGGAGGATAGCGACGAGCTTCCCTGCTTTTTGTCCCTGCATCTGCAGCCGGAATTTGAAAAGCTTCTGATGCATGGCGTAACCGGCGGTCATTCTTTCCTTTTGATCCTGCCTTCCGCCAGGGGAGAAAATCTTACGATCCCTCCGGATCTGGAGCCCTTCGTCCGCTATCTGTATGAAACGTAACGGGAGAGGATATTTGAAACTTTCCACGATCCAAAAACTGCAGCATTTCCGGGAGTTTTTGACGATGGCAGCGAACCACTGGATGTTTTTCGCGGCCTATGTGTTTGCGATGCTCATTTTTCTCTCACAGACAGATCGGATTTTTCCCAGCCTTCTTCTCTACGCGCTGATCGGATTGTTCCCCTATCTTTTCTGGCTCTGTGACCGGTACCTGAAAAATTCCTTCCTGTATCTGGCCGGCTGCGGTGGGATCATCGCGATTTGGATCTTCTTACCGCTGTCCTGGCATTATATTCTGATCGGAGCGATCTATGCGATCGCCTATCTGTTCGGCTCCATCAAGCGACGCTTTTCGGAAGAAGACGATCCGCTGACGGAACTGCCGATCCCGCTCAGCGTCGGTATGTCCTTTCTCGGGATCTTCTTTGCGCATTATGTGATGGGAACCGGCTGGGACAGCCGGATCTATGGCGCCATGATCCTTGCGGGGACGCTGTATTTCCTGGAGCTGTACGTATCCAGGCTGATGTATTTTGCGCGCGTCAATGACAGTTCGACCGGTTACATGCCCCTGATGGAGATGTTCCGGAGCGGATTTTCCCTGACCCTTGTGTTCAGTACGGTGCTTGGACTTGTGATCTTCCTGACCTCTCAGTTTCAGCTGATCGGGGTGTGGGCGCAGAAGCTGAAGGAGCTTTTGCGGACCTTCATCCGCTGGTTCTTCTCGCTTTTCCCCGAGGGAGCGGAAGAAATGGAAAAACCAGAGCCCCCGCTTTCTTCCGGGCCGGTCGGGCAGACGCCCTTTTTGCAGGTCGAGGATGCAAAGCCGGCGCTGATCTGGGAGATCCTGACGAGAGTCTTCATGGTTCTTACCGTAATTGCACTGGTTTTGCTGATCGCAAACGGCCTTCGGACGCTTTTTTTACTGCTGCTTCGCTTCCGGAAGGAGGATTTTGCGGAAGAAGAGGAGGAAGCGGGGATTACGGATATTCATGAGGAGCTGGATCACGGAAAAGGACTGTTTCATTTGCAGTATGCGCCGTTTTCGGGTACGCTGGATAATGATGAGAAGATCCGAAGGCATTATCAGCGGACGGTGCGCCGCAAGTTTCCGCTTCTTACGGGCAATCGAAACCTGAATCCCGGCTTTTACACGGCACGGGAGGTGGAGAAGCTGGATGAGGCGCAGGGCTGGGCTTCCATCTATGAAAAGGCGCGGTACTCGCCCGATTCTGCCTCGGGTCAGGACTGGATGGATTTTAAAGGACGCTTGAGATGAAAACAGATTTTTTGGCATTACCGGATGATATATTACTTTCCATCGATAAACCCGAGCGCTACATCGGACATGAGGTTAATGCGGTCATCAAGGATCCGGACAAGGTGGATGTGCGCTTTGTCATGTGCTTCCCGGATGTGTACGAAATCGGTATGTCCCACCTGGGCATTCAGATCCTGTATGATATGTTCAACGCATTCGAGGATACCTGGTGTGAGAGAGTCTACTCGCCCTGGGTGGATCTGGACCGGATCATGCGGGAGAAGCATATTCCGCTCTTCGGTCTGGAATCCCAACAGCCCGTGAAGGACTGCGATTTTCTCGGGATCACGATCCAGTATGAGATGTGTTATACCAATATCCTGCAGATTCTGGATCTGGCGCAGATCCCGCTTCTGGCGAAGGAGCGGACCTGGGACGTCCCCATCGTGATCGGCGGCGGCCCCTGCACGTACAATCCGGAACCGATCGCGGACTTTTTTGATCTGTTCTATATCGGAGAAGGAGAGACGCAGTACCGGAATCTCCTGGATCTGTATAAGGAATGCAGAGCGCGGGAGGCAACCCGTGAGGAATTTTTGCACCTGGCCGGGCGTATCCCCGGGATCTATGCACCTTCGCTCTATGAGACCACCTACAAGGAGGACGGCACCATTGCCTCGTTTGATCCGCTGTATGAGGATCTGCCGCGGAAAATCCGCAAGGAGGCGGTCACGGATCTCTCCGACACCTATTATCCGATGAAGCCGGTGGTGCCTTATATCAAGTGCACACAGGACCGTGTCGTGCTGGAGATCATGCGCGGCTGCATGCGCGGCTGCCGTTTCTGTCAGGCGGGAGAGCTGTATCGCCCGGTGCGGGAGCGCTCGCCCGAGGTTCTGAAAAAATACGCGATGGAGATGCTGAAGAATACCGGCCATGAGGAGATTTCCTTAAGTTCCCTCTCGTCGAGCGATTATACGCATCTTCCGGAGCTTTTGGATTTTCTGCTGGCCGAGTGCAGCAAGCGGCATATCAATATCAGCCTTCCCTCGCTTCGCATCGATGCCTTCAGTCTCGATGTCATGAGCAAGGTGCAGGATGTGCGCAAGACCAGCCTCACCTTTGCGCCCGAGGCGGGTTCGCAGAGGCTGCGGGACGTGATCAATAAGGGGCTGAGCGAGGAAGTCATTCTGGCTGGCGCAAAAGAAGCCTTTGAAGGTGGATGGACGCGCGTGAAGCTCTATTTTATGCTCGGTCATCCCGGAGAGACGGTGGAGGATATCTACGGGATCGGAGATCTGGCCAATAAGATTGCGGCCCTTTTCTTTGAGACGGTCCCGAAGGACAAACGGGTGAACGGGAAAGTGCAGATCGTAGTCAGTACTTCCTTCTTCGTACCGAAGCCCTTCACGGCCTTTCAATGGGCCCCGCAGTGCACCAAAGACGAGTTTATCGAGAAGGCTTATACCTGCAGACAGGGGATCACGCAGCAGCTGAATCAGAAGAGCATCAAATACAACTGGCACGAGGCGGATGTCAGTGTGCTGGAGGGTGTGCTGGCCCGGGGCGACAGGCGTCTGGGCGACGTGATCCGGAGAGCATACGAAAAGGGCTGTTTCTACGATGCGTGGAGCGAGTATTACCACCACGACAAGTGGATGGAAGCCTTTGCGGAATGCGGCGTGGATCCGGATTTTTATACGATACGTACGAGGGGAGACGATGAGATTTTCCCCTGGGATTTCTTGAGCTGTGGCGTGAACAAGGATTTCCTGTTAAAGGAATGGCACCGTGCCCAGCGGGGAGAGGTGACCCCGAACTGTTCGGAGAAGTGCTCCGGATGCGGCGCCGCATCGTTTGGCGTCGGGATCTGTTTTACGGCGAGAAGCTGAGGATAAAGGAACAACATGTTTGTCAGAATAAAATTTTCCAAAACCGGAGCCATCCGGTATATCGGGCATCTCGATGTCATGCGGTATTTTCAGAAATGTATCCGCAGGGCGGAATTGGATGTCGCCTACACGGGCGGGTTTTCCCCGCACCAGATCATGACCTTTGCTTCGCCCCTGGGCGTGGGGCTCGAAAGCTATGGGGAATATATGGATGTAAAGTTCGTTACGGACATTCCCTGTGAAGAGATTCAAAGCAGACTGAATGCGGTCTCTGTCCCGGAGATCCGCATCCTGGACGTGACGAGGCTCCCGGAAAATGCCGGTAATGCCATGGCTTCCGTGGCTGCGGCGGAGTACCGGATCGAGTTCCGTGAGGGGAGAGTGCCGCTTTGCCTTACTTCGGACGGTCTTTTTTCCACGAGCGCGGCCGGGAAAGCGCTGGCCGGATTTCTCGGGAAGGAGGAGATTCTCTACGAGAAGGAGACGAAGAAGGGGTCCCGTACCCTCAATCTGAAGGATGGAATCTTTGCGTTTGATGTAACGGAAGAAGAGGGAGGCGCACTGCACCTTCTGTGCGATGCTTCCAGCGCCGGCAATATCAAGCCTTCCCAGGTCATGGAGGCGCTTGTTTCTTTTTATGGGGAGGAATTGATGGAACATGCGCTTCTGGTGACGCGGCTCGAACTCTATACCCGTGACGGGCAGGGGAAGCTGATTCCCATGAACCGTGTCGGGCAGGACGAGGAAACGGTATGAGCAGAAAAGTAGAAAATCATGCTTCGACGCTCGAAGGCATTGCGCTGAAAAGGGAAGCGGACGATCCGGAAGGCCGCATTCTGGTGACTGTGGTCGGCGGGATCTCTTTTTGCTTTTATGTGGCGGGAAAACGTCTGATGGATGTAAAGACCTGGGATGCGGAAGGTGCTTCCCGCGTCGGCAATGTCTATGTGGGAAGAGTGACGAAGGTTTCAAAGGATCTGGAAGCTCTGTTCGTTGCCTTTTCAAAGGAGGAAACGGGATTTCTTCCGATGTCGAAGCTGCCGAAGGAAAAGGAATATGAAGATCTGAAAGAAGGAGACCTGCTTCCGGTTCAGATGACGGCTGAGGCGCAGCGTGGAAAACGGCCGTCGCTCAGCGCGCGGATTCGTTGGACGAATTGGCCGGAGGGGGAAGCTTTAAGACAGCGGGCAGCGCATCTGGAGTACGGTAGCCTGCTTGCCAAGGCGCCGGATCCGCTTTCCGAGGTGATCCTACAGCTATTCGCGCAGTATCCGGTGCGGGAGATCGTAACCGACCGGCCGGAATGGGTGGAGGCTCTGAAGGAGGCACAGGAAGGGGTTCCGGTCCGCCTCTATGCGGATGCGTCCTTTTCGATGGAAAAGCTGTACGGTCTCAAAACAAAACTTCAGGAAGCCTTGTCCCGCAAAGTATGGCTTTCCTCGGGAGGATTTCTGATGATCGATCACACGGAAGCCATGACCGTGATCGATGTCAATTCCGGGAAACATATCGGCGCCCGTCATCAGACCTCCGCCGATTTTTATCTGAAGTCCAATCTGGAAGCCGCTGCGGAAATCGCGCTTCAGATCCGTCTGCGCAATCTGTCCGGAATGATCCTGGTAGACTTTATCAATCTGGAATCCGATTCGGACCGGGAAAAGCTGCTGGAGTTCATGCGCGAATCCGTGTCTAAAGATAACGTACAGACCAAAGTCTGGGACATCACCGCGCTGGGAATTATGGAAATCACCAGACAGAAGAAGGATAAACCCTTGAGGGAACTATGCGCAAAAGCCATGTTTAACGCAGAGTTGCCGCACGAAAAATAGGAATATAGGGAATACGTATATGCGGCAACTGCTGCGTTAAACATGCATTCAAACCAATTGGGAATTCATGTTTATGTTTTAGCAGTTGCCGTATTATATGCCTGTCATCGAAAGCCATGTTATGAGTTGCCGTCAAAAAATGAAACTCATTTATATATGCAAATCATCAGAGTCCAAAACAATGGTGAACGGTCCGTTGTTTTGGAGATCCACGGTCATATGTTCCCCGAAGGATCCTGTATCGACATGGAGAACCTGCTCAGCGCATTTTTCGGTGATGTAATCGTATAATTCTCTTGCCAGGACGGGTTCTGCCGCGTCTGTGAAGCTGGGGCGATTTCCCTTTCTGCAGTCGGCATAGAGGGTAAACTGGCTGATCAAAAGGAGCTGTCCATCGACGGTTTTGAGGTCCAGATTGGTCTTGTCATTTTCGTCGGGGAAAATTCGCAGTCCCAACAGCTTTTTGATCATGGCA
>JAFYEE010000163.1 GCA_017544405.1 Lachnospiraceae bacterium
ATCTACCACGGTGTGAAGTATGAAGGCGAGGAAGGAGCCCGGATCCTGATCGAGAATCAGCTGAAGGGCATACGCCGGATGGCGGATGCGGGTGTCACGGTGAAGGTCAATACGGTCCTGGTGCCGGAGATCAACGCAGATCACGTGGAGGACATCGCCCTGGCGATCGCGGAGGCGGGCGCCTCCATCTACAACCTGATCCCGCTGATCCCGCAGTTTGAGCTGAGCGGATACCGGGCGCCGGACTGCCGCGAACTGAACGAAGCGCGGATGCGCGCCGGCAAATACATGGATATTTTCCGGCATTGCCAGCACTGCAGGGCGGACGCGATCGGCGTCCCCGGTGTGTCCGAGTTCGGGGATCAGATCTACCGGCGCCGCCTGAACCTGGAGGAGAATTTTTCACACGGCTGAGAGAATGCGTCTGCAGCCGAAAGCACGGAACGAAGAAAAAAGCCTGAAAACGATACGGAGGAATGAAAAAATGGGCGAGCTCAGACAGATTGCAATCTATGGAAAAGGAGGAATCGGGAAATCCACGACTACACAGAACCTGACGGCCGGACTGACCGAGCACGGGAAAAAGGTGATGGTGGTCGGCTGCGATCCGAAGGCGGATTCCACCAGACTGCTGCTGGGCGGGCTGGCTCAGAAGACGGTGCTGGATACGATCCGGGAGGAAGGCGAGGATGTGTCCCTGGACCGGATCATGAAGGAAGGCTTCGGCGGTACCCGGTGCGTGGAATCCGGCGGACCGGAACCCGGCGTCGGATGCGCGGGCAGAGGTATCATCACCTCCATCGGAATGCTGGAGAATCTCGGAGCCTACACGGAGGATCTTGATTTTGTATTTTACGATGTCCTCGGCGACGTCGTGTGCGGTGGATTCGCAATGCCGATCCGTGAGGGCAAGGCCAAGGAGATCTACATCGTGGCCAGCGGGGAGATGATGGCACTCTATGCGGCCAACAATATCTCCAAGGGTATCGCAAAATATGCGCGCACCGGCGGTGTAAGGCTGGGCGGTATCATCTGCAATTCCCGCAATGTGGATCGTGAGCTGGATCTGCTGCGCGCCTTTTCCAAGGAGCTTGGAACGAAGCTGCTCTATTTTGTCCCCAGGGACAACGTGGTGCAGCATGCGGAGATCCACAAGCAGACGGTCATCCAGTACAAGCCGGACTGCAACCAGGCGAATGAGTACCGGAATCTTGCCAAAGCGGTCATCGAGAATGAAGATTTCGCGATTCCCACGCCCATGACCCAGGAGCGCCTGGAGGAGATCCTGATGGAATACGGCATGATGGATCTGGCGGACGATTACAAGATCTGAAGCCGGCGGACAGAGCCGAACAGATTACGGGAAGCAAGCAGGAAAGGGAAGGACCATGTCAAACGCTACACAGACGGCGGAAGTGGAGATCCGGGACACACGTCTCAAATCCATCCTATCATTTCACGGCAAGGCCAGTGAACTTCAGGAATATTCACGGCAGCTGAAAAAGCCGGACAAGGACCGGTGCTTTACACAATGCAGTGACTGCGCGCAGATGTGCGCCGGCACGATCACCAACCAGGTACGGGGATCTGCGGTGGTCTATCATTCCCCGATGGGGTGCTTTTCCAATATCCCCGTGCAGAATGACGCGACGCGCAACGCCGCCAAGGCAAGAGGCCTCGAGCCTTTTGATGTCCGGAGCGTCTGCAGCAACATCAGTGAAAAGGACACCATCTACGGCGGACTGAAAAAGCTTCGGGATGCCATCACGCTCGCTTATGAGCGTTTCGCACCGTCCTGCATTTTCGTCCAGTCCTCCTGTGCGGCGGGCATCGTCGGCGACGACATCGAGAGCGTGGCGGATGAGATGGCTGCGGAGCTGGGGATTCCGATCGTTCCTGTTTTCTGCGAGGGCTTTAAGAGCAAGGCCTGGTCCACCGGATTCGATGCCGGATACCACGGGATCCTGCGCAAGATCGTGAAAAAGCCGGAAAAGCGGCAGAGTGATCTGGTCAATATCTTTAACTTCCTGGGAACGGATACCTTCTCCCCGATGCTGGCCAAGCTGGGTCTGAGAGCCAATTATCTGGTTCCGCTGGCGGATCTTGAGACATTGCAGACCATGTCGGAAGCGGCCTGCTCCACGGAGGTGTGTGAGACGCTCGGCACCTACATCACCACGGTCCTCGAGGAGGAATTCGGCGTGCCCAAGGTGCATGCTCCCTCTCCTTACGGGATCCGGTGGACGGATGCATGGTACCGTGAGATCGCCCGCCTTACCGGCAAAACCGATATCGTGGAGCAGATGATCGAGGAGGAGCATAAGCGCATCGAGCCGGAGCTGGAGGAGCTTCGCGCGCAGCTGAAAGGCCTTCGGGTGTATATCTACGCGGGGGATTCCTACGCGCACAACCTCGGTAGCCTGGTCTCGGACCTGGGGGTCGAGATCGCGGGCATGACCACGCTTCATCATGACATGCGTGTCGACGGAGAGAATGCGGAGCATTCGACGCTGCAGGAGATGATCGATGTCGCGGGCGATATCGAAGTGACCGTGTGTAACAAGCAGCCCTACGAGGTGCTCAAGCAGCTCAGGAAGGTGAATCCGGACTTTCTGATCGTCCGGCACATGAATATGACGATCCTCGCCGGGAAGCTCGGCATCCCGAGCATCTTTGAGGGGGAGATCAACGTCAGCGCGGGCTACGACGGCCTGCTTCTGACCGGAAGGCGGATCCTGGATCTGCTGAAGGCAAAGCGGCTGCTGGGCACGCTGGCGGAGTACAATGAGTTCCCTTATACCGAGTGGTGGCTGGAGCAGGAGGCAGATTATCTATGAGTTCGATTATACAGGAGGCAAAATTTACCTGTGCGCTCGGTGCGCAGCAGACGGTACTGGGGATACAGGGCGCGGTTCCGGTGATCCACGCTGGCCCCGGCTGCTCCCAGAGACAGTTTACCTATCTGGCGAACGGATCCGGCTATCAGGGCGAAGGCTACGCCGGCGGCGGACAGATTCCCTGCACCAACGCGTCCCAGACCGAGGTGGTCTTCGGCGGGGAGAAGAAGCTGTCCACGCTGCTGGACAGTGCCTTCAAGGTGATGAAGGCGGATCTGTACGTGGTCATGGCAGGCTGCACGGCCGGTATCGTCGGGGATGACGTAAAGCAGGTAGCCTCGGATCATTCCTCACCGGCTCATCCGGTGGTTGGCGTGGATACCTCGGGCTTCCGCGGCAACAATTACAAGGGACACAATATCGTGGTGGAGGGCATCATCGACCAGCTGCTCGAGGAAGCGGAGCCGAAGGTGCGCCGCGGGCTGGTCAATGTCTTCTCGGTCGTCCCGAACCAGAATCCCTACTGGAGAGGGGATCTGGAGGAGATCAAGCGCATCCTCGAAGGACTCGGACTGGAGGTCAATATCCTCTTCGGCTACGGGAGCAGCGGCGTTTCGGAATGGTATGACATCCCCAATGCGGAGCTCAATATCGTCCTCTCGCCGTGGGTCGGCCTGGGCGCCGCAAAGCTCTGCCAGAGACGCTTTGGAACGCCTTACCTGCACTGGCCGGTGCTGCCCGTGGGACTGAAGGATACGAGCGAATTCCTGCGCAAGGTGGCGGAGACGCTCTCGCTGGATCCGGAGCGGACCGAAAAGTTCATCCTGGCCGAGGAACGGCGCTTCAAGCGGTATTTTGTCAGCCTGGGCGATGTCTTTACGGATTATGCAGCCTATCTTCCCTACGACCTGTATGTCATCGACGACACGGCGTACGGACTGGGCGTCGCAAGATTCTGCACCCGGGAGCTGGGAATGATCCCGCAGGCATTTTTCGTGATCGATGAGCCGCCGCAGACTGCGAAGGATCTGGTGGCGGAGAATCTGACCGCGCTGGATGAAGCGTGGAAGGGCAAGGTGCTGACAGAGCCGGACAACGCAGTGATCCGCGGCGTGATCGAACAGCGCATCGCTGCGCGTCAGACCAAATCCCTGATCCTGGGAAGCAGCTGGGATAAGGATCTGGCGGACGAAACGGACAATATCCTGATCTATCACAGCGCGCCCGTCACGGATGCCGCGATCTTAAACCGCACCTACGTGGGATATACCGGCGGACTGAACCTGATGCAGGACATCTATACCGGCGTGTTCGACCGGCACGCGGTGAGCAATTTGACACATGGAGAGACAAGCCGTGAGAGGAATACTTACAGACCCGCTGCGGGTAGCAATTGCAACTGAAGACGGTGAGACCAGCGATGTCCATTTCGGGAAGCTGTCCCGCCTGCAGGTCTACGAATACAATCCGCAGACCGCTCTGTTCGAATACGTCGAGGACCGCGGGATCGCCCAGGAGCAGGAGGGAGCCTATGCACCCGGAGAGGGAAGAGGCTGCGCGGATCCCGTTTTCATGGATGCGGTGATCCGGGCCTTAAGCGACTGCGAGTATCTTCTTCTGGAAAAAATCGGACCGAGACCGGCACGCATTTTACTGCGTGAGGGCATAAATATTCTGGAAAAAGGAGGAAAAGTAAATGAAAGCCTGTTGCAGCTATCATCATTTGTAACCGATAAAAGGAAGGCCGCATCCGAACGCTTCACCGGCCTTTCGCAAAATGATGATTTGGAGGAGTGAAAAATGAAAAAAAATATTTTAACCGGAAAAACTGTAGCTGTCGCTTTGTCCCTGAGCATGATCCTCGGGCTGACGGCATGCGGAAGCAGCGGCGCCCAGACTTCTAAGGCCGGGGCAGATGCATCTGCACCTGCGACTGCACCTGCACCTGCGCAGACGGAGGAATCCGGTGCCAGGAATATCAAGATCGTCGGCAAGTCCAGTGAGTACCCCCTGGAGTTCATCGATGACAACGGGCAGTGGGACGGTTATGAGATAGAGGTACTCAGACTCATCGACGAGGCACTGCCTCAGTACAGCTTTGAGTACGTGGAGGGCAACGACCAGACCTCCAATTACACGGGCGTATCCACCGGCAAGTACCAGGTGGTCCTGAGCAACGCATTTTACACGGAGGAGCGCGCGGCGAATTTCAATCTGCCCGCAAATCCGTCGGGTGCATCTCCGCTGGGTCTGATCCAGAGAACCGAAAATGCGGATATCACGTCCCTGGAGCAGGCGGCGCAGGCCGGCCAGATCTTTTCCCCTTCGCTGGCAGGGGACGGACTGACCTATCAGCTGGAGGAATACAACCGTCAACATCCCGACCAGCCGCTCTCGTTTGAGTATTCCGATCCGAACAGCCTCTGGACCGATGCGATCGCATTTGTGGCGGAAGGAAGATATGACACGACGATCTTCCCCGCAACCTACTACGAGCAGCTGGTGACCGCCGAGGACGGAAGCTACCATCAGTATGCCGACAAGCTCAGCTTCAAGGCGACCATCCCCTGCCCGACCTATTTCGTCATCGCCAAGGATGAGACCGAACTCTCCGACGCGATCAGCGAGCAGCTGGGCAAGCTTCGCGAGGACGGCACGCTGGAAAAGGTTGCGATCAAGTGGTATGGATTCAATCCGTTTGAACTGGATGCGGAGCTGGATAAGTAAGCAAATCCGTTAGAAGATGCAGAAGATAACCTTAGAGAAGATAATCTATTTTTTTACGGGCTCTGTGCCGGCGCTGGGGGTCACCTTCGCGTACGTGATCGTCTCCATGATCTTCGGGACGATCATCGGCACGGGTCTGTACCGGATGAAAAGCTCCCACAGCAAGGTGGCGGGCTTTCTGGCCAATCTGTATGTGACCGTCGTGCGCTGTACGCCGTCGCTGGTCATGCTCTTCCTCGTGTTTTACGGTCTGCCGCTCCTGGTGGGCGGCGAGGCCGGGGCACGGATGGAAGAATGGCCGATCCTGACCTTCGTGTGCGTTACGTTCTCGATCTTTATCGGAGCGTCTTCGTCGGAGATCATCCGGGCGGCGGTGGAGGCGGTACCGGCCGGCCAGGCCGAGGCGGGACTGTCCGTCGGACTCTCCGGGATGCAGACCTTCCGGTATGTCACACTGCCCCAGATGCTGAAAAATGCCATGCCGAACATCGGCAACACGGTGATCCTCCTGATCAAGGAGGGCGCGCTGGCCTATACCATTGGACTGCGGGACGTTCTGGGACAGGCCTATTACCTGAGCGGGAGGGAGATGAACGCATACGCCGTGAGCATGTATATCGCGCTCACCCTCATCTACTGGCCGCTCACGATCCTGCTCGAGCACCTTTTTGCAGCCTTTGAGCGGGCGTTGACGCCCTGGGAGCGCAAAGGGAAGAGAGCTGCGCTGAGGCGCACTGCGGAGGGAGGTGCAAAGTATGCGGGTTGATCTGGAATTCATCCGGCAGGCGCTACCGGATATCGCAAAATACATCCCGGTCACGCTTCTCCTGGTGGTCGTCTCCTTCTTTCTGTCCTTCCCGGCGGGCGCGCTGTTCGCCTGGATCAATTACAAAAAGATCCGGGGATTAAGCCCGCTGGTCCGGGCCTATATGTCCCTGATCCGCGGGACCCCGGTGATCCTGCAGATCTATGTGATCTACAATGTGACTCCGTATCTTCTTGCCTCCCTGCTCGAACACATGGGAAGCAGCTTCAATGTCTACCGTCTGAACACCATCTGGTATGCCTTCTTTGCGCTGTCCCTCTCCTCGACCGTGACGATCGCGGAGGCACTGCGCGCCGGAATGGAGACGGTGGGAAGAGGGCAGTTCGAGGGCGGACTGAGCGTGGGTATGAGCGGGCCGCAGACCATGTGGCATATCGTATTTCCGCAGGCCCTGACGGCTGCGATGCCGGTCATGGGAAATGTGGTGGTGGAACTGACCAAGGCCACTTCGCTGGCCTTCACGATGGCGGTTACGGAGATCACGGGACGCGCCAAGATTCTGGGGGGAAGTGTGCTTCGGTATTTTGAGGCATATATCTGCGTGTTTGTTCTGTATATCGTGATCATCGCGCTGCTCGAACAGCTGTTCAAGCGCTTTGAGAAGCGGATCTCCGTATACCGGACGGGCCGGCACAGCCGGGCGAAAGCATGAGCGGGAGAGACCTATGTTAAGTGTCAGAGATGTACATAAGAGTTTTGGAGACAATCATGTGCTGAAGGGCGTCAGTTTTGATGTGGGGGAGGGCGACGTGGTGGCCGTTCTCGGTGCCAGCGGCTCCGGCAAGACCACACTGCTGCGCTGCCTGGAATTTTTCGAGCACGCGGACAGCGGAAGCATGGAAATCGACGGTTTGCAGGTGGATCTGACCACACATTCCGCGAGACTCTCGCGGAGCATCCGTCAGAAGACCGCCTTTGTGTTCCAGAACTACAATCTGTTCAACAACAAGACCGCGCTGGAAAATGTGATGCTCGGCCTCACGGTCGCGCGGAAGATGGACCGTGCCTCGGCGCGTAAGATCGCGGTGGCTGCCCTGACCAAGGTGGGACTCGGGGAGCGTCTGGACTATTATCCCTGCGAACTCTCCGGCGGGCAGCAGCAGAGGGTCGGCATCGCGCGCGCTCTGGCCGTGAATCCGAAGGTGATCTTCTTCGATGAGCCGACCTCCGCGCTGGATCCGGAGCTTGTGGGAGAGGTGCTGGGCACGATCCGGCAGCTGGCCGCGGAGGGCACGACCATGGTGGTGGTGACGCATGAGATGAGCTTTGCGCGGGATGTGGCCACCAAAGTGATCTACATGGATGGCGGCGTGATCGTGGAGCAGGGCAGGCCGGACAAGATCTTCACCCGTCCGGAAAATGAGCGCACCAGACGCTTCCTGGCCCGGTATCTGCAGGACTTTGATTACAATATTTAAGACGCCGCGGATGGATCGGCGGAGCGGGAAATGAGTCATTCGGATCTGATCTTGCATGTGAAAGAGGATATGGTGCAGGCGCTCGGATGCACGGAACCGGGGATTATTTCGCTTGCCAGCGCGCGGGCCGCGGGAGCGCTGCGGGAGCGCTTTGGCGAAGCGGACGGGGCCGCGGAGACCGAAAAGCGCCTGCTTTTTGCGGGTAAAATCAGCGCCGTGGAGGTGAAGGTCAGCTCCGGGATCTACAAAAATGCCTATTCCTGCGGGATTCCGGGGACGGTACACTCCGGCAGTGAATATGCGGCCGCGATCGGTGCGGTGGGCGGCAGACCGGAGCGCGGGCTCACGGTTCTGTCCGGTCTGTCCGAAGCGGAGATCCGGGCGGCGTGGAAGCTGCGGGAGCGGGGGCTGGTGACGGTATCGGTCGGGGTAGAGGGCCCCGGGATCTATGTGTCCGCGGTCGTTACGGCGGCAGGGCACCGGGCGGAGGCGCGCATTGTCGGATCCCATGTAAGTGACAGCTTCCTGGCAGTGGACGGGGAAGTGATCTACCGCCATGAGACGGAGCAGGGACAGGAAGAAAGAGAAGGCGCGGCCCTGGCGGCGCTTGATTTTGCTGCGTTTCGAGCCTGCGCGGATGCGGCATCCCAGGAGGAGCTTTCCTTTATCGGAGAGGCCGTGGATGTCAATCTGACACTTGCGTCGGAAGGGATCGCCTGGGAGAGATGCACGATCACAGGCGCACTCTTGAAGGGACTTCCGGAGGAGGTCAGACGCATGGTCCGGGCGGGGAAGGTTCCGACCGGGAGCGGGATCGATCCGCAAAGCTATGCCCGGCTCCTGACCGCGGCGGCCATCGAAGCCAGATTCCTCGGGGCCGGAGCGCCTGCCGTGAGCGTGGTGGGGAGCGGCGCGCATGGCATCATCTGCACGCTTCCGATCGCCGCAGCCGCCCGGCTGACGGGGGCGGGAAGGGGCAGGATGCTTCGTGCGATCTTCCTAAATACCCTGGTCACCGCCTATGTGAAGGAGTACTCCGGAAGGCTCTCGGCTTTCTGCGGCTGCGGCATCGCGGGGGGACTTGGCCTTTCTTATGCGCTGGGATATCTCGAGGGCGCGGAGGCGGACGTCTCGGAGCGCGCCTTCGCCAATATGAGTTCCTCCGTCACCGGAATGCTTTGCACGGGGGGCAATCAGGCCTGCGCGATGAAGGCACTCTCCGCCGTGGATGCGGCCTTTACCGCTCACACGCTGGCGCTGGCCGGTGCAGGGATCGGCGCGTATACCGGGATCGTGTCGTTCTCCCCGGAACAGACCGCGCGGAATGTGGGAAGGATCGCGGACCCGGGCATGCTGCAGACCGACCGCACGATCCTCGATCTCTATCTCGCGGACGCAAAGCGCCGAAAGGGCGGTGAAAGGCAGGAAAAAGCAGGGGATCCGGAGAATTCAAAAAAAGTACTTGCAAAATAAAAAACATTCGTGTATACTCATTCGAGTACTGCGAGTGAAGGGATATAGCCAAACGGTAAGGCAGCGGATTCTGATTCCGTCATTTTCTAGGTTCGAATCCTAGTATCCCTGCGAGATCCGTCTGGAGACAGACGGATCTTTTTTTGTCAGAATGGTTTTTACGGACCGACCGGCACCGGGCGACTGCTCCTCGCAGGGCGACGGGTGCGCTTTCGAAAGGGGGATCTATGGACGAGAGAAACGAATCTACACTGATACAGGAGGCAAAGAAGCATTTCTCCGCGCTGGGACTTCGCTTTTTCCTGGGAAGCCTGGTGATCTATGCGGTGAGCATCGGCGTTTCGGCGGTTGTGGGGACTTTTTGGCCGCAGGCCTATGACAATCTGTCGCTCACATTGGTTCTGTCGATCGTTCCGATGTATCTGATCGGAATCCCGGCGCTGTATCTGATCGTGCGCCCTGTACCGACCGGAACGCCCGGGACCGGGAAACTGACCGCAGGGTGGTTCATCACCTTTCTGGTCCTGTCCTACGGCTTTATGACGCTGACCAATCTGATCGGCACCTATCTGGGAATGTTCATCGAGCTTCTGGTGCCGAGTGCGCAGGCTTCCACCAATGCGGTGCAGGCGGTTGCCTTCGGAGGAGAGATCTGGATCAATGCGATCTTCATGGTGCTGCTGGCACCGGTCATTGAGGAATTTGTCTTCCGCAAGACCCTGGTCGACCGCACGATCGAGTACGGAGAAGGCGTGTCCATGCTGATCAGCGGACTGTTCTTCGGACTGTTCCACGGGAACCTGACGCAGTTTCTCTACGCCTTTGTGATGGGCGCCATCCTGTCCCTGCTCTATGCGCGCACGGGCAAGATCCGCTACACCATCGCCATCCATATGATCGTCAATTTCATGGGATCCGTGGTGGGTGTCCTTGTGATCCGGGCGGCCGGACTGAGCGAACTGATGAATCAGTTCCTCGGCGATTCTTCGGAAGGACTGGGAAGTCTTGACATGGCCGCGATCATGGAGCTTGCGCAGGACCATGCGGCCGGACTGGTTCTGTACCTGCTTTTCACCTGTGTGGTGTACGGCTGTATGCTCGCGGCGGTGATCCTGCTGATCGTGCGGCACCGTCAGCTAAGGCCTCTGCCGGGCCGGACGGTGATCCCGAAGGGAAAGCGTTTTTCCACCGTGATCTGCAATCCGGGCGTGCTGATCCTGATCGCGTTCTATCTGGTGGTGATCTTTTTTGCAACGTTCGGAAATGGGCTGGTCCAATCGATCAGCGGATTGGCAGGATAAACGAGAATGTACAGTTTTGATGCAAGAGTGAGGTTCAGCGAGGTCGGTGCGGATGATCGCATCTCGATGGCCGGGATCGTAAATTACCTGCAGGACTGTTCCACCTTTCAGTCGGAGGACCTGTATCTCGGGATGAAATATCTGCGGGAGCGGGGGATCGTCTGGGTGATCAATTCCTGGCAGATTGATGTCAGCCGTTTCCCGGAGCTCGGCGACCGGATCACGGTCGCGACGAGTCCCTATGCGCTGAAGGGTTTTCTGGGCTATCGTAATTTCTGGATCGCGGATGAGCGGGGGGAGAAGATCGTGCGGGCCAATTCCATCTGGAGCCTGATCACGACCGACACCTTCCGCCCCTGCGAGATCACGGAGGAGATGCTGGAGCGCTATGAGCTGGATCCGAAGCTGGAGATGGAGTATCTGCCCCGCAAGATCAAGGTCCCCGAAGGCGGAAAGCATTTCGCGCCGCTGAAGGTGGAGCCCTGTCATCTGGATCCGAACCGCCATATGAACAACGGACAGTATGTCACCCTCGCCATGGGATATCTGCCGGAGGATTTTCATCCCGCGCATCTGCGTACCGAGTACCGGCAGCAGGCCTTCCTGGGCGCGGTGCTGCATCCGTACCTGGTGACGGTGGAGGATGCGGTGATCCTGAGCTGGAACGATGACGCGGGAAAGCCCTATGCCATTGTGGAGTTCCGCCCCTGAAAGAGAGGATTTTATGAGTTTAAGGCTGGGAGAGAATCAGAGCTTGATCCTAGTAAAACAGGTTGATTTCGGTGTCTATCTGGCGGCTCCCGGCGAGGAAGCGGGGGAGCGCGTTCTGCTGCCCGCAAAACAGGTGCCGGGCGGCGTGGTGGTGGGAGACCGGCTGAAGGTCTTTCTCTACCGCGATTCCGAGGACCGCATGATCGCCACGACGGCGAAGCCTGCGATGACGCTCGGGCACGTGGCCCGGGTGAGTGTCGCGCAGGTGACGAAGATGGGCGCGTTTCTGCGCTGGGGGCTGGAGAAGGATCTCTTTCTCCCCTTCCGGGAGCAGACGGTGCGCGTGCGGGAAGGCGACAGCATTCTTGCAGCCCTCTATATCGACAAAAGCAGCCGGCTCTGCGCCACGATGAATCTTTACGAATATCTGGACGCGTCTTCCTCCTGCAAAAAGGATGATACCGTGGAAGGCACGGTGTACAACATCCTGGACGCCTTCGGCGCCTATGTGGCCGTGGACGATCATATCTCTGCCCTGATCCCCCGCAAGGAGATGTACGGAGAGGCGCAGAAGCTGAAGGTGGGAGACCGGATCACCGCACGTGTGGCGAAGGTCCTTGAGGACGGGAGACTCGAGCTCGCGGTCCGCGACAAGGGTTATGCACAGCGGGAGGAGGATGCGGAGCGGATCCTCGCTCTGATCGGATCCTATGACGGAGTGCTCCCGTTTAACGATAAGGCGTCCCCGGAAGTCATCCTGCGGGAGACCGGCATGAGCAAGGCCCAGTTCAAACGCGCGGTCGGGAAGCTTCTGAAGGAGGGACGGATCGAGATCGGAGAGAAGACGATCCGCGATGGCAGCCGCTGATCTGTTTATACTTTCTTTCGTTGACTTTCCCGGAATCTGTGCTATCATAATGGCACAGACAAGGATGTCGAACCGGGAGAGGAGGTGATCCTATGGACTTTGGATTTACAGATTTATCCGTTTCTTTAAATACTTCCAACACCATAAATGATTACAGCGTCAAGATGCTCGCCAAGACAATGGACGTCAACGAGCAGATGGGGCAGAACCTGGTTCAGATGATCGATTCTGCTGCGATGGAGAGAAGTGTGAACCCCTCGGTGGGTGCGAATTTTGATATGACGGTTTAACGAATCTTTGTCTGCAAGGGCTCCGGATTTTTCCGGAGCTCTTTTTTATTCCCGCGGATCCTCCGACCCTTTGTGAAAAATAAAAGCACGAAGAAGTGAAAAATACCCAATATTCACAAAAATCGAGTTGATTTTTTGTCTATTTTTATGTAAAGTGATAAAGAAGGTGTATATCGGGTACATGGGGGTATGCAAATGATATCGAGTCAAATTCTGCAGAATACATTGGAAGGCCTGAAAAACATTACGCGTGTGAACTTTTCCGTGATGGATCCCGAGGGAAAGGAAGTGGCGCAGACCGCAGACATGTCGGAGTGCGGGAATGCTGCCGCAGCCTTTGCCGCATCCCCCGCCGATTCCCAGGAGATTTCCGGACACCAGTTTTTCAAGATTTTCGATGAACAGCAGCTGGAGTATCTGCTGGTGGTGGAAGGCTCCGGCGAGGATGTCTATACCATCGGGAAGCTGGCTGCCTTCCAGATCCAGAATCTGCTGGTGGCTTATAAAGAGCGCTTTGACAAGGACAATTTTGTCAAAAACCTTCTGCTGGATAACCTCCTCCTGGTGGACATCTACGGCCGTTCCAAGAAGCTGCATATCCAGAGCGATGCGCCCAGGATCGTTTACGTGGTGGAGAATTCCAATTCCAAGGACAACAATGTTCTCGAGCTGACCCGCACCTTTTTCGGTACCTCCGGCAAGGATTTCGTCACGGCGGTGGACGAGTCGAGCGTGGTCGTGGTCAAGGATCTGACCGGGGCCGATCCGGTGAAGGAGACCCAGCGCACGGCGAAGAGCCTGAGCTCCTATCTGGCGAAGGAGAATGTGGAGAATATCCGGATCGCGTACGGAACCGTGGTGCAGGAGATCAAGGACGTCAGCCGTTCCTACAAGGAAGCCAAGATGGCGGCGGATGTCGGGCGGATCTTCTTCGATGAGAAGGACGTGGTCGCCTACAGCGAGCTGGGGATCGGCCGTCTGATCTATCAGCTGCCGCTGCCGCTGTGCAAGATGTTCATCAAGGAGATCTTCGGCGGGAAGAATCCCGAGGACTTCGACGATGAGACGCTGCCCACGATCAACAAATTCTTCGAGAACAGCCTGAATGTGTCCGAGACCTCCAGACAGCTTTTTATCCACCGCAATACGCTGGTCTATCGCCTCGATAAGCTTCAGAAGAGCACGGGGCTGGATCTGCGCGTCTTTGAGGATGCCATCACGTTCAAGATCGCGCTGATGGTCGTCAAGTACATGAAATACATGGAATCCAACAATTACTAGGAGCAGATGAAGCAATGTCCAGAAAGCAGCTATTAGCACAGAAAAGACAGGAATTCATCGAAGAACGGGGGATCATCTGCATGAACAATGTGAGCATGAATTACCCCGAGGCGGGAGCGCCCGCCATCGATGATATCACCCTGCGTATCGATCCCGGTGAGTTCGTATTTATCGTGGGAGACAGCGGATCCGGTAAATCCACCATGATCCGTCTCCTTCTCAGGGAGCTCCTTCCCACCTCCGGCGATGTGTGCGTGATGGGATACAATACGCGCAAGCTCCGCCATTCCCAGATCCCGGCCTTCCGCCGGAACATCGGCGTGGTGTTTCAGGATTTCCGCCTTCTGAAGGATCGCAATGTCTATGAAAATGTGGCTTTTGCCCAGAGGATCATCGAGGTGCCGAGCCGTGAGATGCGGCGCAATGTTCCGAGCATCCTCGCCATGGTCGGCCTCGCGGGCAAGTATCGTTCCAATGTGAAAAAGCTCTCCGGCGGGGAACAGCAGAGAGTCGCGCTGGCCCGCGCGCTGGTGAACAAGCCCGAGATCCTGCTGGCGGATGAGCCCACGGGTAATCTGGATCCCAACAATGCCTGGGAGATCATGGACCTGCTGGAGGAGATCAACGAGCAGGGAACCACGGTGGTGGTGGTGACCCATAACCCGGAGATCGTCAATGCCATGAAGAAGCGTGTGGTGACCATGAAACGAGGCCTCATTGTGAATGACGAGGAGGAGGGAACCTACGTAAATGAAGATTAGATCGCTTTTTTATACCCTCGGACAGGGCTTTCGCAATTTGTTCAAAAACGGCTGGTACTCGCTTGCATCGATCGCAACCATCGGTGCCTGCCTGTTCCTGTTCTGCATATTCTATTCCGTGGTGGGAAACCTTCGCTACATCCTGAACAATGTTGAGAAGGGTGTCTCGGTGCAGGTGTTCTTCAACTACGATGTATCCGAGGAACGGGTACAGGAGATCGGCAAGGAGATCCGCAACCGCGTGGAGGTCTCCAAGGTGATCTACCACTCGGATGAGGAGATCTGGGAGACCTTCGGACCCGTGTGGGCGGGGGAGGATTATGACGAGGTTTACATGGAGAATCCCCTGGTCGGCGAGCACAATTTTGAAGTATATCTGAACGATGTCTCGCTCCAGAGCAGTCTGGTGACCTGGCTGGAGTCCATGAATGAGGTCCGGAAGGTCAATTATTCCGAGATAACGGCCAATACCTTAAGCGGCGTGAATCTCATCATCGCCTATATCTCGATCGGTATCATCGTGATCCTGCTGGCGGTCAGTATCTTCCTGATCAACAATACGGTCCGCGTGGGCATCTCGGTGCGCACGGAGGAGATCAATATCATGAAGTATGTCGGCGCGACGGACTTTTTTGTCCGGGCTCCCTTCGTGCTCGAAGGCATGATCATCGGAGCGCTGGGCGCCGCCCTTCCGCTGGCGCTTACCTACAATCTCTATGATTACGTGCTCGGGTATATTTCGGGGCGCTTCTCGGTGCTGGCCGAGCTGCTGACCTTCCTCCCGCTCGACAGTGTATTTTCCGTGCTTATGCCGGTCTGCCTGATCGTGGGAATCGGAATCGGCTTCCTGGGAAGCTTTATCACGGTGCATAAGCATCTCAGAGTCTGATGCGTAAGAGGCATTTTTGCATGAAGAGCATTCACAACGGAAAACGATCACGGATTCTGTCCGGGGCCGTCTGCATCGGATTGCTGACAGCCCTGGTTTTTGCGTGTCTGCCGGCGCTTCCGCAGGCGACGATCACCGCATCCGCCGCCTCCCTGGAGGAGAAGGAGAAGGAGCTTGAGAAGGCGGAGGAGGAGCGCAAGAATCTGGAGAAGGACCTTCAGAAGCTCAAGGACCAGAAGAAAAAGCTGCAGGGACTGAAGGCGGATCTGAACGCGTACATTACGGAGCTGGATGCCACGCTGGCAGAGCTGGCGGAGCAGCTTGCGCAGCTCGCGGATCAGATCACGGAGAAGGAAGAGCAGATCCGGGAGACGCAGGAGGAGCTGGAGCAGGCGAAGCAGACGGAGGAGGAGCAGTACCATGGCATGACGGTGCGGATGCGCCTGATGTATGAGCAGGGCAGCAAGCAGTGGATCACCATCCTGCTCGAGTCGAGCAGTCTGCGGGAATTCCTGAATCGTACGGATTACATGGAGCGCGTGGTGGCCTATGACCGGCAGCTGTGGGAGGATTACAAGGCTACGCGGGAGTATGTGGAGCTCTGTGAGAAGCAGCTCGAGACGGAGAAGGCACTGCTCGATGAGACCCAGGCGGCAGCCAAGCAGCAGCAGAGCGACATGGAAGAGCTGATGGCCCAGAAGAAGGCAGAGGTGGAAGCCTACAATGCCCGGATCGCCGACTCCGAGGAGTCCATTGCCGATTACGAGAAAAGCCTGAGGGAACGGGAGGCGGAGATCGATCAGCTTCTGAAGGAGATCGAGGAAGCCAAAAATGATCATATCTACGACGGCGGATTGTTCTGCCTGCCCCTCGCCAAATATACCCGCATTTCCGACGATTACGGGTGGAGGTGGCATCCGATCCTCCAGAAGAATCAGTTCCACAACGGGGTGGATTTTGCGTCGCCTTCCGGGACGGCTATCTACGCGGCCTACAGCGGCAAGGTGGTCGCGGCGGGTTACAGCGCCTCGATGGGCAATTATGTCATGGTCGACCACGGAAGCGGTCTGATCACCATCTACATGCATGCGTCGAAGCTTCTGGTGTCCTCCGGAACAGAGGTCGCAAAAGGGGATACGATCGCCAAGGTGGGCAGCACGGGGCGCTCCACGGGTCCGCATCTGCACTTTGGCGTACGACTGAACGGAGAGTATGTCTCCCCCTGGAATTATCTGAGTAAATAGACGAATCGAGCGATCATGGAAGAAAACACGAGATTTCACAAAAAAGAATTTTGGATGGGGACCGTCATCGGACTGCTGACGACGATGATCATCGGTCTCCTGGCCCTGGCGGTGGTTCTGGGGAAGGGAATGTTGCATCTGGGACAGGCCGAAGGGACACAGCCCGCACCCCAGTCTTCGCAGGCTTTCTCGGGAAGCTCTGCGGTGGATGAACTGCTCGGCCACAGCGACCTGAGCGAAGAGATCCTGAACGATGAGACACAGAAGAAGCTCAAGTATATCGCGGGCGTCTTCGATCTGTATTCGATCTATGACATTCCGGCAGAGGATCTGCAGCGTGGCATGATCGACGGACTCATGGCCGGGAGCGGAGACAAATATGCGGAATATTACAATCCGGAAGAGCTGGAGAAGCTGATGCAGGATCTGGACGGAACGTTCTACGGGATCGGGGCGCTTCTCTTTCTCGGAGATCTCGACTGTCCGGAGGTCAGCAGCGTATTCGAGGACAGCCCGGCACAGAGGGCCGGCATTCAGGCCGGGGATACGATCGTTGCGGTGAACGGCGTCGATGTACAGGGAGAGACGCTGGATAATGCGGTCAGCATGATCCGCGGGGACAAGGGCACGGAGGTGGTGCTGAAGATCTACCGCGCGTCGGAGCCTGATTATCTTACGATCACCTGTGTGCGAGACAAGATCACGGAGACGACCGTGGACCATGAGATGCTCGACGGCGGCGTCGGCTATATTATGATTCGGACCTTCAGCTCCGTCACGGTGGACCAGTTCAAAACAGCACTGCAGGATCTGAAGGATCAGAACATGAAGGCGCTGATCATCGACCTGCGTTCCAATACCGGCGGTCTGCTGGAGGCGGTGGTGGAGATCGCGCAGCAGCTGCTCCCGAAGGGACTGGTGGTCTATACCGAGGACAGTTTCGGAGAACGTGAGGAATTCACCTGCGACGGTACAAAGGAGCTGATGGTTCCCATCGTGGTACTGACCAATGAGCTGACAGCCAGTGCTTCCGAGATCCTGACCGGAGCGCTGCAGGACCACGGGAAGGCGACGATCATGGGTACCACGACCTACGGAAAGGGCATCGTGCAGTCCTTCATCTCCATGTCGGACGGGTCCGCGATCAAGCTTACGACGGAGCAGTACTTTACGCCGAACGGCCGGGCGATCCACGGAACCGGGATCGAGCCGGACATTGTGGTGGAATTTGACGCAGATGCGTATTACGCGGACGATTCCTTCGACAATCAGAAATACGAAGCCAAAAAATACCTGCTTGAGCAGATAAAGTAACGGGAAAGGGGCGGCCTTGCGGTCGCCCCTTTGCGCTTCCTTCCTTTGCAATTCAGACCTGCGCGGCCTGCCAGCTGAACCGCAGCCCCTCCTCCATGGGAAGATAGGAAAAATTGGGTAAGATCTGCCGGATGAACTTTCCGTCACAACGCTCGCTCTCTTCCTCCGTCAGGGGGAAGGGGAGAGGAATGCCGCGCGCTGTTACCTCGGAGACGGGGAGCTCCGCCATGGTAAAGGGCCGGTCCACAGCTCCTTTCAGCAGCACGGCCCACCGTTCGTAGGTCACCTCCTCCTCGCAGGCCAGAAAGAGCCTGCGTCCGTAAGCTTCCGGATTTCGGCAGCTCTCCAGGACCGCCCGGGCGGCATCCTCCACATAGACAAACTGAAAATGTCCCGTGGCATCCGACGGATGCAGGATCTGGCCGGCTTCCCGGATCCAGTGAAAATACAGGCTCTCCCGCGGCGCGTAGTTGCCGGGTCCGTAGATGAAGGATGGGCGGAAGACGGTGAACGCAAAACCGCCTTCCGCGCTGCACGCTTCCAGCTCCCGCTCGAGGGCTGCTTTCCCTGCGATATAGGCGCCCGCTTCCCCCGGAAAGACGCGGTCCTCCAAAGGCGCATCCTCCGTGAGCAGAAGGCCGGTGCCCCGCCTGCAGGCATCTACGGTGCTCAGGAAGAGATAATGTCCGATCGTTCCCGGAAAAGCCTCCAGGAAGCTGCGAATGTCCCCCGCTGCGTATCCGCAGAAATCGATGACGGCATCGAAGCGCTCCGCGGGAAGGGCGGCCAGCGCGGCGCTGTCGTGTCGGTCCAGATGGAATTCCCGGATGCGCGGGTGCCCGATGGGATGTGTGCCACGATTGATCAGGGTCAGCTCGTGCCCTGCGCGGAAGGCCTGCTCCGTGAATGCCAGACCGAGAAAATAGGTACCTCCGAGAATCAGAAATCTCATGTCATCTCCTCCTTTAGCACACTAACGCGCGGAAACTGAAAATGAAAAATTAGTTTCGTTTTTATTGCTTTCTTACCAGTAGCATTATAAAATAATTAAAGGGCCCGGGGAATAGGCTTACGGGCAGGACAGATAAGTTTTGCAACGAAAGAAATGGGGTAAAGACGATGAGAGATGTGATCATTCTGGGGGGCGGAGTGACCGGCTGCAGTATCGCCAGAGAGCTTTCACGGTATCGCCTGGACATCCTGGTGATCGAGAAGAATTCCGATGTCTGCGAAGGAACCTCCAAGGCCAACAGCGGGATCGTTCACGCCGGGTACGATGCGCATCCCGGGACGTTGAAGGCGAAGCTGAACGTTCTGGGCAATGAGAAGATGGAAGCTCTCGCCGGGGAGCTGGATTTTCCGTTCCGGAGGAACGGAAGCCTGGTGCTCTGCTTTGAGGAGAGTGGACGGGAGACACTGCAGCGCCTCTATGATCAGGGAATCGCCAACGGGGTCAAGGGACTGGAGATCCTGGAGGGTGACACCGTGCGCGCTCTGGAGCCGGAAGTATCGGAGGATGTGGTGGCAGCGCTTCATGCCCCCACCGGCGGGATCGTTTGTCCGTTCCTTCTGACGATCGCCATGGCGGAGAATGCCGCGGTGAACGGTGTGGAATTTCAGCTGAATACGGAAGTGACCGATATCCGTGAGACCGAAGGCGCTTACGAGGTCCTGACGGACAAGGGCTCCGAGCGGGCGAAGGTCGTCATCAATGCGGCAGGCGTTCATGCGGATGTATTCCACAACCGCGTGGCCGGACGGGAGGAGCTGAAGATCATTCCCAGAAAGGGAGAGTATCTCCTGATGGACAAGAATGTCGGCACGCTGGTGTCGCACACGCTGTTCCAGCTTCCGACGAAGCTGGGCAAGGGGGTGCTGGTGACGCCTACCGTACACGGCAATCTGCTTGCGGGTCCGACGGCGGTGGAGATTCCGGACGGGGAGAATACCGCCACGACGGCGGAGGGGCTCTCCGATGTCCAGAAGCGCGCCGCGCTCAGCGTCAAAGCGCTTCCGACCAGGCAGGTGATCACTTCCTTCACGGGCGTGCGGGCCCATGAGCAGAAGGGGGATTTCGTCATCGGTGCCATGGAAGGTCATCCGGGATTTTTTGACGCGGCGGGCATCGAGTCACCGGGGCTTACCTGCGCACCTGCGATCGGCGAGCTGCTCGCCGGGCAGGTGGCGGAATATCTGAAGGCGGAGAAAAAGCCGGATTTCGAGCCGCGTCGAAAGGGGATTCCGAATATGGCTCTCGTCTCCTACGAGGAGCGTCAGAAGCTGATCGCGGACAATCCGCTCTACGGCAATGTGATCTGCCGCTGCGAGCTGGTGACCGAGGGGGAGATCGTGGACGCGATCCATCGTCCGGTGGGCGCCACCACACTCGATGGCGTGAAGCGCCGTACGCGTGCCGGCATGGGACGCTGCCAGTCGGGCTTCTGCTCGCCGAAGGTGGTGGAGATCCTGGCGCGGGAGCTCGGCGTCGATCCGGCGCAGATCCGCAAGAACAATCCGGGATCGGAATTCCTGACGGGGTACATTAAAGACGGCATCTAAGTGGCTAAAGGAGAAGGATATGACAAAAGATCTGGTGATCATCGGCGGCGGTCCCGCCGGACTGGCAGCTGCGGTGGCCGCGCGCAAGGCCGGCGTGCAGGATCTGCTGATCCTCGAGCGGGACAATCGTCTGGGGGGAATCTTAAATCAGTGCATTCACAACGGGTTCGGACTGCACACCTTCAAGGAGGAGCTGACCGGCCCCGAATATGCGGAGCGTTTTATCCGGCAGGCGGCGGAGCTGCAGATCCCATACAAGCTGAGCACCATGGTGGTGGATCTGCGCGCGGAAGGACCGGACCGGGTTGTGACCGCGATGAGCCGCAAGGACGGGATTTATGAGATCCGGGCCAAATCCGTCGTGCTGGCGATGGGCTGCAGGGAGCGTTCGAGAGGTGCCCTGAATATCCCGGGATACCGTCCGGCAGGCATCTACACGGCCGGAACGGCGCAGCGCTACGTGAATATCGAAGGCCGCATGCCGGGCAGGAGCGTGGTCATTCTGGGTTCCGGAGACATCGGCCTGATCATGGCGCGCCGCATGACCTTAGAGGGCGCGAAGGTGCAGTGCGTGGCGGAGCTTCAGCCCTATTCCGGCGGCCTGAAGCGCAACATTGCCCAGTGTCTGAACGATTTTGATATTCCGCTCCTTCTGAGCCACACCGTGGTGGACATCAAGGGCAAGGAGCGCGTGGAGAGCGTGACCATCGCGGAGGTGGACGAGCATCTTAAGCCCATCCCGGGGACCGAGACAGAGTACCCCTGCGATACCCTGCTTCTCTCCTGCGGACTGCTTCCGGAGAACGAACTCTCCGGCAAGCTCGGAGTGCCTTTAAGTCCGATCACCGGAGGACCTCTCGTCAACGAGAGCTTCGAGACCGGTGTCAGCGGTGTCTTCGCCTGCGGCAATGTTCTGCACGTGCATGACCTCGTGGACTATGTCTCCGAGGAGGCTTCGGCAGCAGGCGAGCAGGCGGCTAAATATCTGACAGAGCTGTCGGAAACGTCTCAAAATGCTGGGCAGGATGCATCCGCGGAAAAAGCGCTGCGTCTGCGCGGGCAAAACGGGGTGCGTTATACGGTGCCGGCCACGATCCGTCCGGATCACATGGCGGACACACAGGTCATCCGCTTCCGCGTCGGGGCCAATTTCCGCGATGCGACGATCCGCGTGAGCGCCGGAGATCAGGTCCTGCTTTCCAGGAAGAAAAATGTGCTGGCGCCCGGAGAGATGGAGCAGCTGGTGCTGAAGAAGGCGGATCTTGAGCAGCTTCCCGCCGGAAGCGAGATCGTGTTTGAGATCGCGCAGTGACGAAAGGGCGAAAGGAGAAGGAAGATGACGGAAGTGAAGGAATTTACCTGTATCCGCTGCCCGCTGGGGTGCAATGTCCGGGCAACGCTGGAGGATGGTAAGATCACAGAGATCACGGGAAACACCTGCCCCCGCGGGGCGGATTATGTCACGAAGGAGCTGACCGACCCCCGCCGGATCGTCACGAGCCTGGTGAAGGTAAGCGGCGGCGAGCTGCCGGTCGTTTCGGTCAAGACAGCGGCGGACATTCCGAAGGGAGATATGCAGCGCTGCGTACAGGAGCTGAAGGCCGTGGAGGTGAAGGCGCCGGTCCGGATCGGGGATGTGGTCCTCGCCAATGTATGCGGCAGCGGGGTAGACGTGGTGGCGACCTCCAACGTGGCGGCCGTATAGTCTTTGAACGGAGAAGGAAAACACGCAGCATGCGGCGCAGAGCGCACTTGCGCGGGAACAGGGGTGGAACATGGCAAAATATGTAATGGCACTGGATCAGGGTACGACCAGCTCGCGCTGTATTCTGTTCGATAAGCAGGGCAATATCTGTGCGATGGAGCAGAAGGAGTTTTCACAGATTTATCCCCAGCCCGGCTGGGTGGAACACAATCCGATGGAGATCTGGTCCTCGCAGCTGGCCGTGGCGATGGAGGCAATGGCGATCTCCGGGGCGAAGCCGGAGGATATCGCGGCGATCGGGATCACCAATCAGCGCGAGACGACGATCCTCTGGGAGAAGGCGACGGGGCGTCCCGTCTACAATGCGATCGTCTGGCAGTGCCGGCGTACCGCGGACCGGATCGATCAGCTGGGACGCGACGGATATGCGAAGAAGTTCCGCGACAAGACAGGCCTGATCCCCGATGCGTATTTCAGTGCCTCCAAGATCGCCTGGATCCTGGAGCATGTGGACGGCGCACGCGAGAAGGCGGAGGCCGGAGAGCTCCTCTTCGGTACCGTGGATACCTGGCTGATCTGGAACCTGACCAAGGGAGCGGTGCACGCGACGGACTATACCAATGCGTCCCGCACCATGCTTTTTGACATTCACCGGAAATGCTGGGATCAGGAGATCCTGGACTATTTCCGTATCCCGGCCTGTATTTTGCCGGAGGTACATCCTTCCAGCTACCTCTTCGGACATACGGACGCTTCCGTCCTCGGCGGCGAGATCCCGATCGCCGGAGCGGCGGGAGACCAGCAGGCGGCACTGTTCGGACAGTGCTGTTTCGACGAGGGATCCGTGAAAAATACGTACGGGACCGGGTGCTTTTTGCTGATGAACACCGGGCACCGGGCCATTGATTCCGGAAGCGGTCTGCTTACGACGATCGCGGCCAGCACCGATGATGACGTGGAATATGCCCTGGAGGGTTCCGTCTTTGTGGCGGGTGCCGCGATCCAGTGGCTGCGCGACGGGATGCGCATGATCCGCACGGCGGCCCAGTCGCAGGAATATGCCGAAGGCGTCCCGGATACCGCCGATGTCTATATCGTGCCAGCTTTTGCCGGAATGGGCGCGCCCTACTGGCAGCAGCACGCGAGAGGAACCATCGTGGGCGTGACCAGAGGCTGCACCAAGGAGCATTTCATCCGCGCCACGCTGGAGTCCATCGCGTACCAGACGCTGGATGTCATCCGCGCCATGGAGCAGGATGCGGGGGTCTGCCTGTCGCATCTGAAGGTGGACGGCGGCGCCAGCGCCAATGATTTTCTCATGCAGTTCCAGTCGGATATCGTGGGGACGCAGGTGCAGCGCCCGAAATGCATCGAGACGACAGCGCTCGGGGCGGCTTACCTGGCCGGGCTTCAGGTCGGATACTGGAAGGATCGCGCGGAAGTAAGGGAGAACTGGCAGCTGGGGAAGGAATTTACCCCGGTGATGACCGAAGAGGACCGGGCAAAGCGTCTGAAGGGCTGGCGCAGAGCCGTGCGCTGCGCACTGGCCTATGCGGAGGAGGACGAGTAGGATCCGCCGGACCAAAACAAAAAAGTGTGGATGAATTAAAAAAGAAGAGGAAGAAAAAACCATGGACGAGAAAAAGATCCTGGCCGCCTGCGACCATACCCTGCTGCTGCAGGGAGCGACCTGGGAAGAAATCAAAGGGATCTGTGACGATGCCATCCGATATCAGACGGCTTCCATCTGTATCCCGCCCTGCTACGTCGCGCAGGCGAAGGACTATGTGGGAGACCGCATGCAGATCTGTACGGTCATCGGCTTTCCCAACGGCAACATGACCACCGAGTCCAAGGTCTTCGAGACGAAGGACGCCCTGGAGAAGGGTGCGGACGAGATCGACATGGTCATCAACATCGGCAGATTAAAGGCCGGCGAATATGACTATGTACTGGGCGAGATCCGGGCAATCCGCAAGGCCTGCGAGGGGCATATCCTGAAGGTCATCATCGAGACCTGCCTGCTGACCGATGCGGAGAAGATCAAAATGTGCGAGCTTGTGACCGCTTCCGGTGCGGACTACATCAAGACCTCCACCGGATTTTCCACCGGAGGGGCGACCTTCGAGGATGTGAAGCTCTTCGCCGCGCACGTCGGTCCCAACGTAAAAATCAAGGCGGCCGGCGGCATCTCCTCTCTCGAGGATGCCGAGCATTTTCTGGAGCTCGGCGCTTCGCGCCTCGGCACTAGCCGGATCGTAAAGATCATCAAGGCGAGAGAAGCCTGAAACTGCACAGGATAAAGCAAGCCCGGACAGCGATGTCCGGGCTTTTTGGTGCAGGAAATGGAAATGGAGCACCAGAGCTGCCTGCTTATATTTTTCCGAGGAGCTTCAGAAGATAGGGAATCTCTGCCTCGAAATTCACGCCGTAGCTGACATGCTCCGGGTCCTCATAGGTATTGCGGATGCAGGCGCCGGTATAGTCCGAGGCGATTTTCAGCGCATCACCGGGGGCAAATCCGTTTACCAGCGCTCCGGTGAAGGTGCTGGCGAAGATATCGCCCGTGCCGTGGGACCTGAGGGGAACCCGGGCCGTGCCGTAGCGAAGGTATTCCTTTCGGTCTGCGTCGTAGCCCAGAAATCCGAAGGAGCCGTCATCCAGCGAGGCTCCGGTGATGACGCTGATCCGCGTCCCCAGGCCGGTGAGTCCGTCCAACAGTTCTTTCAGCTGCGCTTCGGAGGCGTCTTCGCCCGGATAGGGAACGCCCAGCATCATCGCCGCCTCGGAGATATTGGGAAGGATCACATCCGCCTCGGCGCACAGGCTGCGCATCTCCTTTACGAAGGCATCGTCAAAACCGGTATATAATTTTCCGGAGTCCGCCATGGCGGGATCCACGATCTTACAGACCCCCTCACCGCCGAAGGCGGCAAAATAATCCCGCACGAGACCGATCTGCCGTATGCTGCCGAGGTAGCCGGTGTAGATGGCGGAGAAGGTGAAGCCCTCCTTTTTCCAATGGTCTAAGATGCCCGGCAGGTCATCCGTCAGATCCCGGAACGTAACGCCGGAGAACTGGGTGTGCGCAGAGAGCACCGCCGTGGGTACGATGGCCGTCTCGAGGCCGGCTGCGGAGAGAATCGGCAGCGCCGCCGTCAGAGAGCATTTTCCGATACAGGAGATATCCTGGATAGTCAAGATCCGTTTCATGGTACGTCCTTTCTGTCGTTGTACTTTCCACCTTTCTAGAGTATAATCCAAAACTGAACCCATTATTAGCGCCATTTTCAACAAAAATTCTAAGGTCAGAAAGTGCCGGAGGTAGTACCATGCCCATGTATACGCTGGATCAGAGAGGGAAGAGCTCTCTGTATGAATATCTGTACCGGTGCCTGCGGGAGGACATCCGCTCGGGGCGGCTCGCCGGGGGGACCAGACTTCCCTCCAAGCGGGATATGGCGCGGGATCACGGGATCGCCGTGGTCACCGTGGAAAATGCCTATGCCCAGCTTCTGGCGGAGGGGTATGTGATCTCCCGGCCGAGAAGCGGATTCTATGTGGCGGAAGGCCTGGCGGAGACGCAGGAGGAAGCGGCCGCCGAAGGAACGGAGGCGGACGCGGGAAGGCAGGCCGGAGACGGCAGGGCTGCAGGGCGCGGGGAGACCTTCTCCCCGGATGGACCGGATCATGAATCGGATCTCATGCAGCCCACCGATGAGCGGACGGAACGCTCCCAGCGGAGGGAACGGGCCTCCAAGGGAACCTATGGGCGCGCCTTTGACGAGCTGTTCTCCGCCATGGAGAAAAAGGACGCCGCGGCGGCGGAAAGGGAAGAAAGCAAAGAGAGGTCGGACGACCGGGGCAGTGAAGCCGGGGAACCGGAAAAGCCGAAGGAGTGGTTTATCGATTTTACATCCGGGCACATTCACCACGATGCGTTTCCCTTCGCCACCTGGTCGCGCCTGGTGCGCCGGCTTCTCACGGATCACGAGGCGGACTTTCTGACGGCCCCGCCGATGCAGGGTGTGCCGGAGCTGCTGCGGGCGATCGCGGATTATCTGCGGGATTCGCGGCGGATCCATGTGGATCCGGAATGCATCTTTGTCGGCCCCGGAACCGATTTCCTGAACTGGGTGCTGCTGGAGATCCTGGCGTCGACCCGCACGGTAGCGGTGGAGGATCCGGGCTATACCAGGATCGGCCGGCTGTATGAAAGCAGCGGCCGGAAATGCTCCCACATCCCGGTAGACCGCCAGGGCATCCGCGTGGATCTGCTGAGGGAGAGCGGGGCCACACTGGTCCACACCTCCCCGTCCCATCATTTTCCGACCGGATGCATCATGTCCGCGGAGCGCCGCATGCAGCTTCTGCAATGGGCGAGAGAGCGCGATGCCTACATTGTGGAGGATGACTACGACAGCGAATTCCGCTACACCGGCCGGCCGATCCCGACCCTTACGGAAATGGATGACAAGCGTGTCATATACACCAACACCTTTACCCGGACCCTCGCACCTTCCATCCGCATCGCCTACATGGTGCTGCCGAAGCGTCTGATGGAGCTTCTGAAGACGAAGCTCGGGTACTTCTCCGGGTCCGTGTCGAGTCTTGAGCAGTATACGATGGCGGCCTATCTCTCGGAAGGGTACTACCAGCGGCACATCTCACGTATGCGCAATTTCTATCGCACGCGCAGGCAGCAGGTCATCGATGCGTTCCGCGCATCCCCCTTGCGGAAAGCGGCGACGCTGGAGGAGGATTTTGCGGGGCTTCATTTCGTATTGAGTATCCATAAGGACGTTGATGATAAAAAATTAATAAAAGATTTAGAGTTATTTGCAGTGAAAATCAACCCGATTGCTTTATACTGTTACGGTAATACTGGGGAGTATCAACACAAATTTCTGCTCAACTACGGATCCCTCGATCCGGACAGACTTCCGGAATGTTTTGAACGAATGGCCCGCGCACTGAAAGGCGGGAAAGAAAGAGAAGCAGGAACAAATTATGTCTAAGTTCAGTGTCAAAAAACCATTTACCGTGCTGGTGATGGTGATCATTATGCTGATGCTCGGAATCGTCAGTATCCTGCGCATGCAGCTGGATCTCCTGCCGGAGGTCAGTCTGCCGTATGTGCTGGTGATCACCACCTACCCCGGGGCCAGCCCCGAGCGGGTGGAGTCCGTGATCTCCGAGCCGATGGAAAGCAGCCTGGGGACGATCACGGGCGTGGAAAACGTCTTCAGCTACAGCTATGAGAATTACAGTATGGTGCAGCTTGAATTTGACGACAGCATCGATCTGGATTCCGTCATGGTCAAGATCTACACTTCCATCGACACGGTGAAGGCGAATTTCCCGGAGGAGTGCGGTACGCCGCAGATCCTGGAACTCGGAACCGACATGCTGGCCACCATGTATCTGGCCGCGGGCTACGAAGGGATGGAGATGGAGGAACTCTCCGACTTCGTGGAGGATACCCTCGCGCCCCGCATCGAGCGGCAGGAGGGCGTGGCGAGTGTCAGCACGTCCGGCATGATCGAGAAGGTGATCGAGATCGAACTGAATGCATCCAAGGTGGACGCGCTGAACGACCGGATCCTGGCCAAGGCAAATGACGCCTTCGCGGAGGCGGAGGAACAGCTCGAGGATGCGAAAAAGAAGCTCGAGGAGAGCGAGCAGACCATCGTGGATTCCCGGAAGGAGCTGCAGGACGGACAGAAGGAGATCAACGATTCCCGGATCGAACTGGCGGAGGGGCAGCAGGAGCTCGACCAGGCCAGGGGCGATCTGGAGGAAGGAAAGCAACAGCTGCAGGAGTCCAAGGAACAGACCCTGGAGCAGCTCGCCCAGGCCTCGCAGGCGCTCGATCAGCTCAGTGCCTACCAGACGCAGCTTCTGAGTCAGCAGGCGCAGCAGGCGGTCTTTCAGGAGGCCATTGAGAAAATAACGGCCGCCCTGACGGAGGCGAGCGAGGCGCTGAACAATGTAAATACGCTGGTGAGCAGCCTGAACACTCTGATCTATGCGCTTCAGCTTGGCACCACGGAGGAACTGACCGAGGAGGAGAGAAACTCGATCAGCCAGCTGGCGGATACTTTGATCGCGGCCGGATACGATGCCTCTGACCTGAAGGAGATCACAAACCGCGAGGAAGCCATCGCTGCGCTGAATGTCTATCTGACGACCTTCACCGAGACGCAGCGGTCTCTGCAGGAGACCGTCGCGGGACTGAGCTGGACCGCGGCATCCTACCAGACCGAGGCGGATGCGCTTGTCCTTGAGATCCAGGTGACGCAGGGCATCATCGCTGAATATGAAAAGCAGCTCAGCGCCCTCGGCGTGGACTATACGGACATAGAGAAGGCCAAGCTGGAAGCGGCGATCGGCTTCGGCAATGCCGAGGCGCAGATGGCGGCCGGAGAGGCGCAGCTGACCTCCGCCCAGAGCCAGCTCGATGCGGCCAAAACGCAGCTGGATTCCGCCCAGAAGCAGATCGACACCGGCTGGGATCAGCTGAAGGACGGGCAGAAACAGCTCGAGGAAGGCTGGGATACCTATTATGATTCCCTTACCAAATATGAGATCCAGAAGCTGGAGGCGCTGCGAAATGCCAATGCGGATCAGCTCCTGAGTCTTTCTGCGCTCTCCGGGATCCTGTACGCGCAGAATTTTTCCATGCCTGCGGGGTATATCGATGATGCGCAGGACAATTCCCTGATGCTGAAGATCGGAGAAAACTACAGCTCTCCGGAGGACATCGAGAATCTGCTGCTGGCGGACATCGATGACATCGGACCCGTGTATCTGAAGGATGTGGCGGATCTGACCGTCCTCGACAATTCGAACGATTCCTATGCCAAGCTGAATGGGAACCGTGCGGTCATCCTGTCCGTCTTCAAGGGAAGCACCGCCGGCACCAATGAGGTCGGCAAGCGGGTCCAGACGGCGATCGCACAGCTCGAGGAGGAGCATCCCGGGCTGAGCGTGGCGGTCATGATGAACCAGGGCGACTACATCGACCTGATCCTGGGCAATGTCGTCCAGAACATGATCATCGGCGCGTCGCTCGCGATCATCATTCTGGCGATCTTCCTGCGGGATGTGCTGCCGACGATCGTGGTGGCGATCAGCATCCCCTTAAGCGTTCTGACTTCCCTGATCTGCATGTATTTTACGGGCGTGTCCTTAAATATGATGTCCCTGTCAGGTATGGCACTGGGCATCGGAATGCTCGTGGACAATTCTATCGTCGTCATAGAGAATATCTACCGATTGCGAAGTAAGGGCGTATCCGCGCCACGCGCCGCGGTACAGGGTACCAGACAGGTGGCGGGCGCCGTCGTGGCTTCCACGCTGACGACGGTCTGCGTCTTTTTCCCGATGGTCTATACCACGGGCCTGGTGCGGCAGTTGATGCTTCCGATGGCACTCACGATCATCTACTGTCTGATGAGCAGTCTGCTGATCGCCATGACGGTGGTTCCGGCGTCCAGTTCCACACTGCTGCGCAGAACGAAGCCGAAGGAGCACAGGTTCTTCGACCGTGTGCAGGACGCATACGCCAAAGTTCTGAACCTGTTCCTGCGCGTGAAGGTCGTGCCGCTGCTTCTGGCCATCGGACTGCTGGCCTTCTCCATCTGGCAGGTGGTGCGGATGGGCATCGTGCTGATCCCGGAGATGGTGAGTGCCCAGATGGAAGGATCGCTGCGCTTTGACGAGGAGACGGACCGCGAGACGGCATTTGAGGTGACCGACGAGGTGATCCGGCGGATCGGAGAGGTCGACGGCATCGCATCGGTCGGAGCCATGGCCGGTGGCTCGGAGCGGCTTCTGGTCGGCGGAAGCTCCTCGACGGATTTTACCAGCTACAGCCTGATGATCCTCACGGAGGATCCCAATGCGGGCGCGGCGGAGGTCAAGCGTATGATCTCCGATATCGAGGCGGCGGTTTCGGATCTGGATGTGAACCTGAGTATTTCAAGCGGTATGGATCAGATGTCCGCCATTCTCGGAAGCGGTCTGAGTGTGCCGATCTACGGCGATGATCTGGATACGCTGCTTGAGATCAGCGAGGACATCATGGAGATCGTGGACTCCGTGGAGGGCTATACCAATATCTCCAACGGACAGGAGGAAGCGGATAAGACGCTGCACCTTGTCATCGACCGCAACAAGGCGATGAAGCTCGGACTGACGACCGCGCAGATCTACCAGACCCTGGCGACCGAGATGACCACCTCCGCGGATGCGCTGACGCTCACGCTGGACGGGATCGAGATGACGGTGCGCGTGGTGGATGAGACGGAGCCGCTGACACGGGAAAACCTGCTGAATTACACCTTCCCGGTCAAGACGACCGACGAGGACGGCAACGAAGTGACGGAGGACCACAAGCTGATGGAATTCGCCAAGCTGGTGCTCGAGGATGGTGTCGTGAACATCAGCCGCGAGAATCAGAGCCGTTACATCACGGTCAGTGCTTCCGTGGAGGAAGGATACAATACCACGCTGCTGACCAGACAGCTCGAGCCGCTCCTTCAGGCCTACGAGCTTCCGAAGGGATATTCCATCGACCTGACGGGCGAATATGAGACGGTCAATCAGATGGTCAGCCAGATGGCGCTGGTGATGCTGCTCGGTCTGGCCTTCGTTTACCTGGTCATGGTCGCGCAGTTCCAGAGTCTGCTGAGCCCGTTCATCGTGCTCTTCACGATCCCGCTGGCCTTTACCGGCGGTCTGCTGGCGCTGTGGATGACGGGAGAACCCTTAAGCATCATCGCCCTGATGGGCTTTCTGGTGCTGCTGGGCACGGTCGTGAACAACGGAATCGTCTTTGTCGACTACACGAACCAGCTGCGCATCGGCGGGATGGAGCGGCATGACGCTCTGATCGCCACGGGAAAGACGCGTATGCGCCCGATCCTGATGACAGCGCTGACCACGATCCTTGCGGAGGCCAGCCTGATTTTCGGAGATGATATGGGCAGCCAGATGGGACGCGGCATGGCGCTGGTCATCGCCGGCGGTCTGGCGTACGCCACGCTGATGACGCTTTTCATCATCCCCGTGATGTACGATATTCTCTTTAAAAAGCCGCCGCTTCAGGTCGATGTCGGAAGCGAGGATCTCGATGATGTGCCGGATGACGCGGCGGAATTCATCGCGCAGATCCGGGCGAAGGAAGAGGAACATGCGGAAGGTGCGGACGGCGGACCTGTGCCGGCCGCGGATGGCGGACCTGTTCCGGCCACGGACGGCGAACCTGTGCCGGCCGCAGACAGCGGACCTGTGCCGGATGCTGAGGAAACTCCCGCGGAAGAAAGAGAAGAGCCGAAAAAGTAAAGAAGTGCAGGTGCGTGAAATCAGGCGCACCTGCATTTTTTATGGCGCATTCCCGCGGAAAATGATAGAATACCGAAGGTAGGCACCCTTCAGGGAAGAGGCCAAAGATCTGCCGATGTGACACGAAGAAGTCGCAGGGATAAAGGAGAAAGCCATGTTAGTGGAAATGTACAGAGATATGCTGGGAAAAAAGTCGGTCATCCGGGAACTGTCCGAATTTGCGACGGCGCGCGGACGGGAGATCGGCTATGAGAATGTATTTGATTACAGCCTGGGCAATCCGAGTGTTCCGGTCCCGCAGGCATTTACCGATGAGATGATCCGCCTGCTGCAGGAGACGGACAGCAACGTGCTTCACGGCTACAGCCCGAGCCTGACGATCCCGAGCGTGCGCACGGCGGTGGCGGAGTCTTTGAAGAAGCGCTTCGGGATCCCTTACGAGATGGATCATATTTTCATGACCAGCGGTGCGGCCGGCGCGATCGCGCATGCCGTTCGCATGATCGCGAAGGCGGGGGATGAGATCCTGACCTTTGCGCCGTTTTTCCCGGAGTACCATCCGTATGTGGATCATGCCGGTCCGGTGCTGAAGGTGGTGCCGGCGCAGACGGATACCTTCCAGATCAACTTCGCGGCCTTTGAAGAGATGCTCAATGAGAAGACGGCGGCCGTTCTGATCAATTCGCCGAACAATCCTTCCGGTGTGGTGTACTCCGAGGAGACGCTGACAAGGCTCGCACAGATCCTGACCGCGCGCAGCAGGGAGTATTCGCACCCGATCTATCTCATCACCGATGAGCCCTATCGCGAGATCGTCTTTGACGGTAAGGAGGCGCCCTGCCCTTCGAAATTTTATGACAATACCATCATGTGTTACTCCTTCTCCAAGTCGCTGTCCATCCCCGGAGAGCGTATCGGCTACGTGGCGGTGAATCCGGCCTGCGAGGAGGCGAAGACCCTGATCCAGATGTGTGGCCAGATCTCCCGCGGCATCGGGCACAACTGTCCCTCCTCCATCATTCAGCTGGCGGTAGCAAAATGCCTGGACATCACGGCGGATCTGTCTGTCTACGAGCGCAACATGAATCTGATCTATGACGAGCTGGTGAGCCTTGGTGCACAGGTCGTGCGGCCCGGCGGAACCTTCTACATCTTCCCGAAGGCTCCCGAGGAGGATGCCGTGGCCTTCTCCAAAAAGGCGCTGAAATACGATCTGGTGCTGGTACCCGGTGACAGCTTCGGCGCGCCCGGCTTCTACCGCATGGCCTACTGCATCGCCACGGAGAAGGTGGAGAGGAGTCTTCCGGTGCTCCGCAGATTTATCCGGGAAAATTACTAGTGCAGGGATCGCTGTACGAACGATACCGGAACCACGTGAAAGCAGGGGGGCAGAAGCATGGTTCGAAATTACCGCTTACAACTGAAAGAAGAGCCGGAAGAGCCGGATAAACCGGAAGTACAGGAAGAGCCGCAGGGGGCGGCAAAACCGGACGATCCGGAAGAACCGGCAGAATCAGAAGAAACGAAAGAACCGGAAAATCCGGAAGAACCGGTAGAAGAGAGCGAAAAGATGGAACAACCCAGGGAGCAGACACACAGGAATAAAATGTATCATGCCGGTCTCGTGCTGGAGGGCGGCGGCATGAAAGGCTTTTACACGGCGGGCGTGCTCGACTTTTTCCTCGAGCAGGGCATCTTTTTTTCCAGGATCTACGGGGTGTCCGCCGGCGCCTGCCATATGACGAGCTACCTGTCAAGGCAGAAGGGGCGCGGGCGCGATGTCATCATGGACAATGTAAACATCCGGAGCTACTGCGGGCCGCTTCCTCTGTTCCTGACCGGCGACTTTTTCAATGTGGATTACGCATACCATCTGGTTCCGGATCTTCTGAACCCGTTTGACTACGATACCTACGCAGCCTATCCCGGCAAGGCCTACGCGGTCGTGACCAACATCGTCACCGGCGAACCCGAGTATCTCGAGGCGAAGGACCTTCGGAAGGATATGGATAAAATCCAGGCATCCGCGAGCCTTCCGCTGATCTCCCGCACGGTGCGGATCGGGAAGGGACGGTATCTGGACGGCGGGATCAGCGACGCGATCCCGTTGCAGCAGTCGATCTGGGACGGGGATGAGAAAAATATCGTCGTCATGACCAAGGAGATCGGATATGTGAGAAAGCCGGAATCCAAGGCCGCTCTGGCGGCCATCCGCGCACGCTACGCGCGCTATCCGAAGATGTACGAGATCATGCGGGACCGTCATGTGACCTACAATCAGACGCTGGATCTGATCGAGGAGTGCGAGGAGGACGGACGGGCCTTTGTCCTGCGCCCGCAGCACAAGGGAGAGGTCGGCCGGATCGAGAAGGATGAGGAGAAGCTCATGGCCCTTTACAACGAGGGGTATGCGGATGCGGAGAAGAAATTCGAAGCGATGATGGCATATCTCGCGGATACGGAGTATGAGGAGATCCCCTGAGGCGGACCGGGAGTCCGCTGAAGGAAAGGAACGCAATCGGAAAGGAACGGAAAAATGTTGGATATCATCAAGGCAATCATCTATGGCATCGTGGAGGGCATCACGGAATGGCTTCCGATCAGCAGTACGGGGCATCTGATCCTGGTGGAAAGCCTCCTTCCCTTTGAGGGGACGAGCGAGAACTTTTTCGAAATGTTCGATGTGGTGATCCAGCTCGGCGCGATCCTGGCGGTGGTGGTGCTCTTCTGGAAGCAGATCTGGCCCTTCGCACTGACGAAGGCGGAGCGCGAGGCGGAGGGGCGCACCGGCTTTTCTTCATATTTTAAGAAAGACATCTGGATCCTCTGGGGCAAGATCCTGGTGGCCTGCGTCCCGGCAGCCGTCATCGGCGGACTCTTCGACGATGTCTTTGACCGGCTTTTCTACAATCCGCCCTGTGTGGCCGTGGCCCTGATCGTCTTTGGCGTCGCCTTTCTTCTGGTGGAGAACTGGAACAAGGGACGGGATCCGCGGATTACCACCCTCGGGGAGATCACCTTCCACACGGCGCTGCTCATCGGCATTTTCCAGGTCCTGGCCGCTGTTTTCCCCGGAACCTCCAGATCCGGTGCCACGATCGTGGGAGCGCTGCTCATTGGGGTGTCCCGCACCGTGGCCGCGGAATTTACCTTCTTCCTGGCGATCCCGGTCATGTTTGGGGCGAGCCTTTTGAAGGTGGTGAAGTTCGGACTGGATTTTTCCGGGTCGGAGCTGGCCGTTCTGCTCGTGGGCACCGTGGTAGCCTTCGTTGTTTCCCTTTTTGCTTTGCGTTTCCTGATGAGCTACGTGAAACGCCATGATTTCAAGGTTTTTGGATGGTATCGGATCGCGCTCGGAATGATCGTTTTGTTGTATTTTTGCATAAAAAATTAGACCCTTATCACCGGTTTCATTAACAAATGGCGAAAAATCAAGGCTTGAAGGGCAAAAAAGTTGACAAAAGAATGTAAATGTACTACACTTGTGCCGATTGAGATAGAAAACACATGTTTTTTACTCATATGTAGGAAAGATGAGAGTATTTATTAGAGAGGAGAAATGAAATGGCAGTTGAGAAGAAGTCCGTCGCTAAGCCCGCAGAGGTAAAGGCAGAGGCTCCCAAGGCAGTTGAGGCTCCCAAGGCAGTGGAAGCTCCCAAGGCAGCACCCAAGAAGGCAGCAGCACCCAAGAAGACCGTAGCCAAGAAGGCAGCGGCTCCCAAGAAGACCGTAGCCAAGAAGGCAGCAGCACCCAAGAAGGCAGCGGCTCCTGCCAAGAAGGCAGCAGCTCCGGTTAAGAAGGTCGCTGAGACCAAGGTGAACGTTACCATTCAGTACGCCGGCAAGTCCCTTTCCACCGCTGAGCTTCTGAACCTGGCTCACAATGCAGGTATCAAGGCGGACAAAAATGTCGATCTGTATGTCAAGACCGAAGAGAACAAGGTGTATGTGGTTGTGGACGGCAAGCCTGCAGGAGACTTCGACATCTGATCTGCGTAACTTTAGCTGTTATTGTTCAAATAGAAATGAAATGGAAGATCCGTTGCATATGCAGCGGATCTTTTGTTTTCCAAAGTTTTTATAGAAAATAGGTTGACACCTCCGAGGGGTGGTGATATTTTAGGTTATGTAGATATTAGCACTCCTTTCAGATGAGTGCTAACAATCCGAAGGGAGGCAGCCAAATGGAGATGGATGAGAGAAAAGCCAGGATTCTTCAGGCGATCATCCGCAACTATCTGGAGACCGGCGAGCCGGTGGGCAGTCGCACCATTTCCAAGTACACGGATCTGAATCTGAGCTCGGCTACCATCCGGAACGAGATGGCGGATCTGGAGGAGATGGGATACATCCTGCAGCCGCATACTCCGGCCGGAAGGATTCCTTCCGACAAGGGCTATCGCTTCTATGTGGATACGATGATGGAGGCGAAGGAGCAGGAACTGGCGGAGATGAAGGATATGCTTCTGGAACGCCAGGACAAGATGGAAGACATGCTCAAGAGCCTGGTGAAGCTACTGGCGCGGGATACCCAGTACGCCACGATGATCTCGGCTCCGTCGGTTCATAAGAACAAGCTGAAGTTTCTGCAGCTTTCCCGTGTGGATGACGGACATATCCTGGCCGTGATCGTGGCCGAGGGCAACGTGATCAAGAACAGCATCCTTCCCGTGGCGGAGAAGCTGGACGATGAGACGATCCTGAAGCTGAACATGCTTCTGAACACGCAGCTCTGCGGACTGGCGATCGAGGATATCAACCTTGGCATCATCGGGAAGATGAAGGCGCAGGCCGGGATCCACAGCGATCTGGTCAGCGGGGTTCTGGACGCGGTCGGCGAGGCGATCGCCGGGGAAGAGGATCTGCAGGTATACACGAGCGGTGCGGACAATATTTTCCGTTACCCGGAGCTGGCGGATCAGTCCAATGCGCGGGAGCTCATCGGAGCCTTCGAAGAAAAGCAGCTTCTCGGGAATCTGCTCGCGTCATCCGGCGAAGGCAGCGAGGGTGAGAGCAACGGAATACAGGTTTACATCGGCGGTGAAAACAGCATACAGAGTATGAAGGACTGCAGCGTGGTGACAGCCACTTACGAGCTGGGCGACGGGCTGCGCGGTACGATCGGTATCGTGGGACCGAAGCGCATGGATTACGACAAGGTGGTCGGAACACTGAAGACACTGCAGACCAGGCTGGATGATATTTACGGCAGAAAGGATTAGCTATGGCAGAAGAAAAGGACTTGCAACAGGACGAGACATTAAACGAACCCGGACAGGAAGCGGCAGCGGAGGCTCCCGAAGCGGAAGGTCCCGAAGCGGAAGCGACCGAAGAGGCGCAGCAGCCGGAGGAAGCGGAGCAGGCGACGGACACGGAGAGCGCCGGCGAGGCGGAAGCCGCGGAAGCGGAAGAGGGTGCGGAGGACCGGGATCACCGGATGACCCGCGAAGAGAAGCGGGCAGCCAGAAAGGCTTCCAAGATCGATAAGGAAAAGGAAGCCATGCAGGAGAAGATCGCGGGACTTGAGGACCGCGTGAAGCGTCAGCTGGCCGAGTTCGAGAATTTCCGCAACCGCACCGAGAAGGAGAAGAGCGAGACCTTTGAGCTCGGCGTCCGTTCCGTGGTGGAAAAGCTTCTTCCCGTGGTGGACAATTTTGAACGCGGATTCGCGACGGTGGAGGAAGAGGACAAAAACGATCCCTTCGTGGACGGCATGAGCCGGGTCTACAAGCAGCTGATGACGGAACTTGAGAAGCTGGGCGTTGAGCCCATCGAGGCCGTCGGGAAGCCGTTTGATCCGAACCTGCACAATGCGGTGATGCAGACGCAGAGCGAGGAGTACGAATCCGGAACGGTGGCGCAGGAGCTTCAGAAGGGCTACACCTGCCACGGCAAAGTGGTGCGTCACAGCATGGTATCCGTTGTGGAGTAGCCGTAGAAACAGGACAACCCCGGGTAACCCCGAGTAGACATATAGAAAAAAACAAAGCAATCATCCCAGGAGGAGGAAAAAATTATGAGCAAAATTATCGGAATCGATTTAGGAACGACCAACAGTTGCGTAGCAGTTATGGAAGGCGGTAAGGCTACCGTCATCGCGAACGCGGAAGGCGCGAGAACCACACCCTCCGTCGTCGCATTTACCAAGACCGGCGAGCGTCTGGTCGGTGAGCCTGCAAAGCGTCAGGCAGTCACCAACGCGGAGAAGACCATCTCCTCCATCAAGAGAGATATGGGTACGGATCACGGCCGTACGATCGATGGCAAGAAGTACAGCCCGCAGCAGATCTCCGCTATGATCCTTCAGAAGCTGAAGAGCGATGCGGAAAGCTATCTGGGCGAGAAGGTCACCGAGGCGGTCATCACCGTTCCCGCATATTTCAATGACGCACAGCGTCAGGCGACCAAGGACGCAGGTAAGATCGCGGGCCTGGACGTCAAGAGAATCATCAACGAGCCCACGGCCGCAGCACTTGCTTACGGCATGGACAATGAAAAAGAGCAGAAGATCATGGTTTATGACCTCGGCGGCGGTACCTTCGATGTCTCCATCATCGATATCGGCGACGGCGTCATCGAAGTCCTTGCGACCAACGGTGATACGCACCTCGGCGGCGATGACTTTGATAACAAGATCATTGACTGGATGCTCTCCGAGTTCAAGAAGCAGGAAGGCGTGGATCTGTCCGGCGACAAGATGGCCATGCAGAGACTGAAGGAAGCTGCCGAGAAGGCCAAGAAAGAGCTTTCCAGCGCCATGACCACCAATATTAACCTTCCTTTCATCACCGCTACCTCAGAAGGACCCAAGCATTTCGACATGAACCTGAGCCGTGCGCAGTTCGATGATCTGACCAGAGATCTGGTGGAGAGAACCGCAGTGCCCGTGCAGCAGGCTATGAAGGATGCCGGACTTACCAACGCAGATCTCGGGCAGGTGCTTCTGGTCGGCGGATCTACCCGTATTCCCGCCGTTCAGGAGAAGGTTCGTCAGCTGACCGGCAAGGAGCCCAGCAAGAGCCTGAATCCCGATGAGTGTGTGGCACTCGGTGCTTCCGTGCAGGGCGGCAAGCTTGCAGGCGATGAGTCTGCCGGCGATATCCTGCTGCTGGATGTCACTCCTCTGACCCTTTCCATCGAGACCATGGGCGGCGTGGCTACTCCGCTGATCGAGCGCAATACCACCATCCCCACCAAGAAGAGCCAGATCTTCTCCACGGCTGCGGATAACCAGACCGCGGTGGATATCCACGTGGTACAGGGTGAGCGTAAGTTCGCCAATGACAACAAGACGCTGGGCCAGTTCCGTCTCGACGGAATCGCTCCCGCTCCGAGAGGGATCCCTCAGATCGAGGTTACCTTCGATATCGATGCCAACGGTATCGTGAACGTATCCGCGAAGGATCTCGGAACCGGCAAGGAGCAGCATATCACCATCACCGCCGGCTCCAACATGTCCGATGCGGAGATCGATAAGGCCATCAAGGAAGCGCAGGAGTTCGAGGCACAGGATAAGAAGAAGAAGGAAAACATCGAAGCGATCAATGACGCGGATGCCTTCATGATGCAGACCGAGAAGGCTCTGAAGGAAGTCGGTGACAAGGTGTCCGAGAGCGATCGCGCCCAGGTGCAGGCAGATGTCGATGCCATCAAGGCGATCCTCGACAGAGTCCGCGGCAACGAGGCAAATGCGAGCGAGAGCGACATCGATGAGCTGAAGGCAGCGAAGGAGAAGCTGACCGGTTCCGCTCAGGGTGTCTTCACCAAGATGTACGAGAGCGCAGCGCAGCAGCAGGGCGGCCAGGGCGCAGCAGGCGGAGACTTCAGCGGTGCCGGATTCGACGGCGCCACGCAGAATGCGGGCAGCGGATCCGCTACCGGAAGCAACGGCGGCGATGACGATGTGATTGACGCTGACTTCCGTGAGGTATAAGATACAGATTTGGACGCAAAGCCTCTGATTTAAGGGGAAGGAACCGACAGCTTCGGACGAAAACGGGGCCGTCGGTTCCCGTGCGTTAATTTTCACCTGAGAGGAAACAAAACAAATGGCAGAGCAGAAGAGGGACTACTATGAGGTCCTCGGAGTAGATAAAAATGCAGATGACGCGGCCCTGAAGAAGGCCTACCGCGTGCTTGCCAAGAAGTACCATCCGGACGCCAATCCCGGTGACAAGGAGGCAGAGGCCAAATTCAAGGAAGCTTCCGAAGCCTATGCGGTCCTGAGCGATCCCGAGAAGCGGCGGCAGTACGATCAGTTCGGACATGCGGCCTTCGAAGGAGGCGGAGCCGGCGGATACGACTTCTCCGGAATGGATTTCAGCGATATTTTCGGCGGTTTCGGCGATATCTTCGGCGATCTGTTCGGCGGTGGATTTGGCGGCACCAGAAGCCGTTCGGCGGGCAACGGTCCCATGAAGGGAGCCAATATACGCACGTCCGTGCGCCTTACCTTCGAGGAGGCGGTCTTCGGCTGCAAGAAGGAGATTGAGCTCACGATTCAGGAGACCTGCACGAAGTGTAAGGGAAGCGGTGCCAAGCCGGGAACCAGCCCGGAGACCTGCTCTACCTGCGGAGGCCGGGGACAGGTGGTGCGCACCAGACAGTCCATGCTGGGCATGGTACGTTCTACGGAAGTTTGTCCCGACTGTCACGGCTCCGGCAAGATCATCCGCGAGAAGTGCCCGGATTGCGCCGGAAAGGGCTATATTCCCATCCGCAAGAAGTACAATGTCGACATCCCTGCCGGCATCGATAACGGTCAGGCAGTCAATCTGCCCGGCCTCGGAGATCCCGGCATTAATGGCGGCCCGAGAGGCGATGTCCGTGTGGAATGCATCGTGGCGCGCCATGAGAAGTTCCAGAGAGACGGATTTGACATCTATTCCGTGGTTCCCATCTCCTTCGCCGTGGCGGCCCTTGGTGGTCCTGTCTTCGTCGATACCGTGGACGGCAAGGTGGTTTATGATGTCAAGCCCGGCACGCAGACGGATACGAGAGTCCGCCTGAAAGGGAAGGGCGTTCCTTCCTGGAGAAACAAGGATGTGCGCGGCAACCACTACGTCACGCTGGTGGTGCAGACGCCCGATAAGCTCTCGAATGAGGCGAAGGAAGCGCTCAAGCGCTTCGATGAACTCACCGGCGACTCCCTGAACGAGGTGGAGAAGGCCGGCGCAGGCACATCTTCCGGAACGGATCCCAAGAAGGGCCGGAAAAAGTGGAAGCTGTAAGCAAAAAACTCCGATAAGAGATGAGCAACAAAAAAACCGGAACCACGCGTTCCGGTTTTTTATGTGCGATTGGTGTCAGCGATCCTCGAAGAACTGCTTGATCCAGACGGTGCGATGCTCCGCGTCCAACCCGCAGCCTGCGATGGCGGGTACTTTATTTTCCTGATCCCAGACAGGCATCAGAAGGATGCGGTCCTTCCAGCCGGAATATTCCAGCACCAGTGTGGTGCAGTCGTGGCAACCGGACGCGAGGGAATGCTCCGTGTGCCATTTTGCATGGATGGAGTCGGCCAGCATGCCGGTTCCGTCCTCTTTCAGGATCAGCTTGACGGTGGTGGTCAGCCCCTGGGGGATCGTCGGGCGGAATTTCATATAGTCCCACTCGCCGCAGAGCATGGACGGATCCACGGGCTGTGGGTAGCCTCCTGCGTAGGGTTCGGGACTTACGACCGGCCATCCGTCCTCCCCCCAGAACATGCGGCGCACATGGAGCAGGGACATCTGGAAATGGTGGAAATTGTGCGGGCGGATGTGATGCACCAGGTACCAGGAGCCGTCGAAATCCCGCAGGACGGAATTGTGTCCGGGGGCCATGAATCCGGTGCGGTCCCCCTCGAAGCGATAACCGGCGATGAGGAGGTGTCCGACCTCTCCCTTCCGGTCGCCTTCCGCGAGGAGATCCTTCCCGTCGGGATCCAGGAACGGGCCGGTGATCTTGCGGCTGCGTCCCACACGGATATTGTAATCGCTGTTGAGCGATCCGTAGGATACGAAGAGATAATAATATTCCGTCTCCGGATGGTAGATCATATAGGCGCCCTCGATGGCGCCGTCATGCTCCTGCGGCCGCGCTGCCAGATGGATCGCATCCGCATCCCGGTGCAGGACCCCTTCCGGGTGTCCCAAAGGCATTCCGGTGGCAGGGTCGAGCTTTCGCATATAGATCCCGCCCCAGAAGGAACCGTAGAGCAGGTACTGCTCGCCGGTTTTAACGTCCGCGATGACGTTCGCGTCGATGGCATTGCAGGGATCTCCGTCCACGGTCCGCAGGACCGTTCCACGCGGCTCGAAGGGACCCTCCGGAGAGGAGCTGACCGCCAGAAAGATTGCGGAATTCTGCGATCCGAAGGTGGAAACGGAGGCATACATGCGATATTCCGACCCGTTGTAGAACAGGTCGGGCGCCCAGACGTCCCTGCTCCCGGTGTGATCGATCACATCCTGCGGAGGAACCGGGATCACATTTTCCAATGCGGTCCACCGGATCAGATCAGGCGAGGAGTATGCTTTGCCGTGTGTGCAGTACAGATAATACTTTTTGCTGACTGGATCCCGGAAAATATGAGGGTCGTGGACACCCCAACTCGGAGAGGGCTTCGGGTCCTGCGGAAAAATGAATTCAGACATATCGTTTCCTTTCTAATTCGGGGATTTCTGCAGATCAAGTTGCGCCCGAATGCAAAGATTACATGCTTTCCCCCGCTTGGCAAGTAAAATCATCGTAGCATATTCACCGAAAAATCGAAAGCCCTCCCTTTCGGGAGAGCTTTCAAAGGAAAAAATATGAAAAAGAAAGAGTTTAAGCAGCAGTTTAGCCCATGACGACCTCAACCTGATATTCGGTCTTGCCCTTTACATAAGGGATGATATGGCCGTCCACCTTCTGACCGTCGACGATCAGCTCCTTCACACCCTTCTGGATGCCGTCCGCCTTGCGGACGCTGATGTGGTAGGTGCCTTCGCGGAACTTTCTGGTCACCTTGAAATCGCCGAAATCGGAAGGTACACAAGGGTCTACGGACAGTCCCTGATGGGTCGGATACACACCCAGAATGTACTGGGAGATATTGACGAAGGTCCAAGCGGCGGTACCGGTCAGCCAGCTGTTCTTGCCTTCGCCGTGGAACTTGGCATCGCGGCCGGCCACCATCTGACAGTAGATGTAGGGCTCGGTGCGATGAATCTCACTGATCTCCTCGGTGTACGCGGGGCAGGTCTTCCGATAGACCTCAAAAGCTCTGTCACCGCGGCCGATGACGGTCTCCGCGATGGAAACCCAGGGATTGTTGTGGCAGAAGATACCGGCATTCTCCTTGTATCCGGGCGGATAGGAGGAAACCTCGCCGAGCTCTTCGTGATAGACGGTGTAAGCGGGCTGCAGGATCATGATGCCGTACGGTGTATCGAGGCGCTCCTTGACGGAATCGAGTGCTTTCTGAGCCTGACCGGTCTCGACGCCGACACCGGCGAGAACGCAGAAGCCCTGCGGCTCGATATAGATCTGGCCTTCCTCGCATTCCTTGCCGCCGACCTTGTTGCCGTAGGAGTCATAGGCTCTGACGAACCAGTCGCCATCCCAGCCTGCATCGGAGAGGAGGACTTTGCGCATCTCCTCGACCTCGGCGCGTGCTCTGGCAGCCTCCTGGTCCTTGCCCTGCAGATCGCAGAGCTCCGCATACTCCAAGCCGTACTTGACGAACATGCCGCCGATGAAGACGGATTCCGCGACGGGACCTTCACTCGGTCCGAAGGTCTGGAAGGATTCGCCGGGCTGCGTGGAGTGGCAGTTCAGGTTCAGACAGTCATTCCAGTCCGCACGGCCGATCAGCGGAAGCTTGTGAGGACCCTTGTGATTGACAATGTAGTCAAAGGATCTCTTCAGGTGCTCCATCAGAGGCTGTGCGACGGATTCGTCGTTGTCGAAGGGAACCATCTCATCGAGGATGGTCATGTCGCCGGTCTCACGGATGTATGCACTCGTACCTGCGATCAGCCACAGCGGATCATCGTTGAAGCCGGAACCGATATCGGAATTGCCCTTCTTGGTCAGAGGCTGGTACTGATGATAAGCGCTGCCGTCCTGGAACTGGGTGGAAGCGATATCGATGATGCGCTCGCGTGCTCGGTCGGGGATCAGATGCACGAAGCCGAGCAGATCCTGGCAGGAATCACGGAAGCCCATGCCGCGGCCGATTCCGGACTCATAGTAGGAAGCGGAACGGGACATGTTGAAGGTCACCATGCACTGGTACTGGTTCCAGATGTTGACCATGCGATTGACCTTGTCATTGGAGGACTCGACGGTGTACTTGCTCAGCAGACCGTTCCAGTACTCTTTCAGCTCCGCAAAAGCGGCATCCACCTTGGCGTCAGTGTCATATTTTGCCAGAAGGGCGATCGCACGGGTCTTGTTGATGACCTGATGGGACTCCCACTTCTCGTTCTCCGGATTCTCCACATAGCCGAGCACGAAAATGAAATCCTTGCTCTCGCCGGCCTTCAGGGTGACGTCCAGCTGGTGAGCAGCCACAGGAGACCATCCGCTGGCGATGGAACCGGTCAGCTTGCCGGCCAGAACGGCTTCGGGATTCGCGGGGCCGTGATAAGCGCCGATGAACGCGTCACGGCTGGTATCAAAAGCGGTGATGGGCGCGTTTACGGAATAAATCGCGTAGTGATTGCGGCGCTCACGGTATTCAGTCTTGTGATAGATGGTGGAGCCGACCACTTCCACTTCGCCGGTGCTGAAGTTGCGCTGGAAGTTCTTCATGTCGTCGTCCGCGTTCCAAAGACACCATTCTACATAGGAAAAGACGGAGAAGGTCTTGTCTGCGCCGCTCTCGTTGGTCAGCGTCAGGCGGCTGATCTCACAGGTATCCTTCAGGGGAACGAAGCTTAAGATATCCGCCTTCAGTCCGTTCTTGCTCCCGGAGAATTTGCTGTAGCCGATGCCGTGGCGGCACTCGTAGGAGTCGAGCTCCGTCTGGGTCGGCTTCCAGCCGGGATTCCAGAGGGTGTCACCTTCCTTAATATAGAAGTACTTGCCGTTGCAATCGAGCGGCATGTCATTGTACCGGTAGCGGGTGAGGCGCAGAAGCTTTGCATCCTTATAGAAGGAATAGCCTCCACAGGTGTTGGAAATCAGGGAGAAGAACTCGTTGCATCCGAGGTAGTTGATCCAGGGAAGCGGAGTCCTGGGAGTCGTGATGACATATTCCCGGTTGGCGTCATCGAAATAACCAAATTTCATAATACTCTCCTTTATCATTCAGAACGGGGTTGCGGCGGCAGTCGGAAAAAAACGGAAACTGCGCGGATTGTACGGATATCTGTACAATCATAGAAAACGATTAAGTTAATCGTTTAAGGGGATTATAAGACATCTTCGCAATTTACACAACAAAAACTTTAAAAAATCTGATTCTTTCGTAAAAGTGACAACAAAAATTCAAAAAAGGGGTTGCGTTTTTCGGTAAGGTGCGATATAGTGTAGACACTTAAAGGTTTAAGTTGAGTTTTAAGTTAAACCGATTCTCGCCGGACTTCATAACAATTGCCGATCGAAAAAGAAAAGGTTTAAGTGAAGGATTTAAGCCATATTTAAGTAAATGCACGGGTCTTACAAACCGGAGGATTGCATCCGGGCAAACAGAAGGGATTTCTTTAGGGAATGGCATCCATGAAGGATATCTCCGAGGTTTGTGGCGTATCCATAGCGACCGTATCCAAGGCACTGAACGATCACACAGACATCGGGGAGAAAACGAAACAGCACATTCGGGAAGTTGCCAAGCAGCTCGGGTATTCACCGAATGCGGCCGCTAAGGCGCTGAAGACGAGGAGAAGCTACAATCTGGGAATCCTGTTTGTGGACAAGGCCAATAACGGGCTCACACATGAACATTTTTCCCTGGTGCTCGACTTCTTTAAACAGAAGGTAGAGTCGAAGGGATACGACATAACCTTTATCAGTACCAATACCATCAATCATGCTTCCTATCTGGAGCATGCCAAGTATCGCGGATTTGACGGTGTCCTGATCGCCTGTGTCGATTTTGATGACCCGGAGGTGAAGGAGCTGGCGGCGAGCGATATTCCGATGGTGACGGTGGACTACGCGTTTCCCAATCACACAACGGTGATCTCCAACGATGAGCAGGGGATCCGGGATCTGCTGAACTACTGCTACCAGATGGGACACCGCAGGATTGCTTATGTATACGGAGGAGCCTCCTCCGTGACGGACAAGCGGCTCGGGGCATTCCGCAGGACCGCAGCCGAGTTGGGATTGGACCTGCCGGAAGAGTACCTGCTCGCATCCGAGTACCGCAAGACGGATCCCAACCGCGAGAGAACGCTGCAGCTTCTGGCCTTGCCGAAGCCTCCGACCTGCATTTTCTATCCGGATGATTTCGCGGCACTCGGCGGGATCGATGCGATCACGACCAGAGGTTTGCGCATCCCGGACGACATCTCGGTGGTGGGATATGACGGGGTCCGCTGGACGAGACATCTGACGCCGCATCTCACGACGCTTCGCCAGAATGCCGAACTGATCGGAACGACGGCGGCGGAGAAACTGATCGAGACGATTGAGCATCCCAAGGAGTCGAAGGTGGCGCAGATCATCATCGACGGAAAAGTATATGTGGGCGGTTCCGTGAAACGCTTATCTTAAGAAATCGGAGGAAGTATAGGGAATGAAAGATTTTCTGAGAAATACCTGGAAACACAGAGCACATGTGGTGATGGCACTTCCGGTTTTCCTGGTCCTGTTTTTCATCATGTATGTCCCGATGGCAGGTCTGGTCATGGCCTTCAAGAAATATGACTACACCCTCGGAATCTTCGGAAGCCCCTGGAACGGACTGGAGAATTTCCGGATCCTGATCGCTTCCAAGGATACCTTCCTCGGCTTCACGAAGAACACGGTGCTCTACTACCTGCTCTTCACGGCGGTGGGAACCTTCCTGAATGTATCCCTGGCCATCGCGATCGACCAGCTGCTGCTCAAGAAGCTGGGCAAGACGATGCAGACCCTGATGATCATTCCCGTATTCATTTCCTACGCGGCGGTTCAGTTCATCGTGTATGCCTTCATCAGCAGTGACACCGGTATCATCAATCACGTGCTGGGAACGAGCACCAGATTCTATTCCACCCCAAGTCTGTGGCCGACGATCCTGCTGATCACCAAGATCTGGAAGGACACCGGATACGGATCGGTTTTGTACATGTCCGTGCTGGCCGGCATCGACTCCTCGCTCTATGAAGCGGCCGAGATCGACGGCGCGAGCAAGTGGCAGAGGATCGTGCACATCACCCTTCCTTCCCTGATCCCGATGATCACGGTGATGCTCCTGCTTTCCGTCGGTAACGTGATGCGTTCCGACACCGGTCTGTTCTATCAGGTTACCAGAAACAGCGGTATCCTTTATCCTACGACCCAGGTTATTGATTCCTATGTACTCAATGCCATCTTCAAGAATTCGAACTTCGGATTCACGGCAGCTACCTCTTTGTTCCAGTCGGTAGTCGGACTGCTCCTGATGCTCTTTGCAAACGGAGTGGTTCGCAAGAGTGCACCGGAAGACGCATTGTGCTAAGGAGGAGAGAAGATGAGCAAAAACAAGAATTTGGATCTGGCGCCCTCCAAGAGAGAGCGCATCGGATTCGGACAATATGTACTGGCCTTCATTTTACTGCTGTATACGCTGTTCTGCGCAGTCCCGGTTCTGCTGGTATTCGTGGCAGCCTTCACCGATGAGAAATACATCGTTCAGAACGGGTTCTCCCTGTTCCCGAAGGTGCTCTCCACATCCGGTTTCACCACCGTCATGAGGTACGGCAAACAGCTGGCGGTATCCTACGGGATCACGATCTTCGTAACGGTGGCCGGAACCTTCCTGGGCCTGCTGATCATGAGTATGTTCGCATATTCCATCAGCCGGAAGGATTTCCGCCTCTCCCGGTTCCTTGCGATCTATCTGCTGATCCCGATGCTGTTCAACGGTGGACAGCTCTCCGGATACATCGTGTTCACCAGCTACTATCACCTGAAGGACAGCCTCTGGCTGCTGATCCTTCCCCTGTGTACCAGCACGATGAACGTCATCATCCTGCGGACCTACATCGCGAACAGTATCCCGGATGAACTGATGGAAGCGGCCAAGATCGACGGCGCCGGCGAGTACCGGACCTTCTTCCAGATCTGCCTGCCGCTGATGAAGCCTTCCCTGGCGGCGGTCGAATTCATGATGGCTACCGCATACTGGAACGACTGGCAGAATGCACTGCTCTATATCACGACAGATGCTAAGAAACCCCTGCAGCTGCTTCTGATAAACATCCAGAAGTCAATAGAATTCCTGCTGAATAACTCCAACGTCCCGGCAAGCGCCCGCGCTGCCATGGGCGGTACGATACCCCAGTATTCGGCTACGATGGCCACCGTTGTCGTCGTCATTGCCCCGATCATGGTCGTATATCCCTTCTTCCAGAAGTACTTCATCAAGGGTCTGACCGTCGGATCGGTCAAGGGGTAAACACTTATTACAGGTTGATGAGGCGTTCTGCGCCTTTTCAATAAAGAAACCATTCATTTTACAAAGGGAGGAAAAAAGATGGTAAACATGAAAAAGCTTCTGTCTCTTGGCCTCGTGTCAGCGATGTCTCTGAGCATCCTGGCAGGCTGCGGCGAATCCGGCGCACCTGCTTCGACCTCTGAGACCCCTGCGGCACAGACCGAAACCAAGGCCGACGAGCCCGCACCTGCCGCTGAGGAGCCTGCTCCTGCAGCTGAGGAAG
>JAFYEE010000164.1 GCA_017544405.1 Lachnospiraceae bacterium
CGGAGCCCTCTTCCTTTCCGTTGGCGCGCATCACATAGCCGCCCGCGTAAAAATGCCCCGTCCCGGCATAGAAGTTAAAGTCCAGATAAAGCGTATCCCCATCCGCCACCATGCCTTCGAGCATGGGATAGCTGAAGGGATCCTCCTCGTCCAGAGGCGGCCGCTCGCCGAGCGATACGCGCTTGTCCAGCTGGTCAAAGCGGACCGCGTACAGATCCGTGCGGTCGACATCACTCTCATAATCCGTATTGCTGAAGACCATGTAATCACCGGCGGATCCGATCAGGATCGGATTGCCAAGTCCGTCCAGCGCTGCTTCCCCGAGGAGCTTTCCATCCTCGTAGACCGCGTAGTGATAGCGGAATTCCGCGTTGCCGTCAGCCAGATTGTAATACTCCAGCGTCACATAGCGCCCGTCGCCGCTGACAGCGGCCACGATCCCGTTGCCCAGCTCCTCGCGTTTTCCGGTAGAGGGGTCATACCGGTAGGCGAGCGGCGCGTATTCCTCCCGCGCCATATCATAGTAATCCGAATAGATCCAGCCCATGGAATAGTACAGCGCCCCGCTGCCGGTATCGGTGCCCAGATCCCTGATCTCCTGCGTTTTCGCATTGAAGCTGTATAGCTCGGAAACCATGTAATCGTCTTCGTAGGAAAAATCCTCCGTGCGCTGTCCCAGGAAGCTGACCCCCGTGCACACTCTCGGCATCGCGTGCTGCCCGTAGACGCGGTAGATCACCTGATCTCCGACCTGCAGAAAATGCGATCCCTGATTAGCGACCGGAATATTGGCAAAATCCGTCGCACCCTCTCCGGCAAAAATCGCGACTTCCGCCGCATCTGCGCCGGCTTGCGTATCACCGCTTCCGCTTCCCGCACCATCCGAAGCAGTTTCGCTTCCGTTCGTGCCCGAAGCGTCCGTATTTTCCGCTGCCCCGCTTGCGGTCGCTCCCGTATCCGCTACGCCCGAAGCTGCAGTCCCGCTCTCCTGTCCGCTGCTGCCCGCATCCCCTGCGTTATCTCCGCTCCCGTTGCTCCCGCAGCCGCCCAGAAGCAACGCCGAAGTCATCACGGAAGCCATTAATATGGCCAAACCTCTTTTTTTCATAGGTATCTCCCTCGTAAGCAGCGCATTCTAGCCAGCGGGTCCATTTTATCCGGAGCCGTATTTCCTCGCCTGCTGCCTGAAATTAATCATAGCACAAAACAAACCGCGCGCAAATACACCCGAAGATGCCGATTTTCCCGTAAAATCAGGTTTTCATTGAAATCCTTCCTGTTTTGTGCTAAATATATGTAGATATAGCATACTCGGACATGAGCCGGTCGCTCACAGAAGGGTAAATATAATTCAAGGAGTAAGTACTATGGAAAGAGAAGAATTTTTGTCACTGTACCGCCATTCGCTGGCCCATGTGCTGGCGAAAGCCGTCATCGAGATCTTCGGCAAGGAGACGCAGTACGCCATCGGCCCTCAGATCGCGGACGGACTTTACTACGATTTTGAACTGCCCCGTGCCATCACCGAGGACGACTACAAGCTGATCGAGGAAAAGATGACCGAGATCCTCAAGCGCAAGGAGGACTGGCGCAGAGAGGAGATCAGCCGTGCGGATGCCCTCGAGCTTTTCAAGGATCAGAAATACAAGACCGAGATCATTCAGGATCTCCCCGAGGATGAGCTTCTCACCATTTATTATACCGGCGAAGATTATGTGGATCTGTGCCGCGGACCGCACGTGGAGAATTCCAAGGAGCTTCTCTCCACCGCATTCAAGGTTCGCTCCTCTTCCAGCGCTTACTGGAGAGGCGATGAGAACCGTGAGTCCCTGACCAGAATCTATGTTTACGCGTTCCCGAGCAGGGACGAGCTCAAGAATCATCTGCAGATGGTTCAGGAAGCCCTCGAGCGCGACCACAAGAAGATCGGCCCCAAGCAGGAGCTTTTCATGTTCCAGGAGACCGCTCCCGGCATGCCTTACTGGCTTCCGAGAGGATGGAGACTCTACCAGCAGCTGATCCGGTTCTCCAGAGAGCTGCAGGATCAGTATGGCTACCAGGAGATCTCCGCTCCCCTGATCAACAACAAAAAGCTCTGGATCATCTCCGGTCACTGGGCACACTATGTCAACAACATGTTCCTCATCCCCGGCCTGTCCAAAAATGTGAGTGCTGACGCGGCTGTCACTTCCGACGAGACCGCAAAGCAGTTCTCCATTGAGGCGGAGGATACCATGGCAGCCAAGCCCATGAACTGCCCGAATGCCATGATGACCTACAAGCGCACCGTCCATTCCTACAAGGAGCTCCCCATCCGCTACAGCGAGATGGATGTGCTGCACCGCAAGGAAAAATCCGGTCAGATGAACGGCCTCTTCCGTGTGCAGGAGTTCCGTCAGGACGATGACCATACCTTCGTCATGGAGTCCCAGATCGAGGAAGAGATCGGCCGCATCATGGAACTGGCCGATCGCATCTACAACACCTTCGGCGTCACCTACCGCGCAGAGTTCTCTACCCGCCCGGACGATTACATGGGCGACATCGCGGTATGGGACCGCGCGGAAGCAGCACTGAAAAAGATTCTCGACGCAAAATACGGCGAG
>JAFYEE010000165.1 GCA_017544405.1 Lachnospiraceae bacterium
ATATCCGAGATCGGACAGCGTCTGCATGTCGGAATACAGCGTCTTGCGATCGCACCGGATGCCGTCGGATGCCAGAAGCTCCAGCATTCTCGAGGTCGTAAGCGGATGCTCCTCATCCGAGAGGTGCTCGAGATATTGCAGTTCCAGGATCAGTTTTCCCTTCTTACCTTCTACCAAATCTTCCCCTCCGTAACCAGATATGAACCAAAAGACAGACAGCCGAAAACGGGCTGTCTGTCGATCTTCCCATCCTATTTTGCGTCATTGGGATCTTCTGCGGCTGCGGCGGATTCCGAAACGGAAGTCCCACCGTCCTTTCTGCGGCGCAGAACGCGTCCGAGAAGAAACCCGGCGGCTCCTACGATCACGATCACCAGAAGGAGTACAACATAACTGAGAAAAGAATTAAAAAACAAAACCAGTGAATTCAAGCGTTTGTCCTCCTTTTTCTTCTAATAGTATATCGTTTGAGGTCATGTTTCGTCAAGCGATTCAGAGAGTATTTCTGCCCGTAAAACAAGGTCTTCGGGAAAGCCCATATTGCGAAGCAAAAGCAGCGCATTTTTCGTGGAAGCAGGGCCTTCGAGCAGCTCGTACGAGAAGGTGATGTCGGCTCCGTCCATGCGCTCTTCAAAGTGCATATTCCGCACTTCCTGTTCCAGATACCCGGTCAGCTCACGGTCGTGGGTCGCCGCGAAAAACAGGATCCCGCGGGATGCCATTTCCCGAAGGATCTCGGTGGAGGCCCCGATGCGTTCGGAAGTGTTGGTGCCGCGCAGCACCTCGTCCACAAAACAAAGTACGGGTCTCCCGGGCTCCTGCGCCGCATCCAGGATCCGCTTGATCGATTTGATCTCCGCCATAAAATAACTGTCTCCGGCCGAGAGATCATCCGTCAGCGCAATGGAGGAAAAAATGCGATAATACGGCGCACGGTACCGGACCGCGAGACAGGTGTGCACCGTTTGTGCCATGACGGCATTTAGCGCCACCATGCGGAGGAAGGTGGACTTGCCGCTGGCGTTGGAGCCCGTGAGCAGGATCGGAACCGAGGTTTCGATGGAATTTTTCACGGGGTGCTCCAGCAGAAAATGGTAGCCGCCCTTGAGCAGGATCCCGTCATCCGCAGTTTCTGTAAATTCGGGGATGCAATACCCGTGACGTAAGGAAGCCCGGAAGGATGCAATCGAGATGCAGGCATCGAGTCGTCCGATGGTATGCATCGCGGAAAGAAGCTCCTCCTGCTTCCCCTTCAGAAGGGTCAGGACTCTCCCATAAGCGATCAAATCGAGATGAAACAACAGATTCAGATAGGATGTCAGCACCTCTGCGGGGCCGCTTCCGCTCCCGAGGATCTGTCCGCCGGCGGAGGACCGGAGAACAAAATTGCCGGCTGTGTCCGCCTTTCGGAACATCTCATGGCATTTTTGCAGCTCCTCGCGTTCCGGCTTGATCGGAAGAAAGTCAAGCGCCGCAATCTCCCGGCAGCTCTCGATCAGACGGACGATGTAGGACAGACCGGTCAGATACGGAAGGAGCTTCGCTTTTTCCGAAAAATAGGAAAAAACCTGAAATGCGATCAGGGCGAGCATGCACAGGATGCCGGCGAGAGGATAAAAGAAACACAGCACCAGGAACAGAACGTACAATGCGAGGGCCGGGAAATGCTTTGCCGCGCTCCGTGCTTCCCCCGAGGTCAGATATTCCAGATAATCTTCGAGGGAATACTCTCCCGGAAATCCAAGCTTTGTGAGCAGAAACTGCAGCTCGGTCCGCTTCTCCGGATCCTTGTCGCAGGCGGAAATGACCCATTCGAGGTCCTCTAACGCCTTTTCGCTGTGACCGGTCTCATGCAGCTGGTAATAGAGGTACTCCTCTCCTGCCGCGCTCCCGCAATGGTCCATACGGAGGAAAAGCTCCTCCATCCCAAGGTCGTTCCAGGTGATGTGGTCCATGGGAAGGATCAGTTTCTGACGGTGCAGCGCGTCCTCCAGCGATTTTATCCGCTTATGGGAAAGAGCCTCCCGGCTTTCCTTTCCGTAGGATGCCAGGAGGCTTTTCTTCTTTTTCGCTATATTCTCTTTTTCATGGGCCCGCACACGCATGGTGAGAAGGCCCACGATAATCACAATACAGAGAAAGATTTTCATAAAACCATTCGTTTCCTTACAGGAAGATGTACTTCAGGATAAAGAGAACTGCCAGGATGTACATCAGAGGAGCAACCTTCTTGGCCTTGCCGGTGCAGAGGTTGATCACAACGTAGGAAACAACACCGACTGCGATACCGTCGGAAATGCTGTACATAAGAGGCATGGACAGCATAGCGAGGAATGCGGGGATCGCTTCGCAGCCATCTTCAAAATTGATATCCTTGACAGCCGTTACCATCAGGAAGCCTACGAAGATCAGAGCAGGCGCAGTAGCGAAGGAAGGGATCGCAATGAAGAGCGGGGAAAGGAAGATCGCAAGCAGGAACAGAAGGCCGGTAACCACGGAAGACAGACCGGTTCTGCCGCCCTCGGACACGCCGGAGGAAGACTCAACGAAGGTCGTGGTCGTGGAGGTACCGAAGATAGCGCCTACGCTCGTTGCGATAGCGTCAGCAAGCAGAGCCTGCTTGATGCGGGGAAGCTTGCCGTCCTTGTCGAGCATGTCTGCATTGTCGGCGCAGCCGATCAGGGTTCCGAGCGTGTCGAACACATCGACAAACAGGAAGGAGAACATGATGACAATAAAGTCAAGCACACGAATGCCGGAAAATGCTTCCGCACTGAAGCATGCGCCAAAGGTGGAGCCGATGGCACCGATATTGATCCCGCTCCAGGAAGGAAGCACGCTCGGTCCGGTGTAGAGTCCGCACACCTGTGCGAGGATGCCGAGGATCCAGGTGCAGACGATACCGATCAGGATCGCGCCCTTCACCTTCTTGACATGAAGGATGGAGATGATCATCACACCGATGATGGCCAGCAGTGCAGCGATACCGGCATTGCGGAAATCGGAACGGAAGCTGACAACCGTTACCAGCGTAGCGTCGCTGTTGACAACGATGCCGGCATTCTCCAGACCGATGAAAGCAACAAAGAGGCCGATACCAACGGAAACGCCTTTCTTAAGCTGCAGGGGAATGGCATTGAAGATTGCTTCTCTTACATTGGTCAGGGACAGGACGATGAAAACCAGACCCTCTACAAAGACTGCAAAGAGAGCAAACTGCCAGGAATATCCCATGCCGAGGACAACGGTGTATGCAAAATATGCATTCAGGCCAAGTCCGGGAGCAAGTGCAAAGGGATAATTGGCAAGGAATGCCATCAGGAAGGTTCCTACGAAGGAAGCCAGCGCGGTGGCAATCAGGATTGCGTTCGCGTCCATTCCGGATGCGGACAGGATTGCAGGGTTGACGGCCAAAATGTAAGCCATTGCCATGAATGTAGTCAGACCGGCAATTACCTCTGTTTTGACGTCAGTTTTGTTTTCCTGCAGGTGGAAAAGCTTTTCTAACATCTTATATTTCCTCCTCAATGGAAAATTTCGCCCGTTGCCCGGCGACGGCAGTATCAAAAGCTAAGCAAAGATCCGCTTTGCTCTGATCTCACATTTGCGGTAGAGGTCCTCCGGATCCTCTCCGATGAAGTACTCTCCGTCCTTGTACAGGACGCGTCCGGCGATCATGGTCATGCGCACATTGGAAGGATTCCCGGCGTAGACCAGATTTTTCGCTATATTGTGTACCGGCTGCATATTGGGCCGGTGCAGGCTTACCAGGATCAGATCGGCCAGCTTGCCCTGCGCGATACAGTCCGCGGAAGAAAGGCCCATGGCCTTTGCGTTGCCTGCGATGGCCATCGACAGCACCCGGAAGGCATCGAGCGCGGCCGGATCCGCCTCTCTTACCTTGGCAAGGACGGCAGTCAGGTAAATCTCCCTCCACATATCGAGGGCATTGTTGCTGGCGGGACCGTCGGTTCCGATCCCAACATTGATCCCGAGCTGCGTCATCCGTCGGATGGGCGCAAGGCCGCTGGCGAGCTTGACATTGGAGCCCGGATTGGTGATGACGGAGAGGCCTCTCTCCCGGAAGATCCCGAGATCCTCTTCGGTCATATGGATGCAGTGAAAACCGCCACCGCCGTAGTCAAAGAGCCCCAGGCTGTCAAGAAAAGCCGCAGGTGTCATATCGTAACGCTTCCTGCAGTCTTCCACCTCTCCGGCGGTTTCCGCGAGGTGGGTGTAGACGGGCGCTTTCTTCGCATGGGACAGATCCGACAGATCCGTCAGGATCTCGCGGGAAGTGGTATATTCCGCGTGAAAACCAAGTCTGTACCGGATCAGAGGACTGCAGTGATTCAGCGTATCGTATTCCTCTTCCGTCTGCTTTACGGAGGAGGTGAAATTGTTCAGTCCGCTGGTCAGTACGCAGCGAAAGCCGGTATCCATACAGGCCTGCGCGACGACCCTGGGACGGATGTACATGTCGAAAATCGAAGTGGTGCCGCCGGCGAGGTATTCGAGGATCGCCAGTCTAGCAAAATCGTAGATATCTTCCTCTGTCAAAAGCTCCTCGTGCGGAAAGACATCTTCCTCAAGCCAGGCCTTCAGCGCCTTGTCGTCCGCCAGGGAACGAAGGAAGGTCATGGGGGAATGGGTATGACCGTTTTTCAGGCCGGGCATGATCAGGTCACCTTTGCAGTCGATCTCAAGATCCCAGTGAAGGTCCGGAAGGAACTGCTCCTTCCGTATTTTGCCAAGGAGCGCATCTTCTGCCGCCATCGCAATGCGATCGTCTTTCACCCAGACTTCGCCTCGAAAGATGTCCCGGCCCGGTTCCATGGTCAGTATTTGTGCGTTATACAGACGGATGTTCATACCAGATTCTCCGAGGTAAAGCTGCAGGCAAGCAGCTCACCGAGCGTAAATTCCTTTACATCGCTGCTGCTTTTGGCGACAAGGACGGGCAGGTCCGGCCCGGCAAATTCACGCATGACCTGACGACAGATGCCGCAGGGATAGGCATAGCCGTTCGGATCCTCTCCTTCCGGCCCTCCGGCGATCGCGATTCCGCAGATTCTGCGGTGACCTTCGCTGACCGCTTTGAAAATGGCAGTCCGTTCGGCACAATTGGTAGCACCGTAGGAGGAATTCTCAATGTTGCAGCCCCGGTAGTAAGAGCCGTCTTCGGTCAGAAGGCATGCACCCACCGCAAAATGCGAATACGGCGCATAGGCATTTTCACGCGCCTCCAGCGCTCCTTCCACCAGCATTGCTTTTGCATCGGCCGCTAGCATAATCCCGCCTTTCCGAAAGCAAGGATACTTTCCGTCACAAGCGAGGTAAATCTGGGCGCTGCCTGATCGGCTGCCTCCTGGACTTCTTTATGATTTAAGGGAGCGGCGCTCAGTCCGGCCGCGAGATTGCTGATGCAGGAAATGCCGCAGATCTTCATCCCGGCATGCCGCGCTGCGATGGCATCGACCACCGTACTCATACCGACCGCGTCCACTCCGAGGCTCTTCAGCGCACGGATCTCGGCGGGACTCTCATAGCTTGGTCCGGTGAGCTGCGCGTATACGCCTTCTCCGAGGGGGATATCGTGTAGCTTTGCCTGCGCACGGATGATTTCACAGAGCGCACCGGAATAGACCTCGCTCATATCCGGGAATCTGGTTCCGAGCTCCTCTACGTTCGGTCCGATCAGCGGATTGGGCGCGAAGAAGGAAATGTGATCCCGGATCAGCATAAGGCTCCCGGGAGGCGTATCGGTATTCAGTCCGCCGGCCGCATTGGTCAGGAACAGGATCTGCGCACCCATCAGCTTCATCAGACGGATGGGAAGCACCACATCCTGAATGGGATAGCCTTCGTAATAGTGTACGCGTCCCTTCATGCAGACCAGCTTTACATCACCCACGGTTCCAAAGATGAATCTGCCGGAATGTCCGGGAACCGTGGAAACGGGGAAGCCCGGGATCTCGCTGTAGGGGATCTCACATTCCACACGGATCGTGTCCGCGTAATTGCCCAGACCGGATCCCAGGATCAGTGCGATCTGAGGGACAAAATCCGTTTTTGCACGGACCGCCTTCAGGCAATCCTGCAGTTTGTCGTATGCATTTCCCATATGATGCCTCCCGCGGATTCTCTTGCGTAGATGATCTTCCTGTTGCCTGTCAGAAAATAACCTTCTTGAAATTCTTCTTGCCGCGCTTGACAAGGATACCGTCCTTCAGATCCGCAGGGCTGTAGAGCTTCTTCACATCGGTGATCTTCTCGTCGTTTACGGTGACACCGCCCTGCTCCACGGCGCGTCTTGCTTCGTTTCTCGTAGCGGTCAGTCCGCTGGAGGCAAGGATCCCGAGGATATCGATCTGGCCGTCACGGAAATCCGCTTCCTGCAACTGATGGGTCGGGATCTCCGCTCCTTCACCGCCGCCCGCAAAAAGCGCCTTGGCACCTGCCTCGGCCTTCTTCGCTTCCTCTTCGCCGTGAACCAGCGTGGTGAGTTCTCTGGCGAGAATCTCCTTCGCCTCGTTGAGCTTTTCGCCTTCCCAGGTATTCATCTCGCGGATCTGCTCCATCGGCAGGAAGGTCAGCATGCGGATGCATTTGAGGACATCGGCGTCGCCGACATTTCTCCAGTACTGGTAGAAATCGAAGGGAGAAGTCTTGTTCGGATCAAGCCAGACGGCATTGCCGGCGGTCTTGCCCATCTTCTTGCCCTGGGAATCGGTCAGAAGCGTGATGGTCATCGCATGGGCGTCCTGGCCCAGCTTCTTGCGGATTAGCTCGGTACCGCCGAGCATGTTGCTCCACTGGTCATCTCCGCCGAATTCCATATTGCAGCCGAACTTCTGGAACATGTAATAGAAGTCGTAGGACTGCATGATCATGTAATTGAACTCAAGGAAGCTCAGTCCCTTCTCCATGCGCTGCTTGTAGCATTCGGCGCGCAGCATGTTGTTGACGGAGAAGCATGCGCCCACTTCGCGGAGCAGATCGATGTAATTGAGGTTCATCAGCCAGTCGGCATTGTTGACCATTCTGGCCTTGCCTTCGCCGAATTCGATGAAATTTTCCATCTGTCTGCGGAAGCATTCGGCATTGTGATCGA
>JAFYEE010000166.1 GCA_017544405.1 Lachnospiraceae bacterium
AAGATATTCATTTACTCTTTCGAGCATCCACTCGACAGAATGTTTCTTTTTGGCCATAAAAAATCCCCCTAAAGGAGACTTTGGTTATTTCCATTGTCTACTTTAGGGGAATCATATCACCGTCCGTGCCGTCGCCTTCTTTCCTCCGTATTCCTTTTTCTTTCCGTGCCGAGGGGACTACTTTGTCACCTTCTCAAAATCCGAAGCGGGATGCTTGCAGATCGGGCAGATGAAGTCCTCGGGGAGCTCCTCTCCCACATATTCATATCCACAGATCCGGCATCTCCAGATCGTCTGACCGTCCTTCGTCTCTCCGACCTTCTCAGGCTTTGGCTTGATCTGCTCCTGATAATAGGTATAGGTGGCGGAAGGAACCGGGCTGAGGACGTCCATATCCGTCACGGTGGCGATGAAAAGCGTGTGCGTCCCCAGATCGATCGTGTCCGTCACCCACGCGGAGATATAGGCATTCGTGCCCTTCGTGATGATCATCGTATCATTGGCGCCGCGCCTGCAATCCGTAAAATCCGCGAATTTGTCCACCTCCCGGCCCGACTGGAAGCCGAAATGCTGAAAGAGCGCAAAATCCGCATCCTGCGCAATGATGGAAGCCGACAGCTTTTTCGTGCGCAGGATCATATCGTGCGTGTAATTCCCCTTGTTGACCGCCACCGAGATCCGGTTCGGATCACTGGTCACCTGAATGACCGTATTGGTGATACATCCGTTGTCCTTGCCATTTTCATGGGCAGTCACCACAAAGAGGCCGTAGCTGAGTGCATACATTGCTTTCTTGTCCATAACACCACTTCCCTTTCTTGAACTGAAAATCTGTTACCCGTTACAAAATGCATCCCTTCCTGCTTATGCTCATACCTTCAGCTGCACGGCTTCTCCCACCAGCGAGGTCGTCCCCAGGATCAGAGAAGGTCCCCCTGCCCGGTCCGCCTTCCGGACGGCTTCCTCCAGCGACTCCGTCCAGTCGGCCGCGATTCCTTCCTCCAGGAGATGATCCGCCTGCGCAGAGGAAAAAACATAGTGGGGATTTTGCGAACGCGTGAGGATCAGACGATTGCAGCAGGGCGCCATCTCACGGGCGACTCCGGGATAATCCTTATCCTCCGGGATGCCGAGGATCAAGTTCACCTTCGGGATCCCCAGCTTTTCCAGGACCTGCCGGACACCCGCGCAGCTGGCAGGATGAATGCACGCATCCAGGATCAGCAGCGGATCTCTTCGCAGGACTTCCATCCGTCCCGGCCAGTGCGTCCGCTGCAGGGCTTCCCGGATCGCAGGCAGATGTGCCCGCCAGCTCTCCTCTCCCAGCATTTCCCGCCCGCAGGCGAGGGCAAGTGCGGCATTCTCCGCCCAGAAATCGCCCAGCATCGGCACTTCGAAGCCGGGCAGACGGTCGGAAAAGATCCGTACGTCAAAGCGCATCCCCTGTCCGGAAAAACGGATCTGCGGTGCATCAAAATCTTCCCCGCAGACCAGGAGCCTTGCCCCCATTTCCGCCGCGCGACTGCGCAGGATCCGGAGCACCTCCGGCGCCTGACGGGCCGAGAAGGCGACCTTTACCTCGGGGGTGATCACATGAGCCTTGTCCCGCGCGATCTCCCAGGTGGTACTTCCCAGCTCTCTGGTATGCTCCGCAAAGATGGGACCGAGAATCGCGTACGTATGGGGGATGCGGTTTACATCATCGTACTGCGCGCCCTTCCCGCATTCATAAACGGCGGCCTGCACCCCGCGGCGACGAAACCACCGGAGCGCCAGAAGCGCCTGTACCCCCATGGGACTGATGCAGATCCCTTCCGGCAGAGCACGGTCGATCGGATCCAGGGCTGCCTTCACCTCTTCCATTTCCGAGACAAATTCCGCATCCGTGATCGGTATCCCATCCACACAAAACCGCTCGTTAAAGCGCACCAGATGCGGGCTGGTCATCCGTCCGGTCCGAAGGGCGGTTCCTAAGACTGCGGAAAGGAGCGCGGTCACCGACCCTTTGCCCTTGCTGCCCGTGACCACCGCGGCCGGGATCTGCGCATTTTCCCGAAGGAGATCTTCCGTCAGTTCCGGATGGCGCTTAATCGCATCCGGAGCATTCCGGTCCTGAAAGGGCTCCGCACGCAGATAGGACTGATATACATAATTTTCCGCTTCCTGCCTGTCCATTCTATTTTTCCGCAAAATCCGACGCGATCGTTCCCATGACCATTCCGGCCACATTCACGCCGGTCGCCTGCTCGATCCCCTCGAGGCCGGGCATGACATTCACCTCACAAAAATACGGCTTCTCCTCCCCGAAGAGAAGGTCGATCCCCACGAAATCCAGGCCGGTGGAGATATAGACATCCTTACAGATCTTCTCCATCTGCGGCGTGATCTCCAGGGTCGAGACCCTGGCGCCGAGCGCCACATTTGCCCGAAAATCTCCTTCGGACTCCCGCACCATGCCGGCCACCGCTTTCCCCCGGATGCTGTAGATCCGCATATCGCGCCCGCTGCTCTCGGCGATGAATTCCTGCAGAAGCCACTCCCGCTCCGGGCCATATTCCTTCCGGAGCGTCTCCCACGCTTCCTGCGTCCGGACCAGAAAGATTTCCTGCCCCATGGAGCTCTCAAGCCCCTTCGCCACAAATACAGTTCCGAACTCTTCCGCGGCAGCCCCGTAGGGATACTGCGCCGTCACCAGCAGGGAATGGGGCATAAGCGCCTCCCTGGAATGAATGTTACGGAGCTGCTCGTACTTGTTCACATACCTTCCGAAGGCCTTCACCGAATTGTAACAGCGCTTTGCAAGCTGCGGGATCGTCTCCCGCATCCGTCCCCACTTATAGCGCAGCAGGATAAAATCCGCAGAAGTAAGCTCCTCCCCGCCGTTTCGGACCGTCACACCCGCGCTGCCCGGCAGGATCTGCGTATCATGCACCCCGAGAATCCTTACGTCCATCCCCAGGGCTTTGCCCTCCTCCTGCAGCCGGTGGCAGGTATAGGCACCTTCCATGTGATTGTATTTTTCCAGGATCCATCCCGTCAGATTTGCCATGCCTTCTCACTCCTTCAGTCCCACCAGAAGTATCCCGCGCTCCACGCTCACGTGGCACTCACATCCCGCCGGAATCTCATTACTGACTCCCAGCGGCGTATCGCTGGTCAGCCTTCCATGTGTCATCTCATACCTGCACCCGCGGATCATCACCCCCTGGGATTCGGGAGAGACGGAAAATACGGACAGTCTGCAGTCCTTGTCGCTCCGCAGGCAGATCCCTTCGTCCTTCAGGATCAGCCAGGTCTCCCCGTCGCCGCGGATTGTTCCGTTCGCGTGATGGTTCTTCAGATAGAGAAGGGTCTGAAGATTGGCCAGCGTGTGATCCAGACGGTCCCCGCCGAGCATCCCGTACAGGGCGAAGGTATGATACCCGCGCTCGAGGCCGATTTTCACGGCGGCCAACGTATCCGTATCATCCTTCTCCGCGGGAAGTCTTATGACAGACGCCGGGTGCGCCTCCTCCCATTTTTCCAGTTCCGAAACGGCCTTTGCCCCGGCTTCCGCGAGCGAATCAAAGTCGCCTACCACCAGATCCCCCTCCCGGAGAATGGATTTTGCCTTCCGAAATCCCGCATCCGCCGCGATGACCAGATCTTCCGGCCCCGGTACGATCTTCTCCCCGGCGAACCCGCCGGCGGAGATCACGATACAAGTTCCCATTTTTTTCTCTCCTGCCTGTCCGGTTACAGACAAAGCCCGGGGCTAAGAACCGGGCCTTACCTTTACACCTTATTCCTTCACAGTCCAGTCCGCTGCCTCATCAGCGGAAATCGGCCTGCTGAAATAGAATCCCTGGATAACATCCGCGCCGAATTCCTTCAGCTTGTTATACTGCCACTCGTACTCCACACCTTCGATGATCATCTGCTTGCCCAGATCATGCGCCAGTCCCACGATATCCCGGATAAAGGCATCCTTGCCTTCCACCAGATAATTGATCACCAGCGAGCGGTCCAGCTTCAGCACATCCACCGGAATATAGGTCAGATAGCTCAGGGAGGAGTACCCGGTTCCGAAGTCATCCATCAGGAGCTTAATCCCCAGCTTCCGGAACTGCTTAAAGAGCTGCTCCGACTGGTAGTTATTGTCCATGAAGAGTCCCTCGGTGATCTCGATCTCAAAGTATTTCGGATCCACCGCATACTTTTCCAGCTGTGTCCGGATGAAATCAATATATCCCGTATCGTTGATCTGGTTGGAGGAATAATTGACGGAGACCGGATAGAGTTTCTTGCCTTCATCCCGCCAGAGCGCAAGCTGACGGATCACCATCTCCGTGGTGATACGACCGATCTGACCGATCAGACCACTCTCCTCCGCGATGGGGATGAAGAAAGCCGGGGACAGATCCCGGTCCTTGATACGGATCAGGGCCTCAAATCCGACCAGTTCCTTCGTCTGTACATCCACCTTCGGCTGATAGAGCATGTAGAAATTCCGGTTCTCTATGACGCTCTGAAGGATGCTCCGCGTCTGGTTGACGACCAGAACCTTCTCCTGGAGCTGTTCCTCGTAGATCACGCTTCGATTTTTCCCGCGCTCCTTCGCCTCGCGCAGCGACAGATCCGAATACGCAAAAATCGTCTCCACATCCGTCTGCGCGTCGGTATTGACCACACCGATACTGACCGTCGTACGAAGCTCCTCCAGACCCAGCTTCATCGGTGTCTTCATCATCTCGTGGATCTCATGCAGCTCCGGGCTGTCCTCAGACAGCGTCCGTCCGGGAATGATCATCAGGAACTCATCCCCGCTGTGCCGTGCGAGCAGGAACACATTGGCGACGGCATAATCCATCAGCAGATTCGCGACGAAGCGAAGATACCGGTCACCCACCGCATGTCCGTAGCTCTCGTTGATCAGATTGAAATCATCGATGTCGATCCGGAGCAGACATTGCTTTTTCCCGTCCATGATATTCCGGTTCAGAAATTCCTCCGCAACGCGCCGGTTGTAGATCCCGAGCATCATATCATGCTCGGTCTCATAGACCAGTTTGTCCTCGGTCCTGCGCAGGGCCTCGGTGGTACGCTTCATCATCAGATAATTGATGATCATCGCGAGCAGCATGAACAGAAGCCCGATGATGATCAGAATCGCGGGAACCAGAATGGAATTATACTGATCCCAGTAATCCACCGGCTGATTGATGACCGTCGCGCCATGGGGAATCAGTCTCGTGTCGAGACCGTAGCTTGTCATAACGGAATAATCGTAGATGATATAGCCGGGCGTGTCATATTGCAGCGGGATCTCGGCGATTTTTTGCCGCCCGTACAGGACATCCGCCATCACTTCACCGGCCATCTCGCACTGCACCGGGAAATTCATCTGCACACCGCCGACGATCCCGAGCCCCTCTCCGCCCATATAATTGCGGAATACCGGAATATGCGTGTGATCGACGATGATCTGCGCGCTCTCCGGGATCGAATACGCATTGCCGTCCGCGTCCTCAAACGCGGTCAGATAGATCAGGATGCAGTCGCTCCCGAGGCTCTCGAGAATTTCGCAGTACTCGCTCAGCGTATGCTCAGAGGTATTGATGCCTATAAAATCATAGCCGGGATACTGCTCCCGGTAGCCAAAGAAGGTCTCCTTATCCCCCTGCCCCGTGGTCGTATTGTCATAAATGCCCACGATCTTGTTGGCATCAGGCAGGAGCTGGATCGCAAGATCAAACGTCTCGTCCAGATAGGTCTCCTCCGTAAAGCCGGTCATCAGCGGATTTTGTACGGCTTCCTCCGCCAGGGAAATATTGTTGATCCCATAATACACGATGGGCAATCCAGGGAAAAGCTCCTCCTGGTGCTGAAGCGCGAATTTCAGCGCCGCGTCATCCCCGGTGATCACGCCGTCGTATTTCTTCTCCGAGCCCAGCAGACGATCCCGGAAAAAAGCATAAAAGGCGTCGATCTCCTCCTGGCTGCCATAATTCTTCGTGTCCATGTAGATGACGTCATAGCTGATATTATTGGAATACAGACCGGCCTTGATCCCTCTCTCCTGCGCCGGATAGGACACATGCGTCGGAGAATAGGAATCCAAAAACAGAACCTTGTAATCCGGAGCCGTCGGCTCGCTCACCTCAGCCACCTCCGACTTCTCTTCCGGTTTGAATACAAAGGTCATAATCAGCAGAACCACCGCCAGCAGGAAAAATAGAACGCCTCCCGCCACCAGAAGGTTTCTGACGCGAATTCCGTTTTTTCTGGTCATATCATAAACCCCCAAGTACTACAGATCCGGGGTGCTTCCACCCCTTTACAGTAACCTTCCCCCGGTCAGTCCCCAGTAAAATGAACAGAGCGTCTTCCTACGTCGTGGAAGTCGTGGTGATAACGACAGAGGATGCGATGATGGCACACATGGCCGCCTGCTGCGCCGCGATCATCACCAGCGTACTCGTCAGGATCCCGGCATCCGGAAGCGCACTCTTATCATCCGCTAGCGTCACCAGCATTGCCGCATGCATCAGACGCGTCTTCTTATCACATCCGATCACGGAACGGTACCCCTCCTGTTCACTTAAGAACGCATCCACCTCCAGAATATCCTGCGTGATCGCATCGATCTCCTGTCCCGAGATCGCAAGCACGGCCAGCGCCGTCAGCTGATAATCCTTGCCGTATGCATGACCAGCTTCATTCAGACACTCGAAGATCTTCAGAAACCGTTCCGCGCTCTCCTGTGCGGGCGGTTCCCCCATTGCGAGAATATGGGACACCGTCTGCATGCTCTCGGAATCGCTCCATTTGATGCGCGCCTTCAGGAAGGAATAGACCTGTTCCATGTCGCGGATCAGCTGCTCGTCACTCTTCTCCGAGAAGGAGAGCAGGATGGCCAGCACACTGTCCTCGGAGGAGGTCAGAAAAGGGTGCTCCTCCTTCATCATCTGAAAGATCCCTTTGCCCCTGGCAATATAGGGTCTGGCACTCTCCCCGGGCACAAGTTCCGGAAGCAGCATCGCTGCCAGCGCCAGATACGTGGATCCGAAAAATTCCTCCTTCAGGATCTTATACATCTCCGTGATCTGCTTCATCCGAAGCTCCGCATCCGGTGCGGTCACCAGCGCGGTCAAAGCCGGAAGTTCAATCTCTCCCCGGAAACTGGAAAACAGGCCCGTCTCCCTTTTCAGGATCTTCCTGGCCTCCTTCAGCTCCGCACTCTGGGGCTGCTTTCCGTGCCCGGTCAGCTGCGCGGCACAGATGGAATACAGCGCCTGACTCTCCAGACGGAATGTGGATCTTACGATCTCCCGGTTCTTAATATACCGTTCACAGATCTTGCCCAATCGTTCGTTCATAAGCACCCTCCCCCGAATGTATTCATACTACAGAGATTATACCACGAAATTCTGAAAACCGACTACTGTTTTCAGACAATTCTCTGATTTAGTAAAACAATTTACCGTCCGGAAAGAATCTTCGGATCGGCACCTTGTTTTGTGGCACACAGCTACAGGATGTAGTAAAATAATACCGTAAAGTATCTCACGAGAAGAAAGGCATGCCAATGATGGGAATGTACTCCTTTCCGCCGAAAACCTATTTTGAGATCGCTTCTTTCTTTTATCTGCTGATCTTATATATGATCTCCTTTCAGGATCCGGGCCGCTATGTCCGTTCCAGCAAGCTGTTCCGCATGCTGGAGCTGAATATGCTGCTCGCCCTCGTCGCAAGCATCCTGACCTATACCTTCGCCATCCCGGAGTATGGCACTCCGTTGGCGGTCTGCATGCTGCTTCGAACCCTGGACTCCGTGCTCAGCGTCACCTCCTCCCGGAGCTTTACCCTGTATCTGCACTCCTATGTAGACACCTCCCGGAGACTCGAACGGCTGACCATCGTCGGCAATGTGCTCTTTTACGTCTACCTGGCGCTGATGCTTCTGAATATCCCGCTCAAATTTGTCCTCTGGTACGCGCCGGACGGCACCTATATGCACGGCACGCTCTTCGTTCCGATCGTCTTCACCCCGCCGATCTATTTCATGGCAATCAACGTTCTGATCCTGGTGCTGCAGCTCAAAAGCATGGGAATCCGGGAAAAAGTATCTCTCTCCGTCGCTTCCTTCATCACACTGCTGGGACTCATCGTCCAGGCCGCTACGGACGGAAAGCTGCTGCTCTCCCTGCCCTTCGGATCTGTCGGAATCTTTGTCCTGTACTTTTCCCTGGAGACGGCCGATTACCACCGTCTGCTGGAGAAAAACGAAAAGCTGCGAATCGCCGAGCAGGATGCCGTGAAGGCCAACCGCGCCAAAAGCGATTTCCTGGCCAGCATGTCCCATGAGATCCGGACCCCCTTAAATGCCGTGCTCGGCATGGATGAGATGATCCTGCGCGAGACTTCCGCCGACCGAAACATAGATTCCGTCTCTGCCGGCCGCATCCGAAGCTACGCGGAAAATATCCGTGATGCAGGCCACATCCTTCTCTCCGTGATCAATGACATTCTGGATCTGTCCAAGATCGAATCCGGCAAAATGGAGATCAAGCCCGCCCCCTACCGGCTGCGTGCTCTGCTGGGAGATATAAGCACCTTGATCCGTGTAAGGGCTGAGCAAAAGGGCCTCGTCTACACGCAGACGCTGGATCCGGATCTTCCCGACGCGCTCATTGGAGACGAACTGCGCATCCGGCAGATCCTCATCAACCTCCTGAACAACGCCGTAAAATATACGGACCAGGGCGAGGTGCGACTCGAGGTCTCACGGAAAGAGCAGTCGGCTCAGACTCTGACCCTCTCCTTCTGCGTCCGGGATACCGGCATCGGGATCAAAAAGGAGAACCTGCCGCTGATCTTCGGTGATTTCCAGCGGATCGACGAGGAACACAACCATCGGATCGAAGGGACCGGGCTGGGGCTTTCGATCGTAAAGCGCCTGATCGGACTGATGAACGGTGACATCAGCGTCAGCAGTGAATATGAAAAGGGGTCCGTCTTCACGGTCTACCTGCCGCAGGAGATCTGTGACACGGTCCCGGGCACCGACGCATCCGCGGAGGAAGCGGCCCCGGATCTGCCCGAGGAACGCGCCTTCCATACACCGGACTGCACCTATCTGCTGGTGGATGACAACCGCATGAACCTTCTGGTTGCGAAGCATTTCCTGGATGAACTGGGCGGCCGGATCGACACCGCCGCCAGCGGTAATGAGGCGCTGGAGAAAATGCGCACTGCTGCCTATGATCTGATCTTCATGGATCATATGATGCCGGATCTCGACGGGATCCAGACCTTCGAACGCTCCCTGACAGATCCCCGCAATATCAACCGGGATACACCCATGATCATGATGACCGCCAATGCCCTGAGTGGCATGCGCGAAGAGTATCTCGGCAAGGGCTTTGCGGATTACCTGAGCAAGCCGCTCGACAGCAAGGAGCTCCTCCGCGTTATCCGAAGACATCTTCCCTCCGAAAAAATGGAGCCTGCGAACTGATCGCAGGCTCTTTTCGTTCCATATTTTTTTGATCCAAACTGCTTACAGGCTTTCCGTAGCCGCCTTCTGTACCATTTTCTGATCGGTGATGTCCACAAACATGCCCACATAGGAAAGAGGCACGCCGTCCTCCCGCCGCAGAAGCCTGCCGATGGCATGGAACCATCTCCACTCCCCGTTCTTCACCTGCAGCCGGTATTCCACATTATAGTTTTTCTGACCGGAATAATCGTCGATGGTATCCTGAAACTCCCGGAGCACCCTCTCCTTATCCTCCGGATGGAGCAGATCCGACCAGGACTCCAACACATTGGGGAAGTCCTGCTCATCCGTATAGCCCACCATCCTGCGAAACTCCGGACTCCATTCCACAGAGCGCATCTTCCCTTCATCGTCAAATTCCATGCTCCACATGCCGGAACCCAACGCCTCATGCATGACGCGAATGGTAGCTTCCTTGTAGGCTGCGATCTGACGCTCTCTGGTATTTTTCAGGACAGCTTTGTTGGAATACATCTCCCGGTCGGCGGAGACCATGGCCTGCTCCACCTCCCCTTTCTGCACCATCTGATAGCCGAAGGCGCAGACATAGGGGGTCTGGGCCAACGCCGCCTGCATCAGCTCGATATCGCGCTTCACCTGCTCCTCGGTCTTGCCCAGATAAAAAATGGCATACTCATCCCCGCCGATGCGATAAACCTTCTTGTTCTTCACACGCCCCACGGTCAGGCACTCGGCAACCGTCTGCAGCGCGTGATCTCCCGCAGCATGTCCCTGGGTATCGTTGATCTTCTTCAGATCGTTCATATCCACGGAGACCACTGCGGTGACATGCTCCTTCAGATTTTCGGAATCCGCATAATAGCACTGACGGTTCATCAGGTGGGTCAGCGGGTCCTCCTTGGCCGTGAGCACATACAGGGACAGATAATAGATCAGCAGGAGCGAGGCAAAGAGCGTGCTGTAATCCGCGTCGATGTCAAAGATCACATGGAGAAGCGCGCCCACCGATGCGGCCACAACGCTGATCAGGATCCCTTTTCGCTCCGCTGTGCCATAGCGGGCATACCGGTAGAAAAAGCTCCCCACAAAAGCGATCACATACAGGAAAAAGAGGAAATAGGGATAGTACCTCAGGATACTGTCCGCCGAGATATACAGATTGTGGTCGTCAAACCAGTAAAAAAGGTGGGTCCACTGGGAAGAATACAAAAGGGGTGCACTGATCAGGATCGGCAGATAGAGCAGGAGCCTGTGTTTCTTCATGGATTCCGTCATATCTATGATCCCCAGCATGATGATGGGATGCAGCAGATAGATGGTGGGGGTCAGCAGGATCCTGGTCATGGTCAGATACCCGATCTCCCGGGTATAGCGCTCCACGCCCCAGCAGATCGCTTCTGCAAAAATGAGAAGGATCACAACCCGGGTAGCCATGATGGTCCGCTTCTTCAAATGCACATTTGAGCCAAGCATGACCCACAATCCCAGCAGCTCTGCAACCATGATGTAATTGTTCAGGATGAGGGGGGCAATACTCATAGCGATTCTCCTTCGAAATTCCTTCCGAGCGAACTCTATGAGTTCTATTGTACCACACCTGTCCGAATACAGAATGTCTTTTATCAGTAGATCTCCAGAAGCTTCTTGCTGACCCGCGCGGTTACATCAATGTAATACTTGGCGTCAGCCGTGCTCATGGTCTCGGTGTCGTATTTTTCGATGGCTTCGGAGAACTCTGCATACTTGCCCATGATCTCCGCGTACTCGGTCATCATGGAAACCATGTTGGCAGGATCGGCCGTATATTTCTTCATGAAGTCCACATACTCATCCATGAATTCTTCATAGCTGTCCAGGAACGCTTTCAGGTCGGGATCCACCTCATCCTCGGAGGCGTTATCATCCCCGGAATCATTCGCATCACCACCGTCCTGAGGTTCATCGGTCGCGCCGTCCCCGTCCGTGCTGCCCGTCTCTTCTTTCTCTTCAACCTCAGCACTGTCTTTTCCGATATCCTCGTCGGCACTGCCAATCCCGGCATCCTCTTGGGCGTTCGTTTCGTCCCTCACTTCCTCCACAGGAGGTGCCGGCTCGATTTCTACTGTTACAGGTGCCGGCCCCGCCAGCTCCTGAGGATCTGCAACAGACCCGCACCCGGTCATCATCCCTGTCAGGACTGCTGCCAAAATAATCGTCCCTACTCTGCCGCCGATTTTCTTCATCTCCACTCTCTTCATTTCTTTCCCTCCATTTCTTTCTGTTCCGACGGTGGGATCACCTTGTACCCATAGGATTCCAGGGCCGCGATCACCTCCGATGTGATATTGACGCATGTGCTTTTTTGCGGAACGTCCTCCCGCTCGATGATCCGATGGAGATCATCCACGGACACGCCCAGGATCTGTGCGATCCGTTTCAGATTGTCCCGGTCCGGAAGTCCTCCGTCCGTCTCCCATTTGGCCACCGCGGATTTCGATACACAGATCCGCTCCGCCAGCTCCTCCTGGGTCAGTCTCAGAATTTTGCGCTGCTGCGCTATAAATCTGCCCAAAGTCGTTTTTTCGCTCATCTCACCACCTTCTTTTCATGTTAAGTACGGACGACGCCTGTATCAAATTACTTTTTGGTTACGCTGCGTAAACACCGCCTTCGGTGTATCTTTATGCTAACCCTTTCCCACGAAAAAAATCCCCACCAAAAAGGTGAGGATCTTCTCGCAGGGTAATCTTTTATTCTTCTTTCGTGATCTTTTGCAGACCCTGCTCCTCCAGCAGACGGTCGATCTCTCCCATGTCATGGTTCCGATTCAGGAGTGCCACAATGAGGCACGCATCCCTCGGATCCTTGGCATAGAGTTCCCGCATGCCGTAGAGCTTCAGCGCCCGGTTCGTCTCATCCAGAAGCAGGTGGCCTGCGATGCAAAAACGCAGGATCAGGTCCCGATCCGTGGTGTGCTTTTCCATGGTGAGGATCTTGCTGCCATAGGATTCGCTGACGCCGGCAAAGGAGTACACATCCTTCAGCTTCACCCGGTGTTCCTCCAGCATATCCTTCATGTAATAGTAGAAGCTCTTGCCCTCGCCCGCGAGATACCGGGCATTGTCCTTCAGATACGCGCCCAGCTCCTCCGGCGAGGTACGCTCCAGCAGTTCTTCCAGTTCTTCCGTCGGTTTGTTCAGCATACAGAATTCTCCGTCAGTTCCTCCAGTGCCTGCGCCAGTTCACCGGCCGTAAAACGTTCCTGCGCATTCAGGCGGATACAGCGTTCAATGATGTCCCAGACAGGGCCTTCCGCCCTGCGCTTCTTGGGCATTTCCCCGGTGAGCATCACATTCAGCAGGATCCCCAGGGCATAGATATCAGACCCTGTGGTAGATCCGGACAGTCCGAACCCCACCTGCTCCGGCGCTGCGTAATCCCTGGTTCCCAGGTGTCTGGTATCATCCGTCTCCTCCGGGTCGTACCATTTCGCCACGTTCATATCCAGGAGGCAGACGCTGCCGTCCGGCCGGAGGATGATATTTGCCGGCTTGACATCCCGGTGGATGATGGGCGTCTCCTGACTGTGGAGTGCGTCCGGGATCCGGCAGATCTCTTTGGCGATCCCGATGGCCCTGCCACCCGAAATGGGGCCCTGCGCCAGAAAAGATTCCAGCGTGCTCCCTTCCACATACTCTTCGATGACAATGAGACAGTTCCTGCTCTCGTAGAGTTCCTCCACCCGTGGCATGCCGGGAATGGGATGCTGCAGGAGATATTCATAAATGCTCCTGTCATAGATCTTCAGGAGTTTTTTGATCTTCGTTTCACCGGTCTCACAATTTCTGACACGAATGACATTCCCGGATCCGTCCACATCTCCCATGGAGACGTAGGACAGTACCCTCTGAACGTCGCCCGCAGACAGACCCTGGTAGGGATTTCCCAGAGCAGCCTGTGCCTCGTCCTCGGAGGCGAAGATCATTTTCGCATCGATCTCATTCTCAAACCCGCATTCTGTGCATTTCCAGGTACCGCACCCTTCGGAAAAACCTTCCTGCAGATTCAGATATCCACCGCAGCCGTCGCAGATCCAGACAATGTCCGATCCCTGCTCCAGATGCGGATTAATCAGCATCTGGTGGCGGCCCTGACAGATCCAGTACGGGAGTGACTCATCAAACCCCTTTTGCAGCGTCAGATTGGCTTCACATCGGGGGCAACAATCTCCCCAATACCAGCCGTTTGCCGCGGCCCGCGCCTTACTGCGCCCCTGTATGCAATTCCGTATTTTTTCTGCAAAACCCATTCGTAGAATCCCAGGCCTTTTTCTTAAAGCAACCGGACAAGTTCCTTTATCCGTTCCTCAAAAATTCCATTGATTTACTTTGACTGTATGGAACAAATCCTCATCTTATTGTTTATCGTCAGAACGCCCCACGCCTTCCTGTTTGCGGGAGATGCCGGCGGAATGAATACACCCTCTCTTATAGTGTTACTCTCTGCTCTTCCAAGGTTCGTGATACAATG
>JAFYEE010000167.1 GCA_017544405.1 Lachnospiraceae bacterium
ATCGTGGAGGAAGTTGGTGCGGAGAACGCATTCATCTTCGGTCTTTCCTCCGATGAGGTCATCCGCTATGAGAATTACGGCGGCTACGATCCGATGGAGATCTTCAACAGTGATCCGGATATCCGCAAGGTGCTGACGCAGCTCATCAACGGAACCTATTCCGCCGACACGGAGCTGTTCCGCCCGCTTTACAACAGCCTGCTCAACACGCAGTCGACCGCGAAGGCGGATACCTACTTTATCCTGAAGGATTTCAAGTCCTACGCCGAAGCCCAGCGCAGGGTGGAAGCGGCTTACCGGGACGAGGAAGGCTGGGCGAAGAGTGCACTGATCAATATCTCTTCCAGCGGCAAGTTCACCTCCGACCGCACGATCCAGCAATATGTGGACGAGATCTGGCACCTGGACAAGGTGGTCTTAAAGCCGGCTCCGGCAGCCAAGAAGTCCTGACACAGTACAGTAAAAGACAGGCCCTTCCTTCGGGAAGGACCTGTTTTGAGAGAAAGAAAGAGGTTTTTATGGTTACATTACACGAAGGCGGCGCCTACCTCGTAAAGGGACAGACGCTGATCGCGGATGGCCCCGAAGCGGCTGCTGCGGTCAAGGCACAAACCGGCACGGATGTCACAAAAGACACTGCGCTGCAGGGCACGATGGCTTACGGTATCCTGAAGAGCCACAATACCTCAGGCAATATGGAGAAACTCAAGATCCGCTTTGACAAGCTGACGAGCCATGATATCACCTTTGTCGGTATCATTCAGACGGCGCGTGCATCGGGACTCGAGCGTTTTCCCATGCCCTATGTGCTGACGAACTGTCACAATTCCCTCTGCGCGGTCGGCGGTACGATCAATGAGGATGATCACATGTTCGGCCTCACCGCGGCGCAGAAATACGGCGGTGTCTACGTGCCCCCGCACCAGGCGGTGATCCACCAGTTCGCCCGTGAGATGCTGGCAGGCTGCGGAAAAATGATCCTCGGCTCCGATTCCCACACCCGTTACGGCGCGCTGGGAACCATGGCGGTCGGCGAGGGCGGTCCCGAGCTGGTCAAGCAGCTTCTGAACCAGACGTATGATATCCGGCGTCCGCAGGTGGTGGCAGTTTACCTGAAAGGCGCTCCCGTGAAGGGGGTCGGCCCGCAGGACGTGGCGCTGGCCATCATCGGTGCGGTCTTCAAGAACGGCTTCGTGAAAAACAAGGTCATGGAGTTCGTCGGCCCCGGTGTCGCAAATCTGTCGACCGATTTCAGGATCGGCGTCGATGTCATGACGACCGAGACCACCTGTCTGTCCTCCATCTGGACGACGGATGCGGAGACGGAGAGCTTCTTTGAGATCCACGGCCGCAAGGAGGATTACGCACCGCTTGCTCCCGCGGAGGTGGCTTATTATGACGGCGTGATCGAGGTGGATTTAGGGAAGGTGCGCCCGATGATCGCCATGCCCTTCCATCCGAGCAATACCTATACCATCGAGGAACTGAATGCGAATCTCGAGGACATCCTCGCGGAGACCGAAAAGCGGGCACTGGTCTCGCTGGACGGCAAGGTGGAATACCATCTGCGGGACAAGATCGTGAACGGTCATCTGCAGGTGGACCAGGGCATCATCGCGGGCTGTGCCGGCGGCGGCTTTGAAAATATCTGCGCGGCTGCGGACATCCTGCAGGGCAGATACATCGGCAACGGCGGCTTTACCCTCAGCGTCTATCCGGCGTCCGTTCCCATCTACATGGAGCTGATCCGCAACGGCTGTGCGGCGACGATCCTTGAGACCGGTGCGGTGCTCAAGACCGCCTTCTGCGGTCCCTGCTTCGGTGCAGGCGATACGCCGGCCAACAATGCCTTCAGTATCCGTCACTCCACGCGCAACTTCCCGAACCGCGAGGGCTCGAAGCTCCAGAACGGTCAGATTTCTTCCGTTGCGCTCATGGATGCGCGTTCCATCGCCGCCACTGCGGCAAACGGCGGTATCCTGACGCCCGCTACCGATTTTGACGGCGAGCTGAAAAAATACGTCTATCATTTCGATTCAAAGATTTACGAGAACCGCGTCTTTGACTCGAAGGGCAAGGCGGACCCGAGCGTGGAGCTTCAGCTCGGTCCCAATATCAAGGACTGGCCGGCCATGGGCGCTCTGCCGGAAAATCTGGTCCTGCAGGTCGTCTCCGAGATCCACGATCCGGTGACCACGACGGATGAGCTGATCCCTTCCGGAGAGACCTCCTCCTACCGCTCGAATCCGCTGGGACTGGCGGAATTTGCCTTAAGCCGCAAGGATCCGCTGTACGTCGGACGGGCCAAGGCAGTGCAGCAGGCGGAGAAGGATCGCATGGCAGGCGAGCATCCCTGCAAGAATTCGCCCTGGGTGAAGGATGTCATGCAGACGGTCAAGAAGAAGTTCGAGGATGCGAACAGGGAAAATACCGGCTTCGGATCCACGATCTTTGCGGTGAAGCCCGGGGACGGCTCCGCGCGCGAGCAGGCGGCGTCCTGCCAGAAGGTGCTCGGCGGCTGGGCCAATATCGCCAATGAATACGCGACCAAGCGTTATCGCTCCAACCTGATCAACTGGGGAATGCTTCCCTTCCTGATCCCGGAGGGAGATCTGCCCTTCAAGAATCTCGACTACCTCTTCCTGCCGGGGATCCGTGCGGCGGTAGAGCAGAAGAAGGATGTGATCGAGGCTTACCGTGTGGATATCGAAGCCGGAACGCTGGAGCGCTTTGAACTGACCCTCGGCGACCTGACCGATGAGGAGCGTCAGATCATCCTCAAGGGGTGCCTGATCAATTACAACCGGGTCAGCTGACGGAGAAGATGTTATGAAGTTAAATGAAAATGTATCCAATCCCATGCTTGTGGGAGCCATGCAGCTGTTGAAGGCGGAGAATACGCCCGAGCATCAGCAGCTTATGACCGCGGAGCTTTTGAAGGCGACGCTGATCAGCCCCGCCAGGATCACCCCCGGCCCGATCGTTGATTCCGAGGGCAATGAAAAGATCCCGCAGGGCGCCCAGATCCAGTTCCCGATGCTCAATGCGAATGACGGCAAGAAATTCTTTGTCGCGTACACCGATGTGCAGAGCATGCGCAGTAACGAGGAAAACGAGAAGGTTTCCACGCCCGAAGAGTATCGGAATTATTTTGTGAGTCTGAATATCCGGGAATTTTTCCGGATGCTTCTGAGCCGTGACCCGATGGGAAATGAGAATCCGGCCAGCGGCGTGGTGATCAATCCCTACGGGGAAAATGTCATTGTGACCAAGAAGATGGCACTGGCGGTCATGCAGCAGGAGATGCTGCTGGCGCAACAGATGGCCCGCAAGGCGCAGGAGGCAAAGGAAGCGGAAGGGGGCGTTTCTCCGGACGGAGCGAACAATGTGATCCCGTTCCCCGGCGGAGAGCCGAAGCAGTAGTTCCGGGCACGGAAGAAATGTTAAGAAGGGCACGGAAGATGCCGATATAGAGAGTACGGGAGCCGTTTGGCCGACGTGCTCTCTTATTATTTTACAATTTCATACCAGGGACGGAAAAAACCAGACAGAAGGACCTGTGGGAAAGGAAAAAAGTATTTGAAGATTGAATCCTCGAACATAGGAATGGAGTCCGCTCGAAGCTATTACACTTCGAAAATTACCTATCGGCGCTTTGAATTAACGGATTATTCCAACATGGACCAAAGCGCCGCGCAGAAGGAAGGAGAGGCGGCCGAAGAGGACGGGAAGGATTCCTTCCGGCAGCTCATGCAGGGCGCGGAGGAAGGAATCTCCTCCCTTCAGAACTGGGTGGATCACTTAAGCAGCATCAAGAGCAATTACAAGCTGCGAAATCCCCAGGAGCAGACCGCGGAGACGATCCGCCTGGAGACGCTGAAATACATTTTCGAGCAGCTTTTTGAACAGCGCCGCAAAAGGTTGATGGATCTGCTCGGAGGAGAAGGCATCTCCTGCACGGGAAGCAGCCTGCAGGGCGCAGCAGGGTCATCGGCAGAAGCTGCCCCCGCTGCGGAAGATCCGACAGGTTTGCAGGCACAGGGAAGCACGAAGGGCCTGCAGACTTTGTATTATACGGAGACTACGGAGTATTACGAGCGGGAGGAGGTCAGCTTTCTTACGAACGGTACCGTAAGGTGCGCGGACGGAAGAGAGATCTCCTTCGGGGTCAATGTGGGCATGTCCCGTGAGTGCTCCGAATATTTCCGGCGGGATCTGGGACAGACGCTGACCACCTGTGTGGATCCGCTGGTGATCAACCTGGACGGCAATGTGACAGCCGTGTCAGACCAGACCTTCTTTTTTGATATCGACAGCGACGGAAAGCAGGATGAGATCAGCAGCCTGAAGGAGGGCAGCGGATTTCTGGCGCTGGACCTGAATGGGGACGGCCGGATCGGGGACGGAAGCGAACTGTTCGGCACGAAAAGCGGCGACGGCTTTGCCGATCTGGCAGCATATGACGGGGACCGGAACGGATGGATCGATGAAAATGACGACATCTGGGACAAGCTCCGCGTATGGGTGCGAAGAGAGGACGGAAGCGAGAAGCTCTATGACCTGAAGGAGGCGGGCGTGGGAGCTCTCTGCCTGCAGCGCCTCGGCACGGATTTTTCCCTGCAGGACCAAAACCGACAGGACCGGGCCTACATAAGGAGCACCGGAGTATTCTTATATGAAAACGGGAGCGCCGGGACTCTGCAGCATGTGGACCTTGTGAAATATGCGAAGGAGGCGTAAAATACATCGTGTCGCGGCTGATCTGACGCCTCTTGGGCGGAGCCGGACACAAAAAGGTACGAAAGGTTAGGAATCAGAATATGACGCGAGGGAAGTGCATAAAAAAATATGGCCTGTGCTTCCTCGCGTCTCTTTTTATGCTCACATCCTGCAGTTTGCAGGACCTGAAGACGCTGGGAGGGACCGCGCCCGAATCGGAGGGGAATATCAGCGTGGAGGGAACGGGAGCCATCGTAACGACGGTTCCTTCCATGGAAGAGATTGCCGTGCTGGACTACAAGCTCCCCTTTGTGGACGCGCATCTTCTCACGGATCTGCGCGGGTACAATTCCAATGCGGTGAAAAAGGCCTACATCAAAGGGGACACGGATCCCGGTACCTTCAAGGTGGTGAACGCGGAGTCGGGGGAGATCGTCTTCGAGGGGGCGATAGCGCCCGAACGGTGGACGCAGGAGAATGCGGCCGGGGAAGGCGCCGCCGAAGGGATCCTGATGGCGGATTTTTCCGCGGTGACGAAGGATGGAACATACTACCTGGAATGTCCCAGGCTGGGACAGTCGTATCCGTTTTCCATCGATGCGCATTTTTACCGCAGGGAGTTTGCGCGGCGGGAGCAGGAGATGATCCGTCAGCTGCAGGACCTGGATGCGCCGCTCGAATCGGTGACAAGCGGTCTGCAGGCCTTTGAGTATACGCCGGAGGTCTTCCGGGATGCGGACGGAAACGGGACGCCGGATTATCCCGAAGCTGTGATGCAGTGGATCGTCGAGGTCGATTATGACAGCATTCCCGAGAACCGGACGATGGAATACGTATCGCTCCTCGCCAAATTCAGCTATCTGTATCAGAATTACGATCTGTCACTTGCGACGGAATGCCTGCAGAAGGCCTCCTCGCTGTATTCGCAGAGTACGGAGACACTGCAGCAGAGCAGTGCATCCTTCCGGGCGCTCGCGGAGCTGTACCGCGCCTCGGGATCCGCGTCCTACGGCGCTCTGCTGGCGGAGGAGGGAAGGCTTCTGATGGGGCAGAGCGGTTTTTTGAACCAGACCGGCTACCTGTACGGAGCGATGACCTACATGAACACCCGTCAGAGCGTGGACCTGGACGTGTGCAGCTTTCTGATGAAGGAACTGCTCGAGCGGGGCGAAGAGCTGGGAAACCGGCGCAGGGAGCTGGCCCACCCGGTGGTGGCCAAAAATGAGGGAAGCGAAGAGCTTCTGCTGTCCGCCCAGCAGGTCGTGTGCGCCAACCGGGTGCTGGACGGGTACCAGTACGACGAGATGCTCGAGGAGATGTTGCATTATCTGGCAGGAGAAAATCTGCAGTCCTACGCCTACGATGCGGAAGGAGCAAACGAGGGAGAATACCTCCTGCTGTATTCCTGGATGGCAGGGCTGGAGGAAAAGGGAATGATCGCGGTCCGTCAGAGCGAGGAGACGGGAGCGGACGCGCAGTGGGAAACACCGTAAAGGAACACGAAAGAACGCACATCGGGAAGCACCGTTATACGGGCATGAAAAAGGAGCCGGTCATCTGACCGACTCCTTTATGTTCAGGTAGGAATCCTGAATAATCCTGCCAAAATAGTTTCCGATCTCCTTGAGCTCTTCCTTGCTCAGAGTCTTCGGATCCACCGGCTCGCCGAACGCGATCGTGACCTTGGCGCTTCGCACAAACGGGATATGCTTTGCCATGATGTTTTCCGTGCCGGCGATGGCGACGGGGACAATGGGAACACCGGCCTTGGTGGCGATCTTGAAGCTTCCGTTATGCATCATGAGAAGGTCATCCGTGTTATAGTCGCGCTTGCGGGTTCCTTCCGGGAAAACAAAGACGGAGATGCCTTTTTTCTCCAGCTCGATCGCCTTCAGAATCATGTTCATCCCGGACCGGGGATCCTTGCGGTCGAGGAACAGACAGTGGAGCAGCGCCATCCAGATATTGAGCAGGGGGACCTTGAGGATCTCCTTCTTGGAGATGAAGCCGGTGGGACGCGCGACCAGAGGATAGGTGACCACGACGTCGAACAGACTGCGATGGTTGGCAACATAGAGAACCGGGGTATCCTTCGGCACACGCTCGGCGCCGAGGACCTTCAGCTTTATGCCGCAGATCACCTGCAGACACCGGAAGCCCCAGTTTACGATCGCCAGCGAGCTGACATCCCCCGCATGAGGAAAAATACGGCCGATCAGCCAGGTGATCAGCATCAGTGGTATCGTCAGGATCAGGAATAATATCAGAAATAATCCGGCCAGGATGATTCGAATCATAATTCGGTTTTCCCCCTTCTAATGCTGTGACTTTTTCGTTCGAACGATGTCTATTGTAGCATAAAGGGGATACCCGGGAAAGAGGTTTCGCGCGCAGGGTGGACAAATGGCGCGTTTTGTGGTATAAAATACTTTGTGTATCTGCATTTGGGGGTGCGCAGCCGGCGACATACCATATATGGTATGTTTGTTCAGGGGTAGCACTATGCCGGCGCGAAAAATGTAAGAGAAGGCCTTGTAAGAGGTGAATTATATATGGAACAATATGTGATCAAGGGCGGTAATCCTCTCGTCGGAGAGGTGGAGATCGGAGGAGCGAAGAATGCTGCGCTCCCGATTCTGGCCGCTGCCATCATGACGGACGATACCGTCCACATCGACAATCTGCCGGATGTGCGCGATATCAATGTCATGCTGGGAGCCATGGAGAGCATCGGCACTCTGGTTCACAGAGAAGGAAGACATTACGTAACCATCAATGCGGCGAATATCAGCAGTCTGGTGGTGGACAATGAGAACGTCAAAAAGATCCGCGCCTCCTATTATCTGATCGGCGCGCTTCTCGGAAAATACAAGCACGCGGAGGTCACGCTCCCCGGCGGCTGCGACATCGGCTGCAGAGCGATCGACCAGCATATCAAGGGCTTCCGGGCGCTTGGAGCCGAAGTGGTGGTAGAGCACGGAATGATCCGCACCAGAGCGGAGCGTCTCGTGGGCAGTCATATTTATATGGACGTGGTTTCGGTCGGCGCTACGATCAATGTCATGATGGTGGCTGCGATGGCCGAGGGCAAGACGATCATCGAGAATGCAGCCAAGGAGCCGCATGTCGTTGACGTGGCCAATTTCCTCAATTCCATGGGAGCCAATATCAAGGGCGCCGGAACGGATGTCATTCGCATCAAGGGGGTTCCGTCCCTGCATAAGTCGGACTATACCATCATTCCCGACCAGATCGAAGCGGGAACCTTCATGTTTGCCGCAGCGGTCACGCGGGGCGATGTGACGGTCCGCAACGTGATCCCGAAGCACTTAGAGTCCATCACGGCAAAGCTTCTGGAGCTCGGCTGCGAAGTTCAGGAAGAGGATGATTGCGTGCGCGTGGTCTGCTCGCGGGAGCTTCGTCATACGCATGTAAAGACGCTGCCCTATCCCGGATTTCCGACCGATATGCAGCCCCAGATCACGGTGGCGCTGGGCCTGGCTTCCGGTACCAGCATCGTGACGGAGAGCATCTTCGAGAACCGGTTCAAATATGTGGATGAGCTGACCCGCATGGGTGCGAATATCAAGGTCGAGGGCAATACCGCCATCATCGACGGGGTCGGACGCTATACGGGCGCGGGAATCTCCGCACCGGATCTGCGTGCGGGCGCTGCACTGGTGCTGGCTGCGCTGTCGGCAGAGGGAGAGAGCCATCTCGACAATATCCACTATATCCAGCGGGGCTATGAGGATTTCCATCTGAAGCTCCAGGGGCTCGGAGCCCAGATCCATCTGGTGGATACGGAGCAGGATTACTCCAATTTCCGCATGATGACGGGCTGAGGGACTAGTTGATAAAACTTTCATATTTCCGACATTGACATACCATGCGGCGCATTGTATGTTAATCATAACAAATTAATAGTCTCTCTTATTCAGAGTTGGTGGAGATACATAGGATCGATGAAGCCACGGCAACCCCATTTGGAAGGTGCCCACCTGAGCGATTATTCGAACAATAAGAGGATTTGAAACGTAGTTCAGGTCCGCTGTTGTCAGCGGACTTTTTCTTTTCCCGGATCATTTCCGTACGGCGTTTTGCCAGGGACAGGACGGCTACGGGCGTTCAGATCGAGAGAGACACGGTGCTTCGAAAGGAGAAGACATGGAAAAAAGATTATTTACTTCAGAATCTGTGACGGAAGGCCATCCGGACAAAATCTGCGATGCGATCTCCGATGCGGTACTTGATGCCTGTGTGGCACAGGATCCCGCCAGCCGCGTAGCCTGCGAGACCGCTACCTGCACAGGATTTGTCCTGCTGACCGGTGAGATCACCACCAAGGCCAACCTGGACATCCCGGCGATCGTGCGAAAGACGATCGTGGACATCGGCTACGATTCTTCCGAGAAGGGATTTGACGGCAATACCTGCGCGGTCATGGTCGCTCTGGACAAGCAGTCCCCCGACATCGCGCAGGGTGTGGATCAGGCACTGGAAGCCAGAGAGAACCAGATGAGCGATGAGCAGCTCGAAGCGATCGGCGCCGGCGATCAGGGCATGATGTTCGGCTATGCGACGAACGAGACCGAAGAGCTGATGCCTTATCCCATCAGCCTGGCGCACAAGCTGACCAGACAGCTCACCAAGGTGCGCAAGGACGGAACCCTTCCTTACCTGCGCGCAGACGGCAAGAGCCAGGTCAGCGTCGAGTACGATGAGAACGGCAAGCCGGTGCGTCTCGAGGCAGTCGTTCTGTCCACCCAGCATGATGAGAAGGTGACGCAGGAGCAGATCCATGCGGACATCAAGAAGTATGTATTTGATCCCGTGCTGCCCGCTGAGATGATCGACGAGAACACGAAGTATTTTATCAATCCCACCGGACGCTTTGTCATCGGCGGTCCCAACGGCGATGCCGGCCTGACCGGACGTAAGATCATCGTGGACACCTACGGCGGATATGCCCGTCACGGCGGCGGAGCATTCTCCGGCAAGGACTGCACCAAGGTGGACCGCAGCGCCGCTTACGCAGCCCGCTATGTTGCGAAGAATATCGTGGCGGCAGGACTGGCAGAGAAGTGTGAGATCCAGCTTTCCTACGCCATCGGTGTGGCACGTCCCACTTCAATCATGGTGGACACCTTCGGAACCGGCAAGGTATCCGATGAGAAGCTGGTCGAGATCGTCCGCGAGAACTTTGACCTGCGTCCCGCCGGCATTATCAAGATGCTGGATCTGCGCCGTCCCATCTATCGGGCCACTGCAGCGTACGGACACTTTGGCCGCACGGATGTGGATCTGCCCTGGGAGCACACGGACAAGGTGGAGCTGCTGAAGAAATATCTGTAATTTCGAAGATCCAAGAGGATTTTGCAGGAGGACTGCCACCCGGTGACAGTCCTCTTTTTATGAGATAGGGGCCGGGTACGAGGCTGAGTGAGTTTCGGGACCGAGGCAGATTGCAGACCTGAGCGAAGGATGGAACTGTGGTCGGTTACAAGCGGAGCGGATTTATGGGATCGTGGACGGTTACGGGATTCGGTGGAAGATGGTTGCAATCCGTGGATATGGTCGGTATGATGAAGAGGTGACAGGAGGAGAAAGGCATGACCTATGATTACTTGATCGTCGGCGCAGGACTTTACGGCGCCGTATTTGCCCATGAGGCGCGGGAGAAGGGGCTGAAGTGCCTGGTGATCGACAAGCGCGGGGCAGTGGCCGGAAATGTCTATACGGAGGAGGAGAGGGGCATCCAGGTCCATAAGTACGGGGCGCATATTTTCCATACTTCCAATGAGCGCGTCTGGGACTATGTCCGGAGATTTGCCCGGTTCAACCATTTCGTGAATGCGCCCGTGGCCATCTACGGAGAGGAGCTCTACAATCTTCCCTTCAACATGAATACCTTCAGCAAAATGTGGGGGATCCGCACGCCGCAGGAGGCGAAGGCCATCATTGAAAAGCAGATAGCGGAGGCCGGGATCACGGAGCCTTCGAATCTCGAGGAGCAGGCGATCCGTCTGGTCGGGCGTGATATCTACGAGAAACTGGTCAAGGGCTATACGCAGAAGCAGTGGGGCAGGGACTGCAGGGATCTGCCCGCTTTCATCATAAGACGCCTTCCGGTGCGCTTTACCTTTGACAACAATTACTTCAATGACATCTACCAGGGGATCCCGATCGGCGGCTATACGGCGATGGTGGAGCGTATGCTGGAGGGATGCGAGGTCCGGCTCGGTATCACCTACCGTGAGCTTCTTGAAGAAAATGCGGGGAAGGAGCAGCCGGATGAGTTCCGGAAGGTGCTCTACACCGGTCCCATCGATGAATTTTTTCACTTCTCTCTGGGCGCGCTGGAGTACCGGTCGCTTCGCTTTGAGGAGGAGATCCTGGAGGGGTGCGACAATTTCCAGGGAAATGCGGCGGTGAATTACACCTCGGCGGATGTGCCCTACACCCGGATCATCGAGCATAAGCACTTTGAGTTCGGAACCCAGCCGGATACGGTGATCACGCGCGAGTACCCGACGGAGTGGAAGCCGGGGGACGAGCCTTTTTATCCGGTCAACAATGAGCGCAACACGCAGCTGTACGAAAAGTACCGCGCGCTGGCAGCGCAGGAGAAAAATGTGATCTTCGGGGGAAGACTCGGAGAATACAAGTACTATGACATGGATAAGGTGATTCTGGCGGCTCTGGAGGCGGCGGATCGCATCTGACAAGATAGTGTCTGCAGTATTTCGCATATTCATCCTGCCTGCTGATCGGGTTGGTGAGGGCCGAATGACTCACGTAGCCCATGCAGCGGCCCGAAGATTGGAAACCGTACCCCCTGCATATCGCGATCGCATGCTCCTGAAGGCTACATCGAAGCCGGCAAAAATGAAAAACACGCGGCATTCCACAAAAAGGGAGCGCCGCGTATTTTGTTTTGCGAAAGCCCGGGAAAACGAAACAAAAACCCAACAAAAAACCCGAACGGAAAGGATGCTTTCGTTCGGGTTTTAGCAGTAGTAGTTGAACATCATGCCGGTGTAGGAGCTGGC
>JAFYEE010000168.1 GCA_017544405.1 Lachnospiraceae bacterium
ATGCGTTCCCTGCTTGCGAGTTACGGTGACAGGATCAACGCCGTATTCAGCCACAATGATGAGATGACGCTGGGGGCTCTCCCCGAGATCGAGAAGGCAGGCTATACGCCCGGCAGCGATATCCTGATCCTGTCGATCGATGGCGGGCAGGAGGCGATCGACGTTATGAAGGAGGGGAAGATCAACTGCGTTGTGGAGTGCACACCGCGCCTGGGGAGAGCACTGATGGAGACCGTGCTGAAGCTCAAGAACGGCGAGGAGGTAAAGGCCGAGATCCATCCGGAGGAGCGGGTTTTCAGCGACGAAGATGATCCCTCGCAGATCGCACCGAGAGGATATTGAGCACATTGGCAAAGATCAGGCAGGAAAAAAGCATCCTGGGACAGATCAGTGATCTGAGCCACCGGCTGGTGACGGTCCTTGTGGTTCCGATCATCTTAAGCCTGTGTCTGATGCTCTTTTATGCCTGGCAGTATGACAGCGCCATCGCGCGCATGGAGACCATCGCAAGTCTTAAATCCGTCGTGTCCGAGGAGATTCCGGGCAAGGCCTTCAATATCGTAAGCGGCCGGGAAACGCTCCGCGAGAGCAGGATCTACGAGACCGTTCATTCCGTGGAGAAGACGATCGAGGCGATCACGGACCAGACCGGGCAGGAAAACCGCCTCTCCCTGATCGTGGCCAATCGTACCATGCAGACGCTGGAAAACTATATCGACCGCATAAGGGACAATCTGGAGGCGGAGGTCCCGGTTGTGGAAAACGAGGCGGTGCTCTCAGAGGTGCGCGATGTTGCCGAGCTGGTGGAGAGCATGCTCAACGACTATATCACGCAGGAGATCAGCTCCGCGGCGAACATGAGTGTAAGTCTCAGACTGGTGATCTTTCTGACCGCCGGTTTGGAGGTGCTGGTCGTTATCGGCGCCGTCTGGTTCAGGAATCGTTCAGTCAAGCAGACGGCCGCGTCCGTGCGGCTCCCGATCGAGCAGCTTGAGGAGGCGGCCGAAAGCATCGCGCAGGGATCCCTGGAGGCAAAGCTCGCGGACACCGATGTCACGGAGCTGCGGAATTTGACTCTTCAGGTCAATCATATGGCGGACCGGTTGAAGACCATGATGGAAAAGAGCAATCAGGACGCCAGAAACCTGCGCAAGGCGGAGCTCAGGACGCTGCAGGCGCAGATCAATCCGCATTTCCTGTACAATACGCTGGATGCGATCGTATGGAAGGCGGAAGCCGGGGAGAAGGATGAGGTCATCCAGCTGACGAGCGCGCTCAGCGATTTCTTCCGCATCAGCCTTTCCTCCGGCGCCGACTGGATACCGATCAGTCAGGAAAGGAAGCACATCGAGGGCTATCTGAAGATCCAGCAGACCAGATACCGTGACATCCTCGATTATGAGATCGATATCCCGGAGGAGATCGGGGAGTATCTTGTCCTGAAACTCCTTCTGCAGCCGCTCGTCGAGAACGCCTTATATCACGGGATCAAAAACCGCCGGGGCGGCGGTACGATCCGGGTATCGGGGAGACTGGAAGACAAGGATCTGGTATTCACCGTAAAGGATACGGGCTCCGGTATGACGCCCGAACAGTTAAGACTCCTCAATGAGAGGATGATCAAGGGACAGCCGTCTGTCAGCGAGGGCAACGGCGGTTTCGGACTGGTGAACGTAAATCTGCGCATCCGTCTGTATTACAACCAGACGGAAGGTCTGAAGATCGAGAGCAGCAACAGCGGGACTACCGTGAGCTTCCGGGTGCCCTGCATGACCAGAGAGGAAATCTACGAAAATGAAAGTGTTTCTGGCGGATGATGAGATCGTAGTCAGAGAGGGGATCCGCGAGTCCTTTCCCTGGGAGGAAACGCCCTATGTTCTTGTGGGAGAGGCCTCCGACGGGGAGATGGCGCTGCCCATCATCCGTGATACGAATCCGGATATCGTGATCACCGACATCAAGATGCCCTTTATGGACGGCATCGAGCTTTGCAGGACTTTGCGGGCGCAGATGCCGTGGATCGGGATCATTGTGCTGAGCGGATATGATGAGTTTGAGTATGCCCGCCAGTGTATCCAGCTGGGCGTGCGGGAGTATCTTCTGAAACCCATCAATGCCGTGGATCTGAAGGAGGTTCTCGACAAGGTCAGCGCGCAGCTTAAGGAGGAACGCAAATCGCTTGAGCACGCGGCAAGTCTGCGCGCGCGGATGGAAAGCGACGGAAGGTTCGTCAAGGAAAAACTGATCGGTTCTTTGTTTTCGGATGAGGCTTCCGAAGAGGATGCCGTCAACGTGCTTACGCAGCTTCGGTCGATGGGGTGCCCCGTCCCGGCGTCCTGCTATGCGGTTGTGGACGCGGCCTTTGACCCGAAGGGGACCGGCCAGGAGGCCGCCGTCTCTCTGGCGGACGGAAGCGGCGGGATCGTGCAGGCGTCCCCCTGCAGGACGGGTACCAGACTGCTGGTCCTCGGGGATACCGCGGAGGACGCCGAGGAGCGGGCTTATGCGTTTTCCGCGTCCCTCGCGAGTGAGCTGGAGCGGCTTGGGTGCAGCGAGATCCGTGTGGGGATCGGTGAGATCGTGCAGGAACCGGAGCGGATCCTGCAGAGCTTCAAGTCAGCCCGGCATATCCGC
>JAFYEE010000169.1 GCA_017544405.1 Lachnospiraceae bacterium
GGCGGAGGCCTTTGTGCAGACCCGCATCGTCGAGGGTGAGCATCTGAAGGAGGATCTGATCGCGAAGCTGGACGGGATGCTGAAGGCGGTGGATTTCATCGACGAGCGTTCCCCGCAGATCGTGGCGGAATACCGGGAGAAAATAGGTGCCAGAGTGCAGGAGATCCTCGGCGATACCAAGGTGGACGAGGGAAGGCTCCTGACCGAGGTGACCATCTTCGCGGACAAGGTGTGTGTGGACGAGGAAATCGTGAGACTCCGCAGCCATATCACCACCATGAAGGAAGAGCTCACAGCCGGCGGCAGCATCGGACGCAAGCTGGATTTCATCGCGCAGGAGATGAACCGCGAGGCCAATACGACCCTCTCCAAGACCACGGATCTCGAGATCTCGAACCGCGGCATTGAGCTCAAGACCGAGATCGAAAAGGTCAGAGAGCAGATCCAGAACATCGAATAACAGGTTACGATTCACAGGAAGAGTGATCCTGCAGGAAAGAGGATCGTGCTTGCATGAATCGGAGGTGACAAAATGGAAAAAGGCATTCTGATGGTGATCTCCGGCTTCTCGGGAGCCGGCAAGGGAACCCTGGTTAAAAAACTGCTCGCCGAGGAGGAGGACTATGTGCTCTCCGTCTCGATGACGACGCGCAAGCCCCGGGAAGGCGAGCGCGAGGGCGTGGATTACTTTTTCACGGATAAGGAGACCTTCGAGCGGACCATCGCGGAGAACGGTCTCATCGAGCACGCCTGCTACGTGGGCAATTACTACGGCACGCCCCGCGCCTATGTGGAGCAGCAGCTGGCCGCCGGGAAAAACGTGATCCTGGAGATCGAGATTCAGGGCGCGATGAATATCAAGAAGCTCTATCCGGACAGTCTGCTCCTATTCGTGACGCCGCCGAACGCGCAGGAGCTCGAGCGCAGACTCAAGGGCCGCGGCACCGAGACCGATGAGGTCATCGCAGGACGCCTGTCCCGCGCGCATGAGGAGTCGCTGGGGATCGATGCCTATGACTACATCGTCATCAATGACGATCTGGACCGTTGCGTGGAGGAGATCCGGACCCTGGTCCGGGCCGCGCGCAGAGAGCCCGTCCGGATGCAGGACTTCATCGACCGGATCCGCGAGGAGCTGAAGGTTTACCAGAAATAAACCCCTGGAAGCCCCGAAGGTACCAAAGGTACCGAATATAAGCAGACTGCCATCTGCCAAAGCACCGGTCGCTTTTTTACGGCCGCCTTTCGCGGATGAGGTCATAAATAACAGAATTTCAGAAAAGAGGAAAAAACATGTTACACCCGTCTTATGTAGAACTGATCAATGCCGTGAACAGTGATGTGCCCGAGGGCGATCAGCCCCTGGTAACCAGCCGCTACTCCATCGTGATGGCTACCGCAAAGCGCGCGCGCCAGATCGTAGCAGGAGATGAGCCCATGGCCGGAAAATACGACGACAAGCCCCTTTCCGCAGCGGTGGAGGAGCTTTACGAGGGCGCTGTCCGCATTCTGCCCACCGAGGAGGAGTAAGGATTGAAGATCATTCTGATTTCCCTGGGATGCGACAAGAATCTCGTCGATTCCGAGAAAATGCTGGGAATCCTGGAGAGCCGCGGCTATACCTTCACGGATGATGAGGAGGAAGCGGATGCGGCGCTGGTCAACACCTGCTGCTTTATCGGCGATGCCAAGGAGGAGAGCATCGATCAGATCCTCCGCCTGGGCGAGTTGCGCAAAAGCGGACAGCTGAAGGCGCTGATCATCAGCGGTTGCCTCTCCCAGCGCTACCGGGACCAGATTCACGAAGAACTTCCCGAAGTCGATGCCTGCATCGGGATCGCCTCCATCACGGAGGTGGCCGATGCCTTTGACGAGGCTCTGGGCGGAGATCCCCGGGACCATTACGCAGATCTTAAGAATGCTCCGACTGCCGGGACGAGACGCATCGTCACCACAGGCGGACATTTTGCGTATCTGAAAATCGCCGAGGGCTGCAATAAAAACTGTACCTACTGCATCATCCCCAAGGTCCGGGGCGGCTATCGCAGCACGCCCATGGAGGAGCTCGAGGAGGAAGCGCGCCTGCTGGCGCAGCGCGGTGTGAAGGAGCTGATCCTCGTCGCCCAGGAGACCACCCTGTACGGCATCGATCTCTACGGCCGGAAGAGCCTTCCCGAACTGGTGCACCGTCTGGCACAGATCCCCGGGATCGAATGGATCCGCATTCTCTACGGCTACCCGGAGGAGCTTACGGACGAGATCATCGAGATGATGGCGACGGAGCCTAAGGTCTGTCACTACCTGGATCTTCCGATCCAGCATTGCAGCGACCGGATCCTGCGCGCCATGGGACGCCGTACGACCCAGGCGGACCTGCGCCGCATGGTGGAGAAGCTTCGCAGCCGCATTCCCGATATCTGTCTGCGCACCACCCTGATCTCCGGCTTTCCCGGAGAGACACAGGAGGAATACGAGGAGCTTTACCGCTTTGTGACCGAGCTCGAATTTGACCGTCTGGGCGTCTTCGCCTACTCCCAGGAGGAAGATACCGTGGCAGCCACGCTTCCGGACCAGGTTCCGGAGGAGGTCAAGATCGCCCGCCGCGACGAACTCATGGAGCTGCAGCAGGCGATCTGCTTCGACAAGGCGGAAGAGATGGTCGGACGGGAGCTGACCGTCATGGTGGAAGGCCGCGTGGCCGGCGAGGATACCTACGTCACCCGCACCTACCGCGACGCCCCCGAGGTCGACGGATACCTCTTCCTCGAAGCGTCCCGCGAGCTGCTCACCGGAGATATGGTGCGTGTCCGCGTCACCGGCGCCCGGGACTATGACCTGATCGGGGAACTGATCCGCAGCTGAGTTTAGCGTCCGCTACGAGCGTTCAAAATGCTTGCATTTTGAAAAGAACAAAGGAGCGGAAGCGCGGTCAGAGGAGGACAGCAGCCCCAGCATCGCGTAAGAAATACAATCGGATAAAGGAAGACAACATGAGCGACACTTCGAATAAGAAAACGATCTGGAATGTACCCAATATACTGACCATGATCCGCGTGATCCTGATCATCCCCTTCGTGCTCCTGCTGCTCGGCGGCAATGCCGGTCTCTTCGGACCGGACGTCACCGTCCCC
>JAFYEE010000170.1 GCA_017544405.1 Lachnospiraceae bacterium
AAATCCCCCTAAAGGAGACTTTGGTTATTTCCATTGTCTACTTTAGGGGAATCATATCAAAAAGAGTCCGGTCTTTCTTTATCTGGTAAACTGCGATATGAACTTCCAGGCCTGCTCATTGGTGTGCTCACGGCATTCGTGCTGCTGCCCGCTGATGCTTGCGAAAGCGGTACGGCAGATTCCGTCCTCACTCTCGTAGTATTGGATCGTCAGATCGGCGTCGCGGACGGGATCGTGTACCACCTCGCTGCGCTCACCGGAGACGCCCCAGATCCTGTTTTCCCAGGATTCCCTGTCCTCGTAATCCACGTCAAACTTCGCCTTCAGGTGATTGACTCTGGCTACATACTGGATGCGGCCGAGGCAGGTATCCGCCTGGAACGGAAGCTCCGGCAGCGGAGATTCCTCACCGCCCGAATAGAAGACGGGCACCGGTGCTGCCTTACGCTCGTCGACCTCCACGGTGCGGAAGAAGACATTCTGGTTGTAGGGGAACAGGGCACTGGCCGGCATGAGACCCGCAAAATAGTTCGGATATTCGCGGAACAGATCCCAGCTCTTGCCGCTTCCCATGGAAAACCCGGTGGCATAGATCCGGTGCGGATCGATGCGGTAGCGTTTCTTCAGCTCCTCGATCAGGGTGATGGTCTCCGTCGCGGATACATCGAGATGATTGTCGATCGAGACAAAGAGGAAATCGTTCTTATGAGCGACTTCCCACCATCCCGACACGAAGGTCAGGAACATGGAGGAATCTCCGCCGCCATGGTTGCCGACGACCAGAGGCACCGGCCCCCTGTCGAAGATCCCCTTGTTGTAATAGGCAAAATATCCGATCTTGTGCTCCGGATCGTCCTTGAACCGTCCCTGGTTGTCCGGGGAGGTCTTCACCGTCACGATGCCGGACTCCTCTGTCATGCCGAGGGCGTCAAAATCGGGCTCGGTCTCCATATTGCCGCACCACATTTTCCACTTGCGGACAAAGCTCTTAAAGTCCGCCGGATAATCCGCCTGCTCCTTCACCAGAAGGCGCTCGCACCCCTTCAGGGCATCATTGACCTCCTGCGAATTGCCGACGCTCACGACGGCGATGTCCTTGCGCTGCGGGTTCGGCACCACGCTCAGGCGCTCCATGGAGACGCAGGCCGGCGTGATCTCGCCGGGTCCCCAGAGGTACTGTCCCTGAATCGTCTGCAGAAGATACTTCGCCGCGTAGTCCGCGGATGCGCCGTAGCTGTAGATATCCGCGCGGAAGATCGCGCCGCGGATGAAATACCCCAGGAATTTCTTCTGGAAAAAGTCGTTGAGCTCTACGATGCCGTCCCGGTATTCGGGGTGCATTCTCGTCGCCGCGATCAGCGAAATGTACAGCTCCTGCGTCGCATTCTTCCAGCCGCCCTCACAGGTCGGATAGACGAAAAATACGCCGCCGTCGACGGCTGCCGCGATCTGTGCCAGGCCGCTCTCATCCGCAAAGGCAATGGCCTCCTCCGGATTCTTTCGCTCCTCCTCAAAGATCAGAAGAAGCGGCTGACGGAAGGTGTAATTATTGGTCTGTCCGTCAATGTCATTTGCCGGGATGTAGGCCTTCAGATAGAATTCATCGAAGGTATGCTCCCAATACCTGCCGCCGCCCGGCAGACATGTTACTTCCGGTCTCTCCATCATGCTCATGTTGCATTCCCTCCTCGTTTGGTAAAACAATTTACCTGTCTGTTCTATCAGTATATCCGATTCGGACGGGCAGTTATTCCCATTTCGTACTGTATTCTTCTCATTTTTCACGCGGTCACGGAATCGGCCGGCTCCTGCCCGGCGGTATCCCGGGGCTCACGCAAAAGGGCGATGCCGCCTGTGCGACACCGCCCTGCCTCTCTTTTTTCAGGCCTCCCGGTAGTAAGCCTCGAGCTTTTCCCTGCAGCCTAAGAAGACTGCGTACATATTCGGATCAAACTGCGTTCCCATGCCCTCGAGCATGATCTCGGCCGCCTTTTCGAAACTCATCGCCTGCTTGTAGCAGCGTCTGCTGACAAGTGCGTCATATACATCGGCGATGGCCATGATCCTCGCCTCGAGCGGGATCATCTCTCCGACGAGTCCCTCGGGATAGCCTCTGCCGTCCCAGCGCTCATGGTGGTACCTGGCCACATGGAACGCGACATCGACAAAGTGACGCTCCTCGACGCCCTTCAGAATGATATTCACGAATTCCCCGCTCTTGACCGAGTGCGTCTTCATGATCGCATATTCCTCTTCGGTCAGACGTCCGGGCTTCAACAGGATCGCATTTTCGATCGTGATCTTCCCGAGATCGTGCATAGGTGCGGCGCGGATCACATCCTCCATGAATTCGTCGCTGATCCGGTAGACCCCCTGCTTGCGGACCTCCTCGACGACATAGCGGATGATGTCACTGGTGCGCTTGACATGACCGCCGGTATTGTTGTCACGGTTTTCCACCATGTTCGCAAGACCCAGGACGATCTTCTCCTGGATGGTCTTGATGTTCTCTGTCTTGGCCGCAACCTCGGTATTGAGGGTGTCATTGTAATCCTGCATGACCTGAAGCACCTTCTGCTCCTCGGTCACATCGCGGATATCGAAGAGATACCCCTGTATCTTGCCGTCCTTGCGGATGGAGAATTCGGTCAGTTCGCACTGGCAGGCCATATCCCCCACGGGGAATTTTTTGACCGGCTTGCGTCCCGCGCGGAAATCATCGATGAGATCGTAGAAGATCTCTCTCAGCGGGCTCTCGGGGGAGAGCCTCTCATCCACGATCTGCTTCCGGAGCAGCGGGAGGTACTCGTACGCCTTCTCATTGCAGCTCAGATATCTCCCCTCCAGATCAAAGGCCGCATATCCCTTCGCCCCGTGGTATTTCTGCTGCTCGGAGATCAGACAGGAAATGTCGTGCGTGTGCGCGTGATCGTAGTTGATCGCGATCAGGATATCCGAAACCACATACAAAACGGGCAAAATGGAAAAATCCACATCGACCAGGGACTCGATCCCATAGACGATAAGCCCCAGCGACACCAGGAAGGTGTACAGAAACAGCGTCCTGCGCGAATAGGTCCCCTTCTTGACATGCGCCATGACGATGAGCCCGACGATGGAAAGCATGATGATGATCAGATAGATCCAGTGAACGATCTTCAGGGGGCCGCTCTCCATCTTGGTGGCGATCCCCATCCCGGTATCGATCAGAACCATATTCCGGTAATACAGATTGTTGTCGATGCACATCCACACCATGAGCATGTGGCCGAAAGCGGCGCCATAAGCCAGCACCTTCAGCCAGGGCTTCGGCGTGATGCCCATAAAGCGCAGGATACAGAACAGGACGACCGTCAGAAGCACCGTGCTGTCCAGGTAGATGTAGCAGAACGTGATGATGGCCCCCTCCGGGGTCGACACCCTGGTTTTCAGCCAGTATCCCAACAGGATCAGCGGCGTCAGTACCACAAGCGTCCAGTACTGTATATCTATATTTTCATAATTCTTCTGGGCCATGTAGACCAGGACCACAATGGAAATGATCAGAAGAATCCCGAAAAACCATGTTACCATGCTGTCACTCCTTCGCTTTGACTTCGTCTAAAGGACCGATCGGCGCAGGATCGAGCACCTGCTGCTCCACCTCGAAATAGAAATCCCCCCCTTTTCCGAACATCTCCACTTCCTTGAGCTCCGAATTCATCAGGCGCAGCAGACCGCGGATCAGATTCAGTCCGATCATATCGCCTTCCTGAAGATGCACGGTCGTATCCATGGTTTCTTCCGCCTTGCTCATCTCCGCCTTCAGCGAATGCGTGCGGAGGATATGCCCGGTATTTTTGACGGAGATCAGAAGATGCACCACCTTTTCATCGATCTTCTTGCCGAAGATCCCGACATAGATGACACCTTCCTCCGTGTCGCGGACCGCGTTCGTAAGCAGCGTCAGGATCACCTGTCCGAGGCGTTCATCGTCGCCGTACAGCTGATCGGGAAGCGTCTGCGTCACATCGAATTTGATCTCGAGGTTTTTCCCTTCCGCGCGCTCTCTGGCGATGATCCGGTTCTCCAGGACCATCTTGCGCAGGGAATAGGCCCTCGGATTCAGGACCATCCTGCCCGCTTCGAGTCTGGAATAGTCCAGGATACTGTTGATCAGGGCAAAGAGGTCATTGCCCGCGGAATGGATCTCGGTCGCGTGCAGCTGCGTTTCGGGTTCCTTCGTCCCCTCCAGGATTTGGTCATTGAGCTGCATGATCCGCCGGATCGGAGCCTGAACCTCCGTGGAGATATTGTTCAGGAAAGTGCTCTGCGCCAGACTCTCCGAGCGCGCCTCCTCCACCTGTCCGAGGATCTTATCCAGCTCCTTCTTCTCTTCGTTGATCTGCTGGATCGTAAAGAGGACCTTCTTCAGCGGCTTGCCGGGTTCACGGTCCATCGCGATAAACCGGATGCTGCACCAGCCGTAGGATTTACTGATGTATTCGATGGTCAGAGAGTTGCGGTTCTCCATGCGCTCCGGAATCGTGGAAAGCTCGGCGAATTCCAGCATCAGATCCCGGTATTCATCCTCCGCATCGACCCGGAACAGATTTTGCAGCTGTTCATTGGCCGTCAGATGCTTCGGTCTGTGGCGGTCAAGTTCCTCATCCATACCCACCGGCGTGATCGTATTTTCCACCAGATCGATGATATAGATCACGGCGTACAGTTCCGTCATGCAGGAGATGCCGGACTTGCGCAGCTCCATCTCCTTCTCCGCCTTGCGGTACACATAGACGGAAAAATGGTACAGGATCAGTACCATCAGCCAGGCAACGATCAGCAGGATGAGCAGAACGAAAATACCGCCCTGCGTAAAGGACTTGTGGAGATGGTACTCCAGCACATAATCATCCTCCACACTATAGGGCATCTTGTTGTAGAAAATGACACCGATCACCACGCGGTCATGGGCCTTCAGGGGGACCTCGTTAAACTTGTGCGAGGGCTGATAGATCACATAATCCCCGTCGTGCAGCGGGATCAGCAGATCCGCGCCGTCCATGCGATATTCGACTTCCAGATCCTCCAGATGATAGTCCGCCAGATTCAGAAGCTGCACTCGCTCCGTTCCCAGTGCCACATTCTGGTGGATCTCAACCTCTCCGTTCCAGAACTGATTGATGTAGCACTCTCCCTCCACATTGATGCGCAGATTCCATGAGCGGACTTCGTTCGCGGAGTTGTTGTAAAGGGTTCCGTCAAAGACCTTGCCGTAGATCCCGATGGTATCCTTGAACCATTCGGAGGTACTGTCCCCTCTGGGATGGATGTCCATATAGACCGGATCCGACTCCGCGTGACCAACGGAAGTATGTACCCGGTTGTTGTATGCGGATACCGATGCCACCTGAAAGAGCGCGCACAAGATGATGGCGATTCCAAGTACCAGTAAAATGACCCGTATTCTCCTGTTCTGCTGCTTAATCATTTTGATCCTCCGTACCGTTCCTGCGCCCGAACAGGCGCTTTCCTGCCGATGCTTCCTTCTGTTTTGTCCGCAGAAAGAAACACTCCGTTATATTTTACCACAGTTTACTGGATAAAATTGTAAAAAAATAGAGAAGGACTTTCCCGGGAAGGTCCTTCTCTATTGCTGTATGAGCTGATTTACTGTCTGCTCTGGATGCGGTGTTTCGGCCTCCGGAACGGCCTTCAGCGCTTCTTCGCCAGATACAGCACATAGGTGTCCCAAAATTCGATGCGGTCCCCGG